>DASUNW010000036.1:0-48198 GCA_036276955.1 Alcanivorax sp. | reverse complement strand
CAGCGACATCAAGCTCGACCGGGTGTTTATCGGTTCCTGCACCAACTCGCGCATCGAGGACCTGCGCGCCGCCGCCCAGGTGGCCAAGGGCCACAAAAAGGCGGATTCCGTGAAGCAGGTGCTGGTGGTGCCCGGTTCCGGCCTGGTCAAACAGCAGGCCGAGAAAGAAGGCCTGGATAAAATCTTTATCGAGGCCGGTTTCGAATGGCGCCAGCCCGGCTGTTCCATGTGTCTGGCGATGAACCCGGATCGGCTGCAGCCCGGCGAGCATTGCGCGTCCACCTCGAACCGCAATTTCGAGGGACGTCAGGGCAATGGCGGGCGTACTCATTTGGTGAGCCCGGCGATGGCCGCGGCGGCGGCGGTGGCCGGTCATTTCGTGGATATTCGGGATCTCGCCCCGGCGGACCAGACGGCTTAGGAGCGGTAACATGGAACAATTCGTGAAATACACCGGTTTGGTGGCGCCGCTCGATCGGGCCAATGTGGACACCGACCAGATCATTCCCAAGCAGTTTCTCAAGTCGATCAAACGGACCGGCTTCGGCCCCAATCTGTTCGACGAATGGCGCTATCTGGACGAGGGCTTTCCCGGCCAGGACAACGAACAACGCCTGAAAAACCCGGACTTCGTGCTTAATCAGCCGCAGTACCAGGGCGCCAGCGTGCTGCTCACGCGCCGCAATTTCGGTTGCGGCTCAAGCCGCGAGCACGCCCCCTGGGCGCTGATGGATTTCGGCTTCCGCGCCATCATCGCGCCGGGCTACGCGGATATTTTTTATAACAACTGCTTCAAAAACGGCCTGTTGCCGATTGTGTTGCCGGAAGCTACCGTTGACGGGCTTTTCAAGGCCGAAGCGGCAAGCCCCGGTTTCCAGCTCACCATTGATCTGGAAAATCAGCAGGTGGTTACCCCGGACGGTGAGGCGATCGGTTTCGAGATCGATGAATTTCGTAAGCACTGCCTGCTCAACGGGTTGGACGAAATCGGCCTGACCTTGCAGCAGGGCGACGCGATTCGCGAGTACGAACGCCGCCGTGTGGCCGCCGAGCCCTGGATCTTCCAGGAGCCGCAAAAGCAATAAAGCGAGGAGATAGGATGATCATTCGCAGCGCAGGCCTGTTGTTGGTGATGGCCCTGGCGGTCACTGGCTGTACCCGCACCGCCATGTACCACCCGCCCGGCGAAGATGACCCGAAAGCTCGCCTGAGCATCGAGAGTGCGCTGGGCAGTAACGAGGAAAGCAGCGGCTGGCAAATGCCCGGCGCCGGCGAGAGCACCGTGGCCATTTTTAAAGTGGACGGTGAACGGCTGGCCGAGAAAGGCGGCGAGCAGCGGGTGTTGGTGGAGCCCGGGGAACACAGTGTGGAAATTTTCGCCGACCACCAGGGCATCCTGCGCTTCGGTATTCTGACGCACCAGTTCGAAGCCGATCGCGACTACCGGATCCTGGTCGACGAAGGCGAAGGCGACAAACGCTACAGCGCCGTCTTGGTGCCTCAGGGCAGCGGCGTTATGAATGTGTATGACGAAACCCGGTTTTAAACGGGTTTGAAACCTTAAGGAATGTGAATGAGCAGTATCCTGGTGTTGCCGGGCGATGGTATCGGCCCGGAAATCGTCGACGAGGCGCTGCGCGTGCTGACGGCCGCGCAGAAGCGTTTCGATTTGGATATCCAGCTGGACCACGCGCTGGTGGGCGGCGCGGCCTATGACGCCGAGGGCGACCCGCTGCCCGAGAGTACGCTGGCCAAGGCGCGCCGCGCCGACGCTATTCTGTTCGGCAGCATCGGCGGCCCCAAGTGGGACAATATCGAACGGGATAAACGCCCCGAGCGCGGCCTGCTGCGCCTGCGCTCTTCGCTCGGGCTGTTCGCCAATCTGCGCCCGGCGATCCTGTTTCCGCAACTGGCGGAGGCCTCCAGCCTCAAGCCGGAGGTGGTGTCGGGGCTGGATATCCTGATCGTGCGCGAGCTCACCGGCGGCATTTATTTCGGTCAGCCGCGTGGCATCAAGGAAGAGAACGGCGAACGGGTCGGCTTCAACACCTATGTCTATTCCGAATCGGAAATGAAGCGCATCGCCCGGGTCGCCTTCGACCTGGCCATGCAGCGTGGCAAGCGTGTTTGTTCGGTGGACAAAGCCAACGTGCTGGAAGTCACCGAGCTGTGGAAAGAGGTGGTCACCGAGGAGGCCAAGGCCTACCCGGAGATCGAGCTTTCCCATATGTACGTGGACAACGCCGCCATGCAGTTGGTGCGCGCCCCCAAACAATTCGATGTGATTGTCACCGGTAACCTGTTCGGTGACATCCTGTCCGATGAAGCCGCCATGCTCACCGGCTCCATCGGCATGCTGCCCTCCGCGTCCCTGGACGAAAACCGCAAAGGTCTCTACGAGCCCTGCCACGGTTCCGCGCCGGACATCGCCGGCCAGGGCATCGCCAATCCGCTGGCCACGATCATGTCGCTGGCCATGTTGATGCGCTACAGCCTGCAGCGCGACGACGTGGCCGACGCCATTGAAGCGGCGGTGGAAAAGGTCCTGGATCAAGGTCTGCGGACCGGTGATATTTACACCGAGGGCACCCGGCAAGTCAGCACCGGGGAAATGGGTTCCGCCGTGGCCGAGGCACTGGCCGGCGTCTGAGCCCCGCTGAACGAGCAAGCGACACAAGTAGCTATCCATTCATAGAGAAAGGCGGCAGCCTTTCAGGAGATTCGTCTCAATGAATAAAGTCGGTTTTATCGGCTGGCGCGGCATGGTCGGTTCCGTATTGATGGACCGCATGCGCGCGGAAGATGATTTCAAGGACATCGAACCGGTGTTTTTCTCCACCTCCCAGGTGGGCCAGCCCGGCCCGGACGTGGGCAAGGACATTCCGCCCCTGGGCGACGCCAAAAGCGTGGACGAACTGAAAGCACTGGATGTGATCGTCACCTGCCAGGGCGGTGACTACACCAACGAGGTGTACCCGAAGCTCCGCGAAGCCGGCTGGAAAGGCTATTGGATCGATGCCGCTTCGGCCCTGCGCATGTCCGAGGACAGCGTTATCGTGCTCGATCCGGTCAACCGCAAGGTGATCGACCAGGCCCTGGACAAGGGCACCCGCGATTTCGTCGGCGGCAACTGCACCGTGAGCCTGATGTTGATGGCCATGGGCGGCCTGTTCAACGCCGACCTGGTGGAATGGGCCAGCGCCCAGACTTACCAGGCCGCGTCCGGTTCCGGCGCCCAGCACATGCGTGAGCTGATCGCCCAGATGGGCGCCATCCACGGTGACGTGACTTCGGAACTGGCCAACCCGGCCAGCGCCATCCTCGACATCGACCGCAAGGTGGCCGCCACCATGCGCGGCGATGCGCTGCCGCACGAACACTTCGGTTTCCCGCTGGCCGGTTCTTTGCTGCCTTGGATCGACAAGGAAATGGAAAACGGCCAGAGCAAGGAAGAGTGGAAAGCCCAGGCGGAGACCAACAAGATTCTCGGTCGTGGCGCCCAGCCGATTCCCCTGGACGGCACCTGCGTGCGCATCGGCGCCATGCGCTGCCACGCCCAGGCGCTGACCGTGAAGCTCAAGAAGGACGTGCCCCTGGACGAGATTTATGATCTTATCGGCCAGGCCAACGATTGGGTGAAAGTGGTCCCCAACGAGAAAGAGGCGACCCTGCGTGACCTGACGCCGACGGCGGTGACCGGCACTCTGACCGTGCCGGTGGGACGCCTGCGCAAACTCAATATGGGCGGTGAATTCCTCAACGCCTTCACCGTTGGCGACCAGTTGTTGTGGGGCGCCGCGGAACCGCTGCGCCGGATGCTGCGTATTTTGTTGGAGCACTGATGAGTATTGACCTCGCCCTGGTGGGCGCCACCGGTCTGGTGGGCGAGGCCATTCTCGAACAACTCGCCCATCGGGATCTGCCGGTGGGCGAGTTGTTCGTTCTGGCCTCGGAAAACAGTGAGGGCAAAAGCCTGCGCGTGGACAAGAAATCCCTGCAGGTGCAAAAGGCCCAGGATTTCGATTTCTCACGGGTGCAACTGGCGGTGTTCGCCGCCGGCGCGGCGGTGTCCCAGGAACTGGCGCCGCGCGCCGCCGACGCCGGCGCGCTGGTTCTGGATCTGTCACCGGCGTTCCGCTACGAACCCGACGTGCCTTTGTTGGTCGCGGGGGTGAACGACGAACAGCTCGGCGCCGCCCGCGAACGCAACCTGGTGGCCGCCGCCGATGCCGCCACGGTGCAATTATTGCTGGCTCTCAAGCCGCTGATGGCGCTGGGGGATCTGGCCCGGGTCACGGTGACACAGATGCAGAGCGCCTCGTCGTCCGGACGGGTCGGCGTGGAACGCCTGGCCCGCCAGAGCGCACGCCTGCTCAACGGCCTGGAGGCCAGTGAAGGGCCGGAGTCCCAGTACGCATTCAATATGTTGCCGATGGCCGGTCGCCGGCAAGACAACGGCTACACCAGCGAAGAATTGAAAGTGATGCTGGAGGCGCGCCGGGTGCTGGGCCAGCCGCATTTGGCGGTGGACGTCAGCTGCGTCCAGGTGCCGGTATTTCATGGTCTGTCGCAGACGGTGGTGGTGCAGGGCACCGTGCCGATCACGCTGGCCCAGGCCGAAGCCTGCTGGCGGGACGCCCCGGGCCTGCAACTGGACGCCGATGACGAAGCCGACGGCGCCTCTCCGGTCCGGCAAATCCGCGCCGATCTCGGCGTAAGAATTGCACGGGTTCGCGAGGACATCGACGGGCAGGGCGATTTAAGCTTCTGGACGGTGGCCGATAACATTAAAACCGGCGCCGCGTACAACGCGGTACTGCTGGTCGAGAAGTTGCTAAAAGACTATCTGTAATGGATACTTACCGAGATTATGTGACGCAGTTTCTAGGTGTCCGGTGTAATTTCCTGCACAATCCCCGATAGCGATTCTTGGCAATCAAAGACCGCATCGGGATAATTTGGCGGCCTGCCGGCTGAGAGGGCGGGGAAAGATAATAAGTAAAGGGTTCGATCAATGCTCCGAAAACTTGGGATAGGCTTTATCGCTCTGGCGACCATGGCGCCCGGGCTGGCGGCTGCACTGGGGGTGGGTGAGTACGAGCTGAACTCGTATTTAAACGAGCCGCTGGACATGACCGTGAAACTGCACAATCTGGGCGGTTTGTCCGAAGACGAGATTCTCGCCAACCTGGCCACGCAGGAGGCGTTCGACGCCGCCGGTGTGGATCGCGGCTATTTCCTCAACGATCTTAAGTTCGAAGTGGACGTCACCGGCAATACCGGCGTGCTGCACATTCGCTCCCGGCAACCGGTGCGTGAACCCTATCTTAATTTCCTGGTGGAATTCCTGTGGCCGACCGGCCGCCTGATGCGGGAATACACCGTTCTTCTCGACCCGCCGAGCTACGACGACGGCGGCGGCAGCCTGCAACCCGCCGTGTCGGAACCCTCTCCACGTCCGGCTATCCGGCCAGAGACCCGGTCCGAACCGACGCCGCGGCGTTCCGCCGAGCCGGCGACGCGTCCGCAAAGCCGCCCGGCGCCTGAAGCACCGGCGGACAGTGGTGATGTGGCCGCTCGCGATGGCGACACGCCGAGCGAGGCCACCTACCGGGTGCGCCCCTCCGACACCATGTGGCGCATCGCCCAGCAGCAGCGTCCGGCCACGGACGTGTCCGTGCAACAGATGATGCTGGCGATCCAGGACAGCAATCCGGACGCCTTTATCAACGACAACGTCAATCTGGTGCGCGAGGGCGCGGTACTGCGTATCCCCTCTGAGCAGCAGGTTCGCCGTTTGTCCAGCCGCGAAGCCCTGTCCCAGGTGGCGTCGCAGAACCGCGAATGGCGTGACATGCGTTCGGAGCCCGCCGCCGGGCAACCGCAGCGGGCACCGATTGACGCCACCGGCCGTGACCGCGGCGATCAAGTGGCCGGCGGTGACGACGGCCAGGGCCAGGTCACCCTGGTGAGCCCGGACAGCGAGGGCGGCGTGCGCGATGGCGATGCCACCGGCGGTCCCAGCGGTGATGCGGATACCGCCGCGCTGCAAAACGAGCTGGCGATTCGCGATGAAAACCTGGATCGGTTGAAGCGTGAGAACAGCGAGCTGCGCAGCCGCCTCGACGCGCTTGATGAACAGGTGAGCACCGGCCAGCAGCTGTTGGAATTGCGCAGCGAGAAAATTGCCGCGCTGCAGGCGGAGCTGCGCCGGCTTCGCGAAGAACAGGACGTGGAAGTGGATCCGGCGTTACTGGAAGAGCCCCAGCCGGCGGACACCGCTGACGTCGACCCCGCCGATGAGGCTGGTAGCGAAGGTGATGGCGATGACGCACCGGCCGCCGCCAGCGATGATGACGACGCGCTGGCCTTGGGCGCCCCCGGACAAGACGGCGGTGGTCAGACACCACCGGACCAGGGCGGCGGTGGCGATGACCTTGCCAGCACGGTAACACCGCCCGAGAAACCGGAGCCCGCCACCCTTGATGACGCGGGCTCCGATCAGGCCGCCGCCGACCAGACCGATGCCGGCGGCGGCATCCTCGCTCTGATCCGCGACAACCTGCTGTATGTCGGCGCCGCTCTCGCGGTGTTGCTGCTTTTGTTGCTGCTGGCGCTGCGCCGCCGTCAGGGCGAGGTCGATGACGAGCAGGGCGCGGACCACGACGACGGCTTTGGCGATGATTTCGAGGCCCCGGTGATCGCCGGCGCCGCCGATCACGACGACGCTGATCTGGAAGAGGATCTCGCCGACGATCAGATGGATCCGATGGAGCGGGCCGACGTCTACGTGGCGTACGGCCAGTACCCCCAGGCGGTGGATTTCCTGCGCAATGAAATCAACCAGGCGCCGGAGCGCGGCGACCTGAAGATTCGCCTGTTGGAGCTGCTGCACGAGAGCAATGACGAGCGCGGCTTCCAGCAGCAGGCGACCGCGTTCGCCGGCACCAGCCCGGCGGTGGACGCCGCCATCAAGCGGCTGGGCGGCGACCCGGGCCAACACGACTACGGCGACAACAACTATGTGGCGTCAACCGGCGCCGATGACGACGAGCTGTCCCTGGACGATCTGGAACTGGATCTGGCGTCCGATCTGTCGGACCAGCCCGACGACAGCTCCGATCAGTACGCCCACACCGCCGCCGCGGCGGGCGCCGGAGCCGTGGCCGGCTTCGCGGCCGACCGCGAACAATCCGAGCAAGACGACGACAGCCTTGAGCTGGATGATTTTGATTTCACCCTCGAGGACGAAGAACCGGAAACCCGTAATCTTCGCGACGAAACGCCGCTGGAACTGGACGATCTGGTGCTGGACGACGGTAACGACGCGAAGAACGATGACGACGGGCTGTCGTTTTCCCTCGAGGACGACCTGGAAAGCGACGTTGCCTTCACCGACGACGAGCTGGCGGCGCTGGACAACGCCGAAGAGCCCCAGGCCGGACAAACCGAAGCCGCGGGCAGCGGCGACGATGCCCTGGAAGACTTCGACGACCTTGAGCTCGACGATCTGGACGTCTCGCTGACCGACGACCGTACCGGTGTGGAAGAACCCGCCCCGGCCCCGGCGCCGTCCCGTGAGGCCGACGACGAACTGGCCGATCTGTCCCTGGAAGAGGACGACTCGGACCTGTCCCTGGACGATCTCAGCCTGGAAGACGACGAGCCGGCGCCGCGCGCCGAAACGGACAGCGGCGGCGACGATCTCGACGACCTGACGCTGGAACTGGACGACGCCGAACCGCCGGCGCCGGAATATGAGCCCGAGCCGCAAACGGCGTCCACGACGCCGGCGGCGGCCAGTGAGGTGAGCGACGACATGCTCGGCGACGACGATGACTTCGACTTCCTCGGTGAAACCGACGAAAACGCCACCAAGCTGGATCTGGCCCGCGCCTATATCGACATGGGCGACGACGAAGGCGCCCGGGATATTCTCAATGAGGTGCTCAGCGAAGGCAGCGACGAGCAGCAGGGCGAAGCCAAGGAGTTGCTCAGCCGCGTAAGCTGATAACAGCAAGGAGTAGCTGATAACCGTCTCTGGTGGATCGGGGGGCGATGCCTTAAGGTATCGCCCCCTTTTTAATGTTCGCTGACCGCTAGGACGACATGATGGCGCGAATCGCAGTGGCGGTGGAATACGACGGCTCCGGCTTCCACGGTTGGCAGACCCAGGAATCCGGTGTGCGCACCGTTCAGGAAGAGCTGGAAAAGGCGCTGTCGCGGGTGGCCGACCACCCGGTGGCGCTGGTCTGCGCCGGCCGCACCGACGCCGGCGTGCACGCCACCGGCCAGGTTTGTCACTTCGATTCGGACGCGGATCGCAGCATGAAAAGCTGGATGATGGGCGCCAACCGCTTTCTCCCCGATGACGTCTCGGTGCAATGGGCGCAGCCGGTACCGGACGATTTCCACGCCCGGTTCAAGGCCAACCGGCGCCGCTACCGCTATGTGATTTATAACCACGCCGCGCCGCCGGCGCTGTTCCGCCGCCAGGTGACCTGGAACTACCGGCCGCTGGACGTGGACGCCATGATCGAAGCGAGCGGCTATTTACTCGGCACCCATGACTTCACGTCCTACCGCAGCGTGCACTGTCAGGCCAAGTCGCCGGTCAAGACCCTGACCCGTTTCGAGATTCACCGGCAGGGCCCGTTGATCGTGCTGGAAGTGGAGGGCAACGCCTTCCTGATGCACATGGTGCGCAATATGGCCGGCGTATTGATGAGCATCGGCGCCGGCAAACACCCGCCGGCCTGGGCGGGCGAGGTGCTGGACGCCCGCGACCGCCGCAAGGGCGGCGTCACCGCGCCGCCGTTCGGCCTGTATCTGGTGGATATCGGCTACCCGGAGCACTTCGTGCTGCCACGCCCGCCGCTCGGGCCGCTCTGGCTGACCGCGCTGAACGCGGCTGACGGCGGCGGGGCGGATGCCCCATAATTGACGCCCTCAACACCACGGTCTGTTATCATAGGTAACGAATGAACATACCCCGGGTCAAAATTTGCGGCATCACGCGGCCGGAAGACGGGCGCCACGCGGCGCGCGCCGGCGCCGACGCCATCGGCCTGGTGTTTTATCCGCCCAGCCCCCGTTATGTCAGCCCGCGCCAGGCCGCCGATATCATCGCCGCCTTGCCGCCGTTCGTGACCACCGTGGGTCTGTTCGTGGATACGCCGCCGGAGCGGATCGCCGCGTTGCTGGAGCAGGTGCCCCTGGACATGCTGCAGTTCCACGGTGATGAGTCGCCGCAATACTGCGCCGGCTTCCGGCGTCCCTGGATCAAGGCCCTGCGCATGCGCGACGGCGTTGATCCGCTGGCCGAGGCGGACCGCTACGGCGCCGCCGGCGCCCGTGGTTTGCTGGTGGACAGCTACGTGCCCGGTGTCCCCGGTGGCACCGGCGAACGGTTCGACTGGGACCGGCTGCCCGCCAACCCCCCGCTGCCGCTGGTACTCGCCGGTGGTCTCGACCCGGCCAACGTCGCCGAGGCGGTGCGGCGGGTGCGGCCCTGGGCCGTGGACGTGAGCGGCGGGGTCGAAGTCACCGGCGTCGACGGCCGCCGGCAGGGCGGCATCAAGGACCCCGGCGCGGTGAGCGCGTTCCTGCGCGCGGCGCGCGGTTGATCCCTATTCAAACTGGCAGGCACCACGACAAGGAGCATTTGGTGACACAGTCTTCTGAAAGCAACGGGCCCGATTACAAGGCATTCCCCGATCAGAACGGTCATTTCGGACGCTTCGGCGGACGCTTCGTTTCCGAAACCCTGATGGCCGCGCTCGACGAGTTGGATGTCATGTACCGGCGCCTGAAAGACGACCCCCAGTTCCAGGCCGATTTCGACTACGACCTGGCCCATTACGTGGGCCGGCCCTCGCCGCTGTACCTGGCCGAGCGCTGGACCGCGCAGCTCGGCGGCGCGCGCATCTGGCTCAAGCGCGAGGACCTCAACCACACCGGCGCCCACAAGGTGAACAACACCATCGGCCAGGCGCTGCTTGCCAAGCACATGGGCAAGAAACGGGTGATCGCCGAGACCGGCGCCGGCCAGCACGGCGTGGCGTCGGCCACCGTCGCCGCGCGCCTGGGGCTCGAATGCCACGTGTTCATGGGCGAGGAGGACATTCGCCGCCAGCGTCTCAACGTCTACCGCATGAAACTGCTGGGAGCCAATGTGGTGCCGGTGACGTCCGGTTCGCGCACCCTCAAGGACGCCATGAACGAGGCAATGCGGGACTGGGTCACCAACGTGGACGACACCTTCTACATCATCGGCACGGTGGCCGGGCCGCACCCGTACCCGATGCTGGTACGCGACTTCCAGTCCGTGATCGGCCGCGAGGCCCGCGAACAGAGCCTCAAGCAGGCCGGCAAGCTGCCGGACGCGCTGGTCGCCTGCGTGGGCGGCGGCTCCAACGCCATCGGCCTGTTCCATCCGTTCCTGGAAGACCGCGACGTGGCTATGTACGGCGTCGAAGCCGCCGGCGACGGCATTGAAACCGGACGCCACGCGGCGCCGCTGACCGCCGGCCGCCCGGGCGTGCTGCACGGCAACCGCACCTACCTGATGGAAGACGACAACGGCCAGATCATCGAGACCCATTCGGTGTCCGCCGGCCTCGATTACCCCGGCGTGGGCCCCGAGCATTCCTGGCTCAAGGACATCGGCCGGGTTAATTACGTGTCCGCCGACGACAACGAGGCGCTGGCCGCATTCCGCGAACTGACCCGCATCGAAGGCATCATGCCGGCGCTGGAATCCGCCCATGCCCTGGCCTACGCCCGCAAGCTGGCGCCGCAAATGGACGCCGACCAGGACATCATCATCAATCTGTCGGGCCGCGGGGATAAAGACATCCTCACGGTGGCGGAAATCGACGGCATTCATTTTTAAAATTCGGGGAAGGATATGAGTCGTATTGAAGCCTGCTTCGCCTCTCTCAAGGAGCAGCAGCGTAAGGCCCTGATTCCTTACGTGACCGCCGGCGATCCCAGTAAGGAGATTACCGTGCCGGTGATGCACGCCATGGTGGAGGCGGGCGCCGACGTGATCGAGCTGGGCGTGCCGTTCTCCGACCCGATGGCGGACGGCCCGGTGATCCAGAAGGCCTGCGAGCGGGCTCTGGCCGCCGGTACCGGCCTGCGTGACGTGTTGGCGATGGTGACCGAGTTCCGCCGCGACAACGACCGCACGCCGGTGGTGCTGATGGGCTACCTGAACCCGGTGGAGATCATGGGGTACGAGCGTTTCGCCGACGCCTGCGTGCACGCCGGCGTCGACGGCGTGCTGCTGGTGGATCTGCCGCCGGAAGAGTGCGAGGAAGTGGCGCCGCTGTTCAAAAACCGCGGTGTCGATCTGATCTTCCTGATCGCGCCGACCACCACCGACGCGCGGATCAGCCGCATCGCCGCCGCCGCCAGCGGCTATCTGTATTACGTGTCCCTGAAAGGTGTGACCGGTTCCGCCAGCCTCAATGTGGAGGAAGTGGCGCGGCGCGTTGAAACAATTCGCAACCTTGCCCAATTGCCCATTGGCGTGGGCTTTGGTATCAAAGACGCGCAATCGGCACGGGCGGTCAGCCAGGTATCCGACGGCGTGGTGGTCGGCAGTGCGCTGGTCAACCAGTGCGCCGAGAATGTGGATACCCCGGATCGCATCGCCCCCGCGGTGGCGGCGATTCTCGCCGACATGCGTGCCGCCATGGATAAACAGTGATCAAGCACTGAGCGTACGAGGTCCGACTGATGAGCAACAACTGGCTGGAAAAGATCCTCCCCGCGGTGCGTCGCCCGCAGGAAACACGGCGCAGCACCATTCCCGAGGGTCTGTGGCGCAAGTGCCCGCGCTGCGACAGTGTGCTCTACCGTCCGGAGCTGGAACGCAATCTTGAAGTGTGCCCGAAATGCGAGCACCACCTGCGCGTCGGCGCCCGCAAGCGGCTGAAGATGTTCCTGGACGACGGCCCGGTCAGTGAAATCGGCGCCGACCTGGCGCCGGTGGACCGGCTCAAGTTCAAGGACTCCAAAAAGTACAAGGACCGCCTGGTGGCGGCGCAGAAAGACACCCAGGAACGGGACGCCCTGATCGCCATGAAAGGCAAGCTCCACGACCTGCCGGTGGTGGCGGTGGCGTTTGAATTCCGCTTTATGGGCGGCTCCATGGGTTCGGTGGTCGGCGAACGGTTCGTGCGCGCGGTGGAAAGCTGTCTGGAACACCGCACGCCGCTGGTCTGTTTCGCCGCCAGCGGCGGGGCGCGCATGCAGGAAGCGTTGTTCTCCCTGATGCAGATGGCCAAGACCTCCGCCGCCCTGGAACGCCTCCGCGAAGCGGGCCTGCCGTTCATCTCAGTGCTCACCGATCCGGTCTACGGCGGCGTGTCCGCGTCGCTGGCCATGCTCGGCGACGTCAATGTGGCCGAGCCCAACGCGCTGATCGGTTTCGCCGGCCCCCGGGTGATCGAGCAGACCGTGCGGCAGAAGCTGCCGGAAGGCTTCCAGCGCAGTGAGTTCCTGCTCGAGCACGGCGCCATCGATATGATCGTCGAGCGTCAGCACATGCGCGATACCCTGCATCGCATCCTCGCCAACCTGACCGGGGCGCCGCTGGCCGAACCCGCCGAACTATGAGCGACAGCCTGGACGCCTGGCTGGCGCGCATTGAAAAGCTCCATCCCAGCGATATCGAGCTGGGCCTGGAGCGGGTGCGCCGGGTGGCCGAGGCCCTCGGCGTGGCACGCCTGCCGATGCCGGTGATCACCGTCGCCGGCACCAACGGCAAAGGCTCGGTGGTGGCCCTCACCCGCGCCCTGGCGGAGGCCGCCGGTCGCCGCGTCTGCGTCTACACCTCGCCCCATCTGCAACGCTTCAACGAACGCATCACGCTGCCTGACGGGCCGGTGGACGACGATGCCCTGTGCGCGGCGTTCGAGCAGGTGGACGCGGCGCGCGGCGACACCGCGCTCACCTATTTCGAATTCACCACCCTGGCGGCGTTGCGGCTGTTCCGCGACAGCGGCGCCGACCTGACGATTCTGGAAGTCGGCCTGGGCGGTCGCCTGGACGCGGTCAATCTGATCGACGCGGACGTGGCGGTGGTCACCTCCGTGGGCCTGGACCACACCGACTGGCTGGGCGACAGCCGCGAAAAAGTGGCGGTGGAAAAGCTCGGCATCGGCCGGGCAGGGCGGCCGCTGGTGTACGGCGAAGACAACGCGCCCGCCAACCTGGACGCGGAACTGGCTCGCCTGAACGCGGTGCCGCTGCGCGCCGGCCACGAATTCCAGGTGGAAAAGGCCAGCCTGTCGATCCGCGACGCCGGCCGGCAGCGCTCGTACCCCTTGCCGCTGCCGCCGCGCCTGGGCGCCGACAACCTGGCCACCGCCTGCCAGGCCCTGGTGGCCGCCGGCATGGCGCCGGCGGACGACGCCCCCCACCGGGTGGCGGCTACCGGGCTGGTCGGACGCTGCCAGGTGCGTCGTTATCGCGGCGTGCAGTGCGTGCTCGACGTGGGGCATAATCTGGAAGCGTTGACCCGGCTGCGCGAACGTCTGCCGGTGCGGGCCGCCCGATGCCGCCTGGTGCTGGGCATGATGGCCGACAAGCCGGTGGAAGCGGTGGTGGCGTTGTTCACCGCCGACGTCGACGACTGGTATCTGGCGCGGCCGGCGGTGGGCCGGGCGGCGGATACCGAGCGGCTGGCCCGGGCGCTGCCCGAAGGCACCCCGGCGCGCCGCTTCGACAGCGTGGCGGCGGCGCTGGAACAGGCCGTGGTCGACAGCAAAGCCGGCGATCAGGTACTGATAGTGGGCTCTTTTCATACCGTCGCCGAGGCGTTGAACGCCATGGATCAGGGAGACTAGCGGTGCATTTGCGAACTCGCCAACGTGTGATCGGCCTGCTGCTGTTGCTGCTGCTGGCCGCGATTCTGGCGCCGCTGGTATTGCGCACGCCGGAGCAGGTGCGCCTGGCCCTGGATATGTCGATTCCGGAGGCGCCGGCAATCCGCGAGCCGCGAATCGCCCCGGTGGTCAGCGAGGAAGAGCAGGCCGCCACCGACCGCCAGATCGACGAGGAACAGCAGCAAGTGGCTGACGGGGCACCCACCGAATTGGCGCCGGTCACCGACGAACCGGCACCCGCGGTGGAAGAAGAGCCGTCAACGCCAGAAGAGCCGTCCACCCCCCAGGACGCGCCGCAACCGGGCTTCACCGTGCAAGTGGCCAGTTTCAGCGACATCGCCAACGCCGAAGCGCTGGTGGCGCGCCTGCGCGCGGCCGATTACAGCGCCTACCACCGGCAAGTGCAGCAGGGCGGCAACACCTGGCAGCGCGTGTTCGTGGGCCCGGAGATCAAGCGTGAGCGGGCCGAGGCCCTGCGCCAGCGGCTCGCCGACGACAAGGCCTTCGCCCTGGAAGGGCTGGTGCGCACCTTTGTTCCCTGAGCGGGGGCCCATAAAGCCCTGTGCCCGCCCCGGGTGCTCTGATAGAATCGCTGGCCTGTTTTAACCACGCGCGTGCCCATGACTCTGGCAGACGGCATCATTCTGTTTATCATCGCCGCCTCGGCACTCATCAGTGTGCGTCGTGGCTTCACGCGTGAAGCGTTTTCCCTGCTCACCTGGGTGGCCGCGTTCATCGTCGCCCGTCTGTTCAGCCCGGCCCTGGAGGTTCTCCTGGCCGATTCCATCGAGACGCCCAGCGTACGTTTGGCCGTCGCCTTCGGTCTGTTGTTCATCGTCACCCTGGTGGTGGGCGCGCTGATCAACCACCTGCTCGGTGAGTTGATCCGCGTGACCGGCCTGAGTGGCACCGACCGTTTGCTGGGCATGGTGTTCGGCGCCTTGCGCGGCGCCCTGGTGGTGGTTGTACTGGTGGCCCTGGGCCACCATCTGTTCGCCGAGGATGCCTGGTGGCGTGAGTCGCTTCTGGTCCCGCATTTCGCCATGCTGGAAGACTGGACCCGCCGCGTCGCCCAGGATCTGATCGCTTATCTCATGAACGTCAGCGGCTAGAGGACACGCAAATGTGCGGCATTGTTGGCATTGTCGGCCACTCCTACGTCAACCAGGCGATCTATGACGCCTTGACGGTTCTTCAGCACCGGGGACAGGACGCCGCCGGCATCGTTACCTGCGACGGCGATCGGCTGTTCCTGCGCAAGGACAACGGTATGGTCCGCGACGTGTTCCGGAACCGCCACATGCGCCGCCTGGTCGGCAACATGGGCATCGGTCACGTCCGTTACCCCACCGCCGGCAGTTCCAGCTCCGCTGAGGCGCAACCGTTCTACGTCAACTCGCCCTACGGCCTGACGCTGGCGCACAACGGCAACCTGACCAACTCCGAGGCGCTCGCCGAGCACCTCTACCGGTCCGATCTGCGCCATATCAACACCACCTCGGATTCCGAAGTGCTGCTGAACGTGTTCGCCCATGAGTTGCACGAGCGCGGCAAAGGTAAGCTGCGCCCGGAGCCGGACGATATCTTCGACGCCGTGGCCGCCGTGCATCGACGCGCCGAAGGCGCCTACGCGGTGGTGGCGATGATCACCGGCTACGGCATCCTGGCGTTCCGCGACCCGCGCGGCATTCGCCCGGTCTGTTTCGGCAAGAAAGAGACCGAGCACGGCCCGGAATACATGGTGGCGTCGGAATCGGTGGCGCTGTCGTCCCTGGGCTTCCAACTGGTGCGTGATCTGGCGCCCGGCGAGGCCATCTACATCACCGCCCAGGGCGAGCTGCATACCCGCTCCTGCCATGAGCAGCCGAAGCTCACCCCGTGCATTTTCGAACAGGTCTACCTGGCCCGTCCGGATTCCATCATCGATGACATTTCCGTCTACAAGGCACGCCTGCGCATGGGCGAAAAGCTGGCGGAAAAAGTGGAACGGGTATGGCCGGACCACGACATCGACGTGGTAATTCCGATTCCCGACACCAGCCGCACCTCCGCGCTGCAGATGGCCAATCGGCTTAACGTGAAGTACCGCGAAGGCTTCATCAAGAACCGCTATATCGGCCGCACCTTCATCATGCCCGGCCAGCAGCAGCGTCGGAAATCGGTGCGTCAGAAGCTTAACGCGATCGAACTGGAGTTCTCGGGCAAGAACGTGCTGCTGGTGGACGATTCCATCGTCCGCGGCACCACCTGCCATGAAATCATTCAGATGGCCCGCGAAGCGGGGGCCCGCAAGGTGTATTTCGCCTCCGCCGCTCCGGCGGTGAAATTCCCCAATGTGTACGGCATTGATATGCCCTCCGCCGGCGAGCTGATCGCCCACGGTCGCAGCGACGATGAAATCTGCGAATTGATCGGCGCGGACAAGCTGATCTACCAGGATCTGGAGGATCTGGTCAGCGCTTGCAAGGAAGGCAATGCAAGCATTGAGGAGTTTGATTGTTCGGTATTTAACGGCCACTATCTGGCCGGTAATATCGACGGCCAGTATCTGTCCGATCTGGAAACGCGCCGCAACGACGACGCCAAGAAAAGCCGGGAAAAAACCCGCGCCCTGGCGGACAACGAAGTGATCGATCTGCACAACTCCAACTGAACCAGGGGCGGCCCGGCCGCCCGCACCGAGGTAACGATGAGCGACACACCGGATCCCCGCGACCTGCATACCGACACCCTGGCGATTCGCTGGGCGCAGTTGCGCACCGATGAGATGGCGCACTCGGATCCGATTTTCCTCACCTCCAGCTTCGTTTACGACAGCGCCGCCCAGGCCGCCGCCCGTTTCTCCGGCGACGAGCCGGGCAATGTTTATTCACGTTTCACCAACCCCACCGTGCGCTCGTTCGAGCAACGGCTGGCGGCCATGGAAGGTGGCGAAAGCTGCGTGGCGCTGGCCTCCGGCATGGCGGCGATCAGCAGCACCTTCTTTACCCTGCTGGCGCCCGGTGATCACGTGATCAGTTCCCGCAGTGTGTTCGGCACCACCAACGTGATCTACGACCGCTACCTGAAGAAGTTCAACATCGACACCACGCTGGTGGATCTGGCCGACCTGGATCAGTGGCGCGCGGCGATGCGCCCGGAAACCAAGCTGCTGTATCTGGAAACGCCGTCCAACCCGCTCTCCGGAGTGGGCGACATCGAAGCGCTCGCCAAACTGGCCCACGACCACGGCGCCCTGTTGATCGTCGATAACTGCTTCTGCACGCCGGCGCTGCAAAAGCCGCTGGAACTGGGCGCCGACCTGGTGATTCACAGCGCCACCAAGTATCTGGACGGTCAGGGCCGCTGCCTGGGCGGCGCCGTGGTCGGTCCCGAACAGATACTCAAGGAAATCCACGGCTTCGTCCGTTCCGCCGGGCCCTGCATGAGTCCGTTCAACGCCTGGGTGTTCCTCAAGGGTCTGGAAACCCTGGGGCTGCGCATGAAGGCGCACTCCGAGAACGCGATGCAGTTGGCGCAATGGCTGGAGCAGCAACCTGGCATCGCCCGGGTGCACTATGCCGGCCTCGACAGCCACCCGCAAAAAGCCCTGGCCGAGCGCCAGCAGAAAGCGTTCGGCGCGGTGATCGCCATTGAAGTGGAAGACAGCGACGGCCAACGGGACCGTCAGGCGGCCTGGCGCTTTATCGACGCCACCCGCTTGCTCTCCATCACCGCCAACCTGGGCGACGTGAAATCCACCGTCACCCATCCCGCCACCACCACCCACGGGCGCGTGGCGGCGGAAGAAAAACAACGCGCCGGCATCAGCGAAAACCTGATCCGCATCGCGGTGGGGTTGGAAGATGTCGGCGATCTTAAGAACGATCTGGGGCTCGGCATCAAAGCGCTCGGCTTCGAATAAAGGCGGCTCGCGCCGCCGATACAGGATGAAGGATGCAGGATAAAGGGAAGAGCCCCGACCTCTGTATCCTGCATCCTGTATCTTGTATCGGATTTTGGGGTTTTTATGCAGGCTTTGGATAAAGCGCTGGCCCAGGTGGGCAGCGTGCTACTGGGGAAACCGGAGCAACTGAAATTGGCGCTGGCCTGCATGCTCGCCGGCGGCCATCTGTTGATCGAAGACCTGCCCGGTATGGGCAAGACCACTCTGGCCCACGCGCTGGCGAGGGTGTTTCGTCTCGATTACCGGCGCGTGCAGTTCACCAGCGACATGCTGCCCGCCGATATTCTCGGCGTGTCGGTGTTCGATCCGGAAAGCCAGCAGTTCAGCCTGCGCGAAGGGCCGGTGTTCTGCCAGTTGCTGCTCGCCGACGAGATCAACCGGGCCACCCCGAAAACCCAGGGCGCGCTGCTCGAAGCGATGGAAGAACAGCAGGTGACATTGGACGGCGTCAGCCGACCGCTGCCGTCGCCGTTTTTCGTGGTCGCCACCCAGAACCCGGTGACCCAGGCCGGCACCTTCGTGCTGCCGGAATCCCAGCTCGACCGTTTTTTGATGCGTATCTCCCTGGGCTACCCGTCCCCGGATGTGGAGCTGTCCCTGCTCGCCGGCGGCGACCTGCGCGAAGCGGTGCGGGCGCTGAAACCCATCATTGAGCCCAGCGGCCTGGTCAAACTGATCGCCCATGTGAGCAAGGTGCGCGCCACCCGCGATCTGCTCGACTATATACAGCGGCTGCTGGAAGCGACCCGCGCCGATGATCGTCTGGTCACTGGCCTGTCGCCGCGCGCCGGCCTGGGCTTGCTGCGCGCCGCCCGCGCCTGGGCGCTGATCCACGATCGTGATTACGTGCTTCCCGAGGACGTGCAGGCGGTCTGGCCCTCGGTGGCCGAGCACCGCCTGCAACCCCGCGAAGGGGGCCAGGTGTCGGCGATGACCCAGGCGCTGCTGCAAACCGTGCCGGTGGTGCGGCACTAGTCGGTCGAACCTAAGGAGGGACGCCGTGCTCAAGCAAGCCTGGCAGCGTTGGCTCGATCGCCGGCTTCCCCGGGCCCGCCAGGTGCAACTGGACCAGCGGCGTATTTTTATTTTTCCCACCGGTTACGGCTTCCTCTATCTGCTGGTGTCCGTGTTGCTGTTTTTCGGCGGCATCAACTACGAGAACAACCTGATTCTCGGCCTCTGCTTTCTGATGGTCAGCCTGTTTCTGGTCGCCATCCTTCACACCTTCCGTAATTTGTCCGGCCTGTCCCTGCGCGCCGGCGCCAGCCGTTCCGGCTTCGTCGGCGGGCAGGGCAGTGTGGAAGTGGTGCTGATCGCCCAGCGGCGACCGCACCGGGCGCTGTGGCTGCGCTGGCTGGACCAGCCGGCCCAGGAAATCAGCGTGGAACCCGGCGAAGAAAGCGCCCTGTGGCTGAACCTGCCGCTCAGCCGACGCGGTCGCACCCGGCCGCCGCGCCTGCGTGTGGAGAGCCGCTACCCCCTGGGCCTGTTGCGCAGCTGGTCGCTGGTGGCGCTGGACCAGGTCTGCCTGGCCTGGCCGCGCCCCCAGGAGAGCCAGGACTGCCCCGCCGACGGCGGCGACCGGGAGCGGCAGGTGGCGAGCGCCGGGCAAAGCGGTAGCGAGGAGTTCCAGGGCCTGCGCGGCTACGTACCCGGCGATTCCCTCGGCCAGGTGGACTGGAAAGGCTACGCCCGCGGGCGGGGCCTCAACGTCAAGCTGTTCGAAGAGCCCGCCAGCGGCCGCCTGTGGCTGCGCTACGACCGCATCGAAGGGGTGCCGGTGGAACGGCGCCTGTCGATCCTGTGCTTCTGGGTGCTGCGTCTAAGCCGTGAGAACCGGCCCTTCGCGCTGGTCCTGCCCGGCGCCGAACTGCCGCCGGGGCAGGGCGAAGAGCAACGCCTGCGTGCTCTCAACCTGCTCGCCCGCCACGGGGAGGCGGACTGATGGCGCGTATCTACCAGATTCCCAGCCACGCCCGCGGCTGGCTCACCCTGGCGATCATCGCCGCCTCGCTGCCGCAACTGTGGGGCGGGCCGCTGTGGCAGGCCGGGCTGCTCGCCGTGGTGCTGGCCTGGCGCGCGCTGATGGACCGCCAGCGGCTGGTGCTGCCGGGGCGCGTCATGCGCCTGGTGCTGCTGGTGGCCACCGTCGGCGCCACCTTCTACAGCTTTGGCCGGCTGCACGGCCCCGAGGCCGGCACCGCGCTGATCACCAGCCTGTTCGCCCTCAAGTACCTGGAGTTGGTCAGTAAGAGGGACGCCTATGTGCTGATCGTGCTGGGCTATTTCGTGTGCGCCACCATTTTGCTGTTCCATCGTGGCCCGGCCATGGCGCTCTATGTGATCGGCTGCCTGATCCTGCTCACCGCCAGCCTGGCGGGCATTAATTACAGCGACACCCACGCCCACCGTCGGCAACACCTTACGGTGGCGGCGGTGATGGTGCTCCAGGCACTGCCGCTGGCCATCGCCCTGTTCGTGCTGGTGCCGCGCATCGCGCCGCTGTGGAACATGCAGCTCGACAGCGGCCAGGCGCGCACCGGCATGAGCGACAGCATGTCGCCGGGGCAGGTCAGCCGCCTCACCGAATCCAGCGAGCTGGCGTTCCGCGTCCAGTTCGAAGGCCAGCCGCCGCCGCCCCGCGAGCGCTACTGGCGCGGCCTCACCTACAGCTATTTCGACGGCACCACCTGGCGCCAGGCCAGCCCGCCCGGCTGGGACCGGGCGCAACGGTTCTATGACGGTCGCGGCCCGATGCCGGACTGGTATCAAGCGCTGCTCAACGCGGCCGTCGACCGCACCGGCTACCGTTACCGGGTGATCATGGAACCTTCCCGGCAGCGCTGGCTGTACGCCCTGGCGGTGCCGTTCACCGACTTCGACGGCACCGCCCTGGCACGGGATTTCCGGCTGGTGGCGGACGGCCCGGTGAACGGCGCGTTCAGCTACCGGGTGCGCAGCGTGGACGTGACCGGCGCGGTGCCGGCATTGAGCGACGCGGAACGGCGGCTGATGCTCGACCTGCCCGAGCAGGGCAACGGCGAGGCTCGCGCCCTGGCTCAGCGCTGGCGGCAGCGTCACCGGGACGACCGCGCCCTGGTGGAGGCGGCGCTGCGCTATTTCCGCGAGCAACCGTTCTTCTACACCCTGGAGCCGCCCCGCATTGCCGGCGACACGGTGGATGAGTTCCTGTTCGGCACCCGCCGGGGCTTCTGTGAGCACTACGCCTCCAGCTTCACCTTCCTGATGCGCGCCGCCGGGGTGCCCGCCCGGGTGGTGGCCGGCTACCAAGGCGGCGAAATGAACGCCGGCGAGTACCTGCAGGTGCGCCAGTACGACGCCCACGCCTGGTCGGAAGTGTGGCTGCCGGGCCAAGGCTGGGTGCAGGTCGACCCCACCGCCGCGGTGGCCCCGGAACGGATCGAGCTGGGCCTGCGCGGCGCCTTCGAACAGGCCGCCGACGGTGCGGCCGGCGAGTTCGACGGCCTTAACCGCCTGCCGGTGCTGTTCCAGCTGCAGCAGTGGGCCGACTATGTGGACTTCAACTGGCAGAAATGGGTGCTTGGCTACCGCCAGCAGTCCCAGCGCGATCTGCTCGAGCGCCTGCTCGGCGCGGTGACGCCGCTGCGCGTGGGGCTGGCGCTGCTCACCGTGGTGCTGGTGTTCAGCGTCGTGCTGGGGCTGCTGGTGCTCAGCCGCCGCCGGGACACCCCGGTCAGCCCCCTGGAGCGGGAATTCGCGCGCCTGCACCGGTCCCTGAGCCAGCGCGGGCTGCGCGCGCCGGACACTCTGTCCGCCGCCCAGCTGGAAGCGGCGGTGACACGCCGCTGGCCGTCGGCGGCGGGGGCCGCCGGCCACTGGCGGCGCCTGTTCGAGCATCTCGCCTACCGGGACCGGGGCACGCCCGGTACCGCCGATCTGGCCGCCCTGCGACGCCGTCGCCGGGCCGTGCTCGCGTCGCTGGCATCGCCACGGAGAGCGAAGTAGGCTCTTTGCTGGCACCGCTGATATAAGAAGGAGAACCGCATGGCCGTGGCCCGCTATAAGGAAGCGTTGACGCTCACCGAACACGCCCCCTGGGCACAACGGTTCTGGGACGCGCTGGTCCCGCTCAAGGACCGCGTCGCCCACCACCCCCTGTTCGTGGAAATGGGCGACGGTTCGCTGTCCCTGGGCCGCTTCCGCGACGCCCTGCTGCACTTTTACCCGCTGGTGGAACACTTCCCCAAATACATGGGCCTGGCCCTGGCCAAAACCCGGCCCGGCCTGTACCCCGGCCACGAAGAAACCAAGAACTGGCTGATCGGCAACATCAAGATCGAGCAGCGCCACGCCTACTGGTACCAGGATTGGGCCGCCGGCTTCGGCCTCGACACCGAACGCCTGGAACACACCCGCCCGCCGGCGGCCATGGACGCGGTCAACCAATTCCTCTGGGCCACCGGCCACCAGGGCACCCTGGAAGAAAGCATCGCCGCCACCAACCTGGCCATCGAATGGGCCACCGGCGAATGGAGCCAGCGCGTGGTCAGCGGCATGAAGCACTACGCCGAGCAAGGCAACGCCAACATCAACCGCCACACCATGGCCTGGCTGCGCGCCCACGCCAGCTACGACGACGCTCACCCCCACGAAGCCATGGAGCTGGTGAAACGACTGGCGGTGGACGAACCCGCCCGCCAGCGCGCCTTCGCCGCCGCCCGCCGAGGCCTTGAGTACTACGTTTTAGCGCTCGACGACTGCTACCGGTTCGGCGAGGACAGAAATGAGGAAGCGGTACCGCTCCTTTCCGATGGTGCCGTAGATAGCCAGTAAACGCGGGTCTCGAGGGTCTCTCCATCGGGGACGCGGGTCTGTGTCAGGCCCTTCCGGGAACGCCGTGAACCCGTCCCTGGGGGCTCCCTGTCGAACGTCCTGTTCTCCAGGGTCCCGGAAGGGGCTGACACAGACCCGCTCGGTGGGGAGATTCTGGTGCCCCGGGTTATCGCTGACGCCTTACCTTTCTACGAAGCTCGGATTTGTAGGAACTTGCCTTGCAAGCGAAAGGGTGGCTTTAGCCACCCGGCAGGATCCCAGAGACGCTGTTTTCTGCTGCCGTTAGAAAGGTCTCTGGCATCCTGCGGGGCAACCTTTGCCGGGAGCTTCGCTCCCTTTCGCGGGCAAGGCCCGCTCGCACAACCCGGACTTCGTGGAACGCTGGGCGGTGAATCTTCAAAGGAGTTCCGGGATCGGGTGGGCCCGTCCAGGACCGTATTTGGCCAGGGATGGCCAAATCCGAGCCTACAGGGATGTACTTGTGGCGTGTCCTGGACGGGCCCACCCGATCCCGGGGCGGGCTTTCTGGAGAGAGCAACCGCTATTTCCGATAAGATGTCGCCATGACTGAACCCCGATATTTTGCTCTGCCGGTGGACGCGGCGCTGCCGGAACTGTGCCGCTGTCTGGCCGAGCAGGGCGGCGCCGTGCTCGAGGCGCCGCCCGGCGCCGGCAAGTCCACCCGCGTGCCGCTGGTGCTGCTGGACGCGCCCTGGCGCGGCGACGGCCGCATTCTGGTGCTGGAGCCGCGCCGGGTGGCGGCGCGGGCGGTGGCCGGCTTTATGGCGCACCAGCTCGGTGAGCCGGTAGGCCAAACCGTGGGTTACCGCACCCGGCTGGACACCCGGGTGAGCGCGGCGACGCGCATTGAGGTGGTCACCGAAGGGGTGCTCACCCGGATGCTGAGCGCCGACCCGGCGCTGGACGGTTACGCGGCGGTGCTGTTCGACGAGTTCCACGAACGCTCCCTGCAGGCGGATCTGGGTCTGGCGCTGGTCCAGGAGGTCCGTCAGGCGCTGCGCGAGGACCTGCGCCTGCTGGTGATGTCGGCCACTCTGGAGGTGGGGCCCCTGGCCGAGGGGCTGTCGTTGCCCACGGTGCGCAGCGAGGGGCGCATGTTCCCGGTGACGGTCAGCTATGCGCCGCCGGGGCGCGACCAGGACCCCTGGGATCACTGCGCCCGCCAGGTGGAAGCGCTGGCCGGCGCCGGCACGGTGCTGGTGTTCCTGCCCGGGGTGGGCGAGATCGAACGTTTGCGCGAGCGGCTGTCGGTGGCGATGCCGGTGCAGGTGCTGCACGGCCGCCTGGCCGGCGACGCCCAGGCGGCGGTGCTGGAAGCGCCGTCCGGGCCGAGGGTGGTGCTGGCCACCAATGTGGCGGAAACCAGCGTCACCATTGAGGGCGTCACCGTGGTGGTGGACGCCGGCCTGGAGCGGCGCCCCAGCTATGATCCGCGCCGCCAGCGCAGTCGGCTGGTGACACGCCGCATCAGCCAGGCCAACGCCGACCAGCGCGCCGGCCGCGCCGGGCGGCTGGGCCCGGGCCGCTGCGTGCGGCTGTGGGCACGGGAAGAAGTGCTGGCCCGGCATATCGAGCCGGAGATCCACCAGACCGGGCTGGAAAGCCTGGTGCTGGATCTGGCCCGCTGGGGCTGCCGGGATCCGCATCAATTGTTCTGGCTGGACCCGCCGCCGCCGGGCCCCTGGCGGGCGGCGGTGCAGCGCCTGCGGGCGCTGGGCGCCCTGGACAGGCAGGACGCGATCACCGACCTGGGCCGGCGGCTCAACGATTTGCCGCTGACCCCGGAGTTGGCCGCGCTGGTGGTGCGCGGCCGGGACGCGGGCCTCGCCGCCAGCGCCGCGCGGGTGGCGGTGCTGCTCAGCGAGCGAATGCCGGGCCTGGACCGGCAGGTGGATCTGGCCGAGCGGCTGCGCCGCCTGAATGCACGCCCCTCGGACTGGCCGCTGCTGGGCCGGGCGTTGTCCCGGCTGAACGGCGACCGCAAGGACCATGCGGCGCCCGGTGGCGCGCAACCAGGCGAAGCGCTCGGTACGCTGCTTGCCGACACCTTCCCCGACCGGATAGCACGGCGCCGGGACGGTGAAGAGGACCGTTACCTGCTGGCCGACGGCAGCGGTGCCCGGCTGCCGCCGAACTCGCCCCTGGCCGGGCGGGAGTGGCTGGTGGTGCTGGACACCGACGGCCGGCCCCGCGACGCCGTGATCCGGCTGGCCTGGGCCCTGGGGCCGTCGGAGGTGTCGACGTTGCTGGCCCGCCACGCGCAATGGCGGGACCAGGTGGTCTGGGACGACAAGCAGCAGAGAGTCCGGGCGGAGCGGCGTTATGCGGTGGGCGCGATCACCGTGGAAAGCCAGCCGTTGGCGTCGCCGTCGCCGGCGCAGATCGAGCAGGGGTTATTGGACGGCGTGCGCCAGCAGGGCCTGCGGGTGCTGCCGTGGACCGATGCCACCCGCCAGTGGCGGGCGCGGGTAGCGTGGCTGCATCGGCTCGAACCGGCACACTGGCCGGCGATGGACGACGGCACCCTGCTGGCCGACCTGGAAACCTGGCTGTTGCCGTTCCTGCCCGGTCGCCGCGCCCTGCGCGATCTGAAAAGTCTGCCTTTGCTCGACGCCCTGAAACTGCGGCTGGGGCCGGGCCAGGCCGGCGAGCTCACACGGCGGTTGCCGGAACGGGTCACCGTGGCGTCCGGACGGGCGGTAGCCATCAATTATGAAGCGGAGGGCGGGCCCCGTCTGGCGGTGAAACTGCAGGAATGCTTCGGCATGGAAAACCTGCCGGCGCTGGCCGAGGGGCGCCTGCCGCTGACCGCCGAATTGCTTACCCCGGCGGGGCGACCGGCGGCGATCACCGCCGATCTGGCCGGCTTCTGGCGCAGCGGCTACGGCGAAGTGCGCAAGGAGCTGCGTGGGCGTTACCCCAAACACCCCTGGCCGGAGGACCCGCTGATGGCGCCGGCCACCGGCCGCACCAAAGCGCGAAGCGACCGCTGAGCGTTTCGGTCCTTTCCTTGGGCGCCCGGCTCTGCTATCAATAGCCGCTTTCGGTGGGAGCGCATTATGAAATTTGATTCCATTATTGATGCCGCCGCCGGGAACCGGATGACGGTTCCCGAGGGCTGGGGGCAGGGCAGAGCCACGTTCGGCGGTCTGGTGGGCGCCATTCTGATTCGTCATATGGACGCCCACCTGGGCGAGGGCGCGCCGCCGTTGCGCAGCTTCACGATTTCGTTCGTGGCGCCCATGGTGCCGGGCCCGGTGGACCTGGAAGCGACCACGCTGCGCGCCGGCAAGTCGGTCACCCAGGTGCAGGTGACGGCCCGCCAGGAAGGCCAGGTGGTGGCCACCATGCTGGGTAGCCTGGGCCACGGTCGTGAGTCCAGCATCCGCGTGCCGGGCCCCGAGGCGCCGCGCTGGAAAGCGCCCGAGGACTGCTTCAAATTGCCTTACATGGAAGGTCTGTCGCCCACCTTTCTGCGCTTCTTCGACATGCGCATCGCCGGCGGCAATATGATTTTCTCCGGTTCCAAGGAGCCGGATTTCCACGGCTACATGCGCTTTGACGAGCCCGGCCAGACCCAGGACGCGGCCACCCTGGCGTGCCTGGTGGACACCTGGCCCGCCGGCGTGCTGCCGATGCTCAGCAAGCCGGCGCCCGCCAGCTCGCTGACCTGGACCATGGAGTTGCTGGAAGACCCCCGTGAGCTGGAGCCGGTGGATTTCTGGCAGTACCAGGTGATCACCGATTCGTTCGCCGACGGCTATGGCCAGTGCCAGGCCACCGTCTGGGACGATCGCGGCCGGCCGGTGGCGCTGAGCCGCCAGAGCGTGGTGGTGTTCGGCTGATGAGCGATTTGCCGCCGCTGACGCCGGACACCATCGGCGCGCGGGTGCCACGCCGGGGTAACCGGTTGGTGGCCGCGCTCGGCCGCGCCATTCTGCGGCTGATCGGTTGGAAGGTGGTGGGCGAACTGCCGGACGTGTCCCGGGCGGTGATGATCGCCGCGCCGCACACCTCCAACTACGACGGCCTGGTGGGCGTCAGCGCGATCCAGGGGTTGCGCTTGGATATCCGCTTCATGGCCAAGCACTCCCTGTTCCGGGGGCCGGCGGGCTGGCTGCTGCGGGCGCTGGGCGGGATCCCGGTGGACCGGGCCCGCTCCGGCGGTTTGGTGGAAGACACCAAGAAAGTGATTACCGGTGGTCAGCCGTTCTGGTTGGGTATCACGCCGGAGGGCACCCGCACCGGCGCGGACCAGTGGAAAACCGGCTTCCACCGGATAGCGGTGGACCTGGGGTTGCCGATTATCGTGGTGACGTTCTGCTACCGGCGTAAGGAAGCGCGTATTCTGAACGCGTTCTGGCCCAGCGGGGATCAAGACGCGGACATGAACACCATCTACGCCATGCTGGACGATGTGCAGCCGGCCCATCCGGAACGGCTGTCGGCGCCTTTGCGGCGGGCGCCGTCGCGCCGTCGCCGGGAGTGACACGCCGCCGGGTTCAGCCGGCCTGCCGGTGGCGGCGGATGTAGTCTTCGCGGCCGACGGCGGCCATCAACGCATAGGCCAGCGGCGACGCCAGCGATTCCAACAGCGTGCGGGTATGGTCGTCGAACGGTTCCAGCGCCGCCAGCTCGATCACCCCCAGCGCCTGGTCGCCCTGCCAGATCGGCACGAACAGCAGTTCACCCGGGCGCACCGCGCCGTGGGCGGTCTCCAGATCCAGGTAGCCGGCCGGCACATTGTGCCGCACGGTGACACCGGCACCGCGCTCCAGGGCGCCGCCCAGCAGCCCGTCCACCGGCACGTCATCGCGTTCCCGCGCTTGCTGGTTAAGGCCGCGTGCCGCTTCCTGGCGGAAGCGATCGTCATCCAGACGATAGGCGGCGCCGGCGATGGCGTGGGTGCGATCGAGCATGAAGGTGAGCGCCTGGTCCATCAACACCTCGACCCTGGGGTTGCCGGCGATGTGCGCCATGAATTCGTTCAGGGTGCGCTGGCGCAGGGCTTCCCGGTCGGCGTTGTCGCGCCACTGGCGCAGCCGCTCGGACTCCCGCCCGAGCAGCAGGTTGTTGGCGTAGGAGCCGCGCGCGCTGGCGTCCAGCATGTAGCCGTTAAGCGCGCACACCAACAGCGGAAAGCCGTAGAACAGCATCAGCGACACCGGGTCCACGTCCCACCGTTGCAGCAGCGCCACGGCCAGCGCCACCACCAGCGAGCCCAGGCACCAGAACAGCGTGCGCGTGGGCGGCAGGCGCAGAATCGAAAAGCCGATGATCAACACATAGATGGTTTCGAAGGCGGCCACCTGGCCGAGAAAGGTATCCGCCAGGTGCAGCGCGCCCAGCAGCGTGCCGGCCAGGGAGGTCATCAACGCCAGGCCGATCAGCGTGGTCACCCAGCTCGCCAGCGCGTCCACTTTTACCGCCACGAACAGCAGCGCCAGGGAAATCGCGATTGGGTAGACCCCGTAGGCCATCCACAGGTCCCGGTTGTGCTCGTCGGACAGTAACGATACCGGTACCGCAACGATCAGGAACAGGGCGATCAGAATGTACAACGAGCGCTGAATCATTTTCGCGGCGCGGCGTTCGGCGTAGTCTCGATAGCGGTCTTCCAAGGAGCCCGGAAAGCGCACCCAGAGAGTTTGTACCGCCTGCTTGAGGTCCCGTTCCTGACGGGCGTCCAACGTTGTCGCGGACTTGGAAGTGGTGGAACGCGTCATCGGGGTCCCCTTTATTGTTGCGCTGTCCCGCGCTGTTGTTCAAAGTGACACAGCCTGGCCGCGTCGCCCCCCGACGGATCGCGGCCTAAGGAAAAATCGGTAGCCAACTAACAGGTGAGAATAATGGCGGATAAAGTCCAGTTTGAACAGGCCCAGAAAGACGTTAAAACCCTGTCGAAAAAGCCGGATAACGACGACCTGCTTTTCCTCTACGCCCATTACAAGCAAGGCAGCACGGGTGACGTCTCCGGCAAGCGCCCGGGCATGCTGGATATGGTGGGTCGCGCCAAGTACGACGCCTGGGCGAAACTGAAAGGCATGAGCCCCGACGACGCCATGCAGAAATACATCGACAAAGTCGAGGCCCTGCTCAAGAGCCACAAGTAACTCTCCCCGCGCCGCTACGGTCATTGCCAAGGCGCGGAGGTTTACTCAAGCGCGCTGCCGGGCTGGTGGCCCCTCTGGAGAGAACCACCGCTCTAAAAACATCGCCATCGGCGCGGCGATAAACATCGACGAACTGGTCCCCACCACGATCCCGAACAGCACCGGCAGCGCGAAGCTGGTCACCGCCGGGCCGCCTGCCAACCCCATGGGCAGAATCGCCAGAAAGGTGGTCACCGAGGTAAACAGGGTTCGCCGTAGAGTCTGCGTCAGGCTCAGGTCGATGATGTCTTCCAGCGGCCGCTCCGGTTCCAGCAACCGGTTTTCCCGCATGCGGTCGAACACCACCACCTTGTCGTTCACCGAGTAACCGATCAGCGTCAGCAGCGCCGCCACCGTGGTGAGATTGAACTCCAGGCCGGTGAGCACCAGAAAACCCAGCGTCTTGCTCAGGTCCAGGCCCAGAGTAATCAGTGCCGCCCAGGCGAAGTGCGCGGCGAACCGCAAGCGCAGATACACCAGCATGCCGGCGCCGGCGAGCAGCACCGCGAGAATGCTGGTCTCCACGAAGCCGCCACTGACGCTGGGGCCCACCACATCGAGCCGGGGGAAGCTGGCCTCCGGCGATACCGCGCTGAGCGCCGCCCGGGCGGTCTCGACGCGGGCATCGCTGTCGGCGCCGGCGGGCAGTCTTAGCAGATACTGGCCGTCGTCGCCGAAGCGCTGCAGGCTGCCCTCCAGACCGGAGGCGTCGAGACCGCCGCGCAGGGTGTCGATGGTCGCCGGCGTGTGCACTTCCATGGCCACGCCGCCCTGGAAGTCGATGCCGGTGTTCAGCCCCGGCCAGGCGAGCGCCGCCAGCGACGCCACCGACAGCACCAGTGACAGCACGATGCCGCGGCCGCGCACCGCCATGAAGCGGATCGGCCGCTGCCGGCGTTCGGCGCCGAGCCAGTCCGGGCCGGGCAGGGTGAGCACGCCGCGTACTTGCCGGCGCAGCCGCCATTCCATCAGCAGGCGAGTCACCGAGATCGACGTGAACAGGGAGACCAGCAGGCCCACCGCCATGGTCACCGCGAAGCCGCGTACCGGCCCGGCGCCGAACTGGAACAGCAGGCCCACGGCGATCAGCGTGGTGATATTGGAATCGAGGATGGTGGCGTAGGCGCGCTGAAAGCCCGCCTGCAGGGCGCCCCGGCCGCTGCGCCCGCGGCGTGCTTCCTCGCGGATGCGTTCATTGATCAGAATGTTGGCGTCCACCGCCATGCCCACACTGAGGATCAGACCGGCGATGCCCGGCAATGTCAGGGTGGCGCCCAGGGACGCCAGCAACCCCACCACCAGGCCTAGATTGATCACCAGGGCGGCGTTGGCGATCAGCCCCCAGCGCCGGTAGACCAGCACCATGAACGCCAGCACCAGGGCGGCGCCGATCAAACCGGTGGTGATGCCCATGCGAATCTGATCGCCGCCCAGGTCCGGCCCCACGGTGCGCTGTTCGACCACCTGTAACGGGGCGGGCAGGGCACCGGCGCGCAGCAGCAGGGCCAGGTCACCGGCCTCGCGGGCATCGAAACCTCCGCTGATCTGGCCGCGCCCGGCGGTGATCGGCGAGCGGATCACCGGCGCGGTGATCACCTTGCCGTCCAGCACCACGGCGAACGGTTCGCCAACATGGTGGGTGGTGATCTCGGCGAATTTTTTGGCGCCCTCGTCGTCCAGTTGGAAATTGACCACCGGCTGGCCGGTGCGCGGATCGAAACCGAGCCGGGCGTCTTCCAGATTGCCGCCATCCAGCAGCGGCAGCGGCTTTAGCGGATACACCGTGGCGCCGTCGCTGGCGGGCAGCCGGCGCGCCGGTGTGCCGGGTTCGGCGAGCAGATGGAAGCTGAGTTTGGCGGTGCGGCCCAGCAACGCTTTGATGCGTTCCGGGTCGGTGACGCCGGGCAGTTGTACCACGATGCCGTCGTCACCCTGGCGCACTATCAAAGGCTCCACCACCCCGGTTTCGTTCAGGCGGCGGCGCACCACCTCAAGGCTGCGCTCCACCGCGTCGTCGCGGATGGCGGCGGCGTCGCGGGCGCTTTTGCCACGGGTCAGGTCATCGGTGTCGACGTTCATCAGCAGGTGCGAGCCGCCCTGCAAATCCAAGCCCAGGGTCAGGCTGTGCGCCCGGTAGGCGTCCGGCAGGCCGCTCAGCCAGGCCGGCGGCAGCAGGCTGGGCAACGCGGCGCTCAGGCCCAGCACGATCACCAGGCCGTAGGTCACGGCCCGGATCCAAAATCGGTTCATAGCAAGGTTCTCTGTAAACGGTTCCAAACCGCCCGAAGCGGGCGGACTCAGGCAGGCAACCGTTTACAGAGGGGGCGCGCGTGGGGCGCTTTGGCGGTAACGGGGAAAGCGCGGCGCCGGCGCGGGCACGCCCACCGCCCGGGGTGGGCCGGCCGTGCCCGGGAGGCTCAGCGCCAGGGCGGAGAGAGGGGCCTGGGCCGGGTCCCAGCCTGGATCATCACCGCCGTCACGGCGCTGCCACTGGCCGCCGGCATCGCGGGGCAGGGCCAGCCCGAACAAACCGCTGTCGTCCACCAGCACCGGCGACGAGGCCGGAGGCGTCACCGCCTGGGCCGGCGACAAACCCACCGCCAGCCATAGCAGCAGCGCCCAGAGTGGGAAGGTGGAGCGATGCGGCAGTCGTGGAGCGGTCATCGGAATCGTCGGTGGGGAGAACGGCAAGATGCTAGGCCGGTCCGGTCTCCCGCGCAAGAGGATCCTCTCAGGCGAGCCACTGCTTCAGCACGCGGCGCACGCTGGCCCAGCGGTTGACCACCAGGGACAGGAAGATCAGAAAGCAGCCGCCCACCTGCACCGCCGACATGGTCTCGCCGAACCACAGCGCCGCGAACAGTGCTGTCCACATCGGCTCCAGCACCATGATCACCACGCCGTGGCTGTGCACCGACAGGCTCTGGGCATAGGTCTGCACGAAAAAGCGCGCCGCGGTGCCCACCGTGGCGCTGGCGATTATCCAGCCGGCCATCGCCGGGGTAAAGGCGCCGAAGGCGGCGGGCCAGTCTTCCAGCAGCAGCGAGCCGGCGCCGGTCACCAGGCTGACGGTGAACAGCACCACCGTGGTCAGCGCCAACGCCGGCACCCGGTTGCGGGTGGTCACCTGGCCGGAGGCGCCGGTCACCGTGGCGTTGTTGGCGGCGCGGGTATTGAGCGTGAAGTAGAGTGCGAAAATGCAGGCCGCGGCGACGAAGAACAACTGTCCCGGCTCCGCGTGCAGACCACCGCGCAGGGACAATAACGCCAGGCCGGCGGCGGCCACCGGCAGCGCCACCCAGGTGCTGGCCGGCGGCGTCTCCTTGAACACCAGCCGCGCCATCACCGGCACCAGCACCACGCCCAGGCTGGTCAGGAAGGCGCCTTCACCCACATGGGTGCCGAAATGCAGCCCCATGATCCAGAAGCTCATGGCCAGGCCGAACACCAGCCCCACTTTGACGCTGCGCTTGTACTGGTCGGCGTCCAGGCGCAGTAATTGCCGCCAGCCCACCAGCGCCAGAACCGTCCCGGCGAGCAGGAAACGCAACGCCATGAACAGCAGCGGTGGCATCAACAACACCGCCTCCTTGGAGAAAATCCAGCTGATGCCGGCCAGCAGCGTCACCGCCACCAGCAATAAGTCGGCCTTGCCGGACCCGCCGCCGTTCTGCGCGGTCACGGCTAGAGGTACCGTCCGGCGGAAGCGACGATGACCACGATCAGGCCGAGGATCAGATTGACGCCCACCAGCTTGCGGATTTGCCCGACGCGGCGCGCGCCTTCACTGGCGTCGTTGTCGGCCACCGCCTGCTTGAGGCGGTGGAACGGCGCGAAGTAAACGTGCGCGAACAGCAGCATCATCAGGATACCCAGGCCGATCATCGCGTGGATGTGCCATTCCACATTGGCCATGCCCTTATAGACGCCGAACACCATGCCGAAGCCGGTGGCCAGCAACAGCACCACCGCCGCCCACACCCAGCGGAAGAACCGCTCCAGGGTGGCCGCCCACAGGGCCGGGCGCTGGGCCGGATCAATCACCTGCACCACCGCCGGGCGCATCGCCAGGTAGGCGTAGAACATGCCGCCCACCCAGACGACGGCGGCAAGCAAATGCAGGGCGAGGGGAAGGGCCATAGCGATAACCATGAAAGGCTCCGTGGTCGGGGGAATTCGGGGTGCGTAGTGTAGCAGAGCGGTGCTCCGCCGGCAGGCCGGGCGGAGCTAAAAGGTTCCTTCCCTTGGGCGCGAGTGCTGTGACTCCGTAGCCCGGTTCGGTCTCGGTGCCCGTGTCCAGGACCCGCCGTGAATACGTCCCTGTAGGCTTGCCGCAACGGCGGACCGGATCGGCTCCCTGCCTCACACAGTCCTGGACACGGGCACCGAGACCGAACCTCCCTTGGGAACAAGCCGCCGAGGTGTGTAGGAAGGTTCGGCGGCGTCGATAACCCGGGGCGCCGGAATCTCCCCACTGAGCGTGTCTGTGTCAGGCCCTTCCGGGACCCTGGAGAACAGGACGTTCGACAGGGAGCGTACAGGGACGTATTCACAGCGTTCCCGGAAGGGCCTGACACAGACACGCGTCCCGGCTGGAGGGAGCTGTCCCGCCAAGCAAAAAAAGGCGGCCGGGTATCTCCCCAAAGGGTGAGCGAATTGCTACCTTGGGCGCCCGTTGCCTTCGCAACGGTCCCCGCGCCGTGTCGGCCGGGGTGGGTGCTGGATATCGGGAAGAGGACCCCAATGACCATCGAGGCCATTCGCGTAGAAGACTATTACGATCCGGTGGTATTCCGCCGCATCAAGGACCTGGCCGACACCAAGGAGACCCCCTTCGTGGTGATCGACACCGAAACCGTGGGCAAGCACTACGATCAACTGATCGAGCAGTTTCCGTTCGCCAAGGTGCACTACGCGGTGAAGGCCAACCCGGCCGCCGAGCTGATCAGCCTGCTGCGCGATCGCGGTGCCAACTTCGACATCGCCTCGATTTACGAGCTGGAAAAAGTGATGGGGCTGGGCGTGTCGGCGGAGCGCTGCATTTTCGGCAACACCATCAAGAAGGCCCGTGACATCCGCGCTTTCTACGAGAAGGGCGTGCGCATGTTCGCCACCGATTCGGAAGCGGACCTGCGCAACATTGCCAAGGCGGCGCCGGGCTCGCGGGTGTATGTGCGCATCCTCACCGAAGGCACCCACACCGCCGACTGGCCGCTGTCGCGCAAGTTCGGTTGCCAGACCGATATGGCCCTGGACCTGATGATCCTGGCCCGCGACCTGGGGCTGGTGCCCTACGGCGTGTCGTTCCATGTGGGTTCCCAGCAGCGCGACATCGGCGCCTGGGACGCGGCCATCGGCAAGGTCAAAATCATGTTCGAGCGCCTGCGCGAGGAAGTGGGCATCGAGCTGAAGATGATCAACCTGGGCGGTGGCTTCCCGGCCAACTACATCGCCAAGACCAATGATCTGGAAACCTACGCGTCGGAAATTATCCGTTTTCTGAAAGAAGATTTCGGCGAGCAATTGCCGGAGATCATTCTGGAGCCGGGCCGTTCCCTGATCGCCGACGCCGGGGTGCTGGTCAGCGAAGTGGTGCTGATTTCCCGTAAATCCCGCACCGCGCTGCAGCGCTGGGTGTTCACCGACGTGGGCAAATTCTCCGGCCTGATCGAGACCCTGGACGAAGCCATCAAGTACCCGATCCACACGGAAAAGAAAGGGGAAATGGAAGAGGTGGTGATCGCCGGGCCCACCTGCGACAGCGCCGACATCATGTATGAAAACTACAAGTACGGCCTGCCGCTCAACCTGGCCATCGGTGACCGGTTGTACTGGTTTTCCACCGGCGCCTACACCACCAGCTACAGCGCCGTGGAGTTCAACGGCTTCCCGCCGCTGAAAGCCTACTACATCTGAACAGGCGTGTGTCGGGTTACGGACTTTGGCCTAACCCGACCTACCGTTCCCCCTTCTTCAGGCTAGGAAGACCATGTTTGGACGTTGGTTGGAAAGTCGCAAGCTGGCGCGATTGCCGGTGACCCGCGAGCAGTGGGAAACCGCCATTGCCGGCTGGCCGGTGGCGGCGCGCTATCACGGCGCCGACCGTGAGCGGCTGTTCGATTTGACCCGGCGTTTTCTGGTGCGCAAGGAAATCGCCGCCGGTGGTGAGTTCACCATTACCGACGACATGCGGTTGCTGTTGGCCACCATGGCGGTGGTGCCGGTGTTCGGCCTGGACCTGGATTGGTACGACGGCTGGTACACCTTGATTCTCTACGAGGATACCTTCGTTACCCCGGACAACGAGATGGATGAGTTCGGCATCGTCCACGATGAGGGACGGGTGCTCGCCGGGGAAGCCTGGTTGCAGGGGCCGGTGATTCTATCCTGGGGGGATGTGATCGAGTCCGGCGGCGAGGACGGCTACAACGTGGTGCTGCACGAACTGGCCCACAAGCTGGATATGCGCAGCGAAGGCCCCAACGGCGCGCCGCCCTTACATGCCGGTATGGACCCGCAGCGCTGGCACCACGTTTTCACCGAAGCCTGGCAGGCCCTGGAGCGGGCGGAGCAGGGCGGTGAACCCTTTCTCGATCCCTATGCGCTGGAAGACGCCGGCGAGTTTTTCGCGGTGGCCACCGAAAGTTTCTTCGAGTCGCCGGCCCACCTGCGTGAAACGCTGCCGGACCTGTATCAGCAGCTGAGTCTGTTCTACCGTCAGGACCCGGCCGCCTAATCCAGGAAGCGGTTGAGCCGTTGTCTGAGTTGTTCGTTTTCGCGGCGCAATGTGCCGATCTCCTCGAGAAGCTCCAGGGCCAGGGCGACGCCGGGCCAGTCCAGGTGCAGGTCTTCGTGCAGGCGCGCCGCCCGGCTGAGCACCACCAGGGTCCGGTCGTCGAACCGCCAGGTGGACGAGCCGCCCAGCGGTTCGATGATGCCGACTTCAACGATTTCGATCACCGCGTGTTCCGGCAGGGACACCCGGCGGCACAGTTCGGTCAGTGTTAGCGTATTCATTTCCCGGACTCCTCTGCCTGATTGCGCGAGCGGTCGCCACCGGCCCAGCCGGCACGGGGATTAAAGTCCGACTGTTCGGCCAGCGTGCGCCAGAGTTCACGATCGGTGTCGGAAATGTGCTCGGGCATGACGATTTTGACAACCGCGTAGAGGTCGCCCTGGGCGTTCTTGCCGGCCAGCCCTTTGCCTTTCACGCGCAGGCGGCGGCCGGTCTGGCTGCCGGCGGGCACCGTCAGGCTGATGCGGCCGTTCAGCGTGGGAACCTGAAGCTTACCGCCGAGGGCGGCTTCCCAGGGTGCCACCGGTACGGTGACGATCAGATCCCGGCCGTCCACATCGAAAACCGGATGGGGTACCAGCCGAACGCGCAGATAGAGGTCGCCGGCCGGCGCGCCGTCGGTGCCGGGTTCCCCCTGGCCCTTCAGCCGTATGCGCTCGTTGTCCCCGGTGCCGGCGGGGATGTTCACGTTCAGGGTGCGCCCGTGCACGGAAATCGGCTTTCGGGTGTCCGCCACCGTGTCCTCAAGAAACAGGGGCAGTTCCATCTCCAGGTCACGGCCGGGGCGCGGCCCGCCGCGCCGGGAGAAACCGCCGCCGAACAGGGACTCGAAAAAGTCGGAGAAGTCCGCTTCGTGACCGCCGGCACCGGAAGCGCCACCGGGTCGGTGCCAGTCCGGCGGGGGCTGAAAGCCGCCGCGGGCATCGCGATACTGGCGCAGTTGGTCGTACTCGGCGCGCGTTTCGGCGTCCTTCAGCACCTTGTAGGCTTCCGCCACTTCCTTGAACTTACTCTCCGCGTCGGCGTCGCTGTTGACGTCCGGATGGTACTTGCGGGCCAGCTTGCGGTAAGCGGCTTTGATCTCCTTTTCGTCCGCGCCCGGCTGCACTCCGAGAATCTGGTAATAATCCTTGAATTCCATTGCTACCGTGCTCCCGTTAACAAGGCTCCATAACGCTTAATGGCGCTTGGGCGCGCTTTTACAACCCTTTACCAAGGTGGCCGATGTGCCTTTCCCAAGCAATGCTATCTTAGGGATGTTCACTGGTTTTTGACGAAAAAAAGACAGGCGTAAACGGTGGTGCGTTCGATGAGACGACCGCTCACTGAAAGATTCACGGTCAACGGGACCAAGTGGGAAAGGGAGATAGCCGCTTGAGAATTCTGGACACCACGCTTTTTTATACCCAGGCCAGTGGCGGCGTGCGTACTTACATCGACGGCAAGCGTCAGGCGTTGCTGCGGCGCGGCAATACCAGCCACAAAATAGTGATGCCCGGCTCGGGCATTCATTTCGAGGGTGATTTTGTCTCCCTGCCGGCCATGCCCTTGCCGCTGGCGTCGGGTTTCCGTTTCCCGCTGCGTCTGGGTTTGTGGAGCAGCATCATGGCCGGCCTGCAGCCGGACGTGATCGAAGCCGGCGACCCTTATACGCCGGCCTGGGCGGCGCAGCGTGCGGCCCGGTTGCTGGACGTGCCCTCGGTGGGTTTTTACCACTCCGACCTGTTCACCCTGGTCCATCATCGCGTCGGCCGTTTTCTCGATCCCGGCACCCGCGCTTATATAAAACGCCTTTATGGCGGTTTCGATCTGGTGCTGAGCCCCAGCCGGCTGATGGCCGAGCAGTTGCGTCGCTGCGGTATCGACGAGGTTCAGGTGCAACCGCTGGGCGTGGATCTGGACGCGTTCCAGCCACAACGGGCCAAGCCCAATGCGCGCCGGACGCTGGGTATTTCCGAGGATCAACACCTGCTGGTGTTCGCCGGCCGAGGCACCCAGGAGAAAAACATTCCGGTGCTGTTGGAGGCGATGCGCAAGCTGGGCTCCGATTATCACCTGCTGCTGATCGGCACCGGCCTGCAGCCGGAGGCGCCGGCCAATGTGTCGGTGATCCACGAGTTTTGCCCCACGCCGGAAGTGGCGGGCTGGATGGCCGCCGCCGACGCCTTGCTGCACGCCGGCGATCAGGAAACGTTCGGTCTGGTGGCGTTGGAAGGCATGGCCAGTGGGCTGCCGGTGGTGTGCGTGGACGCCGGGGCATTGCCGGAGGTGGTGCCCGAGGAATGCGGCCGCCGGGTGCCGCCCAACGACGGCGCCGAGATGGCCGCCGGGGTGCGTGATCTGTTCGAGCGGGACGACCCGGCGGCGCTGGGCCGACGCGCGCGGGCCCACGTGGAAGAACAGCACAGTTGGGATGCGGTGGCGGACAGTCTGGTCGGCCATTATCGGCGCGTCCTTGGTGATCATAAGCAGCCGGTACTAGCATCCACCCATGAATCGCATTCCTGATCGCCGCCAGGCGTTTATTCTGTCGCTGCACGATGTGGCCCCGCACACCTGGCCGCTGTATCAGTCGTTTTTGGACGAGCTGCAACGCCCGTCGTCGCTCGCCTGCACGCTGTTGGCGGTGCCGGATTTCCACCGTCGCCATCCGGCGGAGCAAACGCCGGCGTTCTGCCGGGCCATGGCCGAGCGCCAGGCCGCCGGCGACGAACTGGTTCTGCACGGTTGGTCGCACAGCGACGAGGGGCCGCGCCCCATCGGCCTCCGGGAACGGATACGCCGCCGGATACTGACCCATGAAGGGGAGTTCTCCGCGCTCGATGAGCCGACCGCCTACGCGCGCATACGCGACGGTTTGGCCTTATTCCGCCGGCAACACTGGCAGGCCAGTGGCTTTGTTCCCCCGGGCTGGTTGAGCAACGAGGCCAGCCGCCGCGCGATCCGTGACGCCGGTTTCGACTATCGCACCGACGCCGGTGCGTTGTACCGCCTTTCCGACGGCGAACGGCTGCCGCTGCCGACGGTGGTGATGTCGTCCCGTTCCGCCTGGCGGCGTTATTGTTTCGAGCGTTTGAACCAGGCTCGCCTGCGCCGCTTTCAGAACCGCCCGGTCATCCGTCTGGCGCTGCACCCGGTGGACCTGCGCCATCCGCAAAGCCGGAGCTTTTGGCGGCGCACCATCGATGACTTGAGCGAAAAGCGCCGTTGCGTCACCAAGGCGCAGTGGCTGATGGAAAATGAGCGGCTACGGGAAAGTGAGTCTGAATCACTATGACGCGGCATTGGCGCTGGTTATTCGCGGTGGCCCTGTTGGTGGGCGCGGCGGTGCCGTTCGTGCTCGGTGGCGGCCAGGTATTGGTGCGCCTGAGCACCGTGCCGTTGGGGTGGCTGGCCCTGCTGGCGGCGATGATCGCGGTGTGCTGGAACCTGAACGCCTGGCGGCTGAGGCTGATGTTGAACGGCCGGGCGCCGGGTTTGGGCCACGGCTCGGCGCTGGCCACGGTGATGGCCACCGAATTCACCCTCAACGCCACGCCCGGCGGCAGCGGCGCGCCTTTTACGCTGGCCGCGTTGCTGCGCCGGTATGGGGTGGCGCCGGCCCATGCCACGGCGGTGCTGGCCGTGGACCAACTCACCGATTTGCTGGTGTTCGCGGCGTTGCTGCCGACGGTGGCGCTGTACGGGCTGGCCCGTTATTTGGATCTGGCGGCTTGGTGGCAGGTGGCGGTGCCGTTGACGTTGATGCTCGCCACCCTGGTCGGGGTGGCGCTGCTGGCCCGCTATCAACGCCGGGGGCTGGTTGTGTCAGGGGACATTCTCGCCTGGCTGGGGTTCCGACGCCGGCGCCGTTTGCGGCTGGCACGGGCGGTGCTTCGTTTCCGGCGCGGGTTGGAGGAAACGCTGGCGGTGCCGCGTCGGCGTTTGCTGTTGATGTTTACGCTCTGTCTTTGCCACTGGCTGCTGCGCTATTCGGTGATCTATGTCGCGGTGTTGGCCCTGGGTGAACATGTGGATTGGGTGTACGGCTTCTTCGTGCAGATGGTGGCGATGGGGGCCGGCCATCTGACGCTGTTGCCGGGCGGCGCCGGCGGCGCCGAGGTGGCGGGCGCGGCGTTGCTGAAACCCTGGCTGACGGCAGTGACCACCGCCACCACCATCGTGGTGTGGCGTTTCTTTACGTTCTACTGGTACTTGCTGGCCGGCGGTGCGGTGATGCTGTGGCTGGCGGCCCGCACCGGGCAACCGCTTCTGGGTCACGACTAGAGCGGTGCTGGAATAAGGTGCCCCGGACACCGGCGAGGCCGGGTCGGGGCGGATTGCCCCCCAAGGGCAAAGCAAAAAGGGTTACAGCCGGTACATGAATTCCGGGCCGGGGTATTCGCCGCCGTGGTCGTCGCCGATTTCCTGTTGGATCAATTGATTGGTTTGCGCGTTAAGCGCGAGCAGGCGTTCTTTGACGGCCCCAGGCCCTTCCGGGCGGGCGGCCAGGTTGATCAGCTCGTCCGGGTCCTGCCGGGTGTCGTAGAGCTCCAGATCGTTGTGGGCAAGCAGCGTGTCCCAGTCCTGGGGCAGGTGATGGCTGTCCGGGCTGAAGTAGCGGGTGAACTTGTAGCGCCCGTCGAACACGCCCCGGTGCAGCCCACGGTTCCCCAACTCGGGCCCCAGCCGCAGTTGCTTGAGAAAGTCGCCCATCAGTTTGACCGGGGTGATTTCGTCGCCTTCGCGGGCCAGCCGCTGGGTCGCTTCCGGGTCGGTGTAAAGCAGTACGCCGTAGGCGAACAGAATGCCGTCCTGGTCGCGCCGGGTGGTGCCCTGGCCGGTGATCGCCGGGCTCAGGTCCACGCCGGGGGTGTCGGTGCGGGTGTTGCCTTCGGTGGCCAGGCCCACCAGGGTCGGCACCAGGTCCAGGGCGGAGCCCAGGTTGTCCACGGTGCGCCCGCCGCGCACGTCCGGGTGGCTGACGATCAACGGCACCCGGCTGTTTTCCTTGTAGGTGACCGGGCCTTTTTGCCGCAGGCCGTGAGCGCCGGCCATTTCGCCGTGGTCGGCGGTGTAGACGATGATGGTGTTGTCGAGCTGGCCGCTGTCTTCCAGGGCCTGCAGCACATAGTCCACCTGCCGGGAAACATCGCGGATGCAGTTGAAGTAGTAACTCTGGTTGGCCAGCCAGGCGGCTTCGTCGTTCTTGTCCATACGCCCGTAGATGCTGTCGATCACCTCGGCGTAGGAGCGGTGGCACCAGGGTTTGTCCTGCAGCGTTTCCTTGGCGAAGGAGGCGGGCAGCGGCAGGTGGGACCAGTCTTTCTTGTAGATCGGATCGTTCGGCGGCGGGCGCAACGGCGCCATGAAGCGCGGGTTGGCGCGGGACTGCTCCTGCTTTTCGCCGGACGAGAAGAACATGATGTCGTGGGGGTTCACAAAGTTCACCGCCAGCAGCCAGGGCTTGTCCAACTTCTGGCTGTCGCGCACCAGCCACTGGCTGGCCTCGCTGGCGACCATGCGGTCGGCGATGTAGCCCTGCCACACCGACCCGTGCACGTCACCGGTGAGGTTGTAATCGCTGAAGCCGTAGGGTTCCAGCGCCTTGCCCCGGCTCGGGTAGCTGCCGTACATCAACCCCGGGCCGTCTTCGACGTCCGACAGGTGCCATTTGCCCTTGTACGCGGTGTGGTAGCCCAGGTTCTGGAACAGATGGCCGAGGGTCGGCAGGTCTTGGTTAAAGGTTGGAAACGGCGGCGCATGCAGGTTGGCGGTCATGCCGGTGCGCATGGTGTGCTGGCCGGTGTACATCACCGAGCGCGACGGCGAACAGGGCGAGGTGTTGACATAGTACTGGTTGAAGCCGGTGCCACGGTTGAGCAGCTTGTTGTGGGCGGGCAGGTCGAGACCGGCGGGCAGATCCATCCACGAGCGCTCCTGGTCGGAAACCAACAACAGCACATTCGGCCGGCCCTGTTTGCGCAGGTTCACCTTGGCGTTCAATGACGGCGTGGTGGCCAGGGCCGCGCCGCCCAGGGCCAGGTTTTTCAGAACGGTGCGCCGGGTCACATGGGTCATTGGGGCTCTCCGGTGGAAGGCGACGTGTTGTTGTTAGATAGCGCGAAGTATGCCCCGGAGATTCATTACCGTGTTGCATGAGTCTATGCTTAAGGTGTCGATATCGACTGTCTTCTGGCCGACTCAAGGAGAGCCCCGTGTGGCAACTACAGGAATTGGCCCGCTTCCGGGCGGTCTACGAGCACGGCAGTCTGTCGGCGGCGGCGCGTGCCCTGGGGCTGTCGCAGCCGGCGCTCAGCCGCAGCCTGCAGCGCCTGGAGCAACGTGCCGGTGCGCCGCTTTTCCAACGGCATACGCGCTCTTTAAGGGCCACTGAGCTGGCCGACACCCTGCACCGGCAAGTCACCCGGATTCTGGATGAGGCGGCCGGCCTGGACCGGCTGGTGGAGGCGTTTCACGATGGCCGTAGCGGGCTGGTCCGGATCGGCTGCGGGCCGTTCGTGCCGGACCTGCTCACTGAGCGGCTGGCCGGGCCGCTGCAACGCTCGCGCGCCACCATGGACGCGGGCGTGCGGCTTGAAATCCACAGCGATCACTTCGAGTCACTGTGCGAAGGTCTGTACGCCTATCGGTACGATTTCCTGGTCTACGACGGGCGCCAGCGCTCGGCGCTGCCCGATCGGGATGACGTGGAGGAGTTACCGCTGTTGCAACTGCCGCTGGAAGTGGTGGCGCCGGCGTCCTGGTTGGTGGGTAAAGACGCGGCCGCCGCCGGCGACGGTGACGCCGCACTGGCGTTCATGGCCGATCGGCCCTGGGCGCTACCCAGAGTGGCGCCGGAATACCGCCGGCAGATCGCGCCCTGGTTTCGTGAATTATTGGTGGCCCGGCGCGGGGCCGAGTTTCAGATGGCGACCATCAGCTCCTGCCTGGCGTTATGCCGGGCGGGCAGGGCGGTGACGGTGGCGCCGCGCAGCCTGATCGAGGACGACCTGAACGCCGGCCGGCTCAAGGTGCTGCCGCTGGACGCGGGGGTGACGGTGTCCGCCTGTGCCTATCGGTTGCGTTCGCATCCGCTGTCGCAGGCCGCCAGCGAAGTGTGGCGGCTGCTCAAGCGAGGTGCCCTGGCGCGGGCGGGTTAGTTACAGGGGCTCCATATGGTCGTGCATGGACAGTTCGTCGGTGTTGCTGCGGTTGGCGAGGAAATCCGGGCGCGGCTTGTTGCCGCAAAACGGGTCTTCCAGGGCGTTGTCCACGCTGTTGTAGACGAAGAACAGGTTGGCCCGGGGCCAGGGCGACAAGTTCTTGTTGGACGCGTGCAGAGTGTTGCACTCGAACAACAGCAGTGAACCCGGCGGTCCCTTGGGTGCCTGGATGCCACCCTGCTGAACCAGATCCGCCAGGTTTTCCTGACTGGGCACGCCCAGGCGCTGGCTTTTCAGAGAGTCCTTCCAGTTGTCCTTGGGCGTGACGCCCTGGCAGGGCACGAAGTAATGGTGCGAACCGGGGATCAACATCAACGGCCCGTTGAACTCGTTGTTGTCGGTGAGCATGATCGACGCGCTCACCGCCCGCATACGGGGCATGCCGTCCTCGGAATGCCAGGTCTCGAAGTCGGAATGCCAATTAAAGCCGCTGCCCTGGAAGCCGAACTTGTCGTTGATGCGCGATTGGTGGATGTAGACGTCGCCGCCCAGGAGTTGGCGCACCATGCCCAGGATGCGCGGGTCACGGGTCAGCTCGTCGAAACGCCGGGAAAGTTCGTGCATGGCGAACACCGAACGCAGGTCGCCGGACTCCGGGTCCGTGATCGACTGGTCGGAGTTCATCAGCTCGCTGTCCTTGGCCATCTCCTTGAGCTCATCAAAGAACGGACGCATCCGCTCCTGGGAGAAGAAGCCCTCGAACCAGAGAAAGCCGTCGCGCTCGTAGTGTGACAGCGCCACTTCGTCCAGGGGGCCGTCCCAGCGCGCCTGGTTGCGGGCATGGACCACCGGATCGATTCGGGGGAAACGGTCTTGATGCTGTTCATGCCGTGTCGGGAAAAGATCTTCGTCGGTCATGTTGTGCTCCTCCGCGAGATTCCATTTTCGAAGGTACTGCCACGACGTGACCGGCATTGCCGGAGAGCGGCGGGCATCGGCGGCATTGTCTCGACCATGGGGAGTCGCCGTCACCCGCATTCAATCCTTCTTTACAGCAAGGATGTAAAAATCAGGTGAAGACTATTTAATCAGCGCCTGAACCTCCCGGAAACGGGGGTGCTGGGCGTCGCCCAGCCATTCGAAGGCGACCATCTCCAAGGTCACCACGCCGATGCCGGCCTGGCGCAGGCGCTGAAGCGCCGCGCTTTTATCCGCCTCCCGGCGGGCGCCGACCGCGTCCTCCACCACCAACACTTCGAAGCCCAATCGCTGCAAACCCAGCGCGGTTTGCAACACACAGACGTGCGCCTCGCAGCCGCACAGCACCACCTGGCCGCGCTCCGCCAGCGCCGTGGCGCGCAGCCTGTCGCTGGCGTCGAACCGGGTCTTGGAGAGCGTTTCGCTGCAAAGCCGCCGAATCGAGGGCACGTTTTCGCCGAGCTTGTCCGGGCTTTGCTCGGTGCCGATCACGGGCACGTCGAGCAGGGCGGCGATACGACCGAGCGTCACCGACCGCGCCACCAGCTTCTGGCCGTGGCGGATCGCCGGCAGCAGGCGCGGCTGATAGTCGATCATCACCAGGGTGGCGTTTTCGGCGTCCATCATCATGGTGGTCTCCGCTTTGTGGGGGCTGCCCCGCAGGATACCAGAGACCTTTATTGCACCGCGTCTCGGATACGACGCACCGAAATCAAAAAGCCCCGCCGAAGCGGGGCCTTTTTATCGCCGTGCGCCCGAAGGCGCCGACACCGGATCAGCTCGCCTGAGCCACCGGAATCTTAACGGTATCCGCCACGTTCTGATATTCGTCCATGCGGTCGAAGTTCAGGTAGCGGTAGATCTCGCCGGACATGGCGTCGATGGTGCTGGCGTACTCCATGTACTCCTCGGTGGTCGGCAGCTTGCCGATCACCGCGGCGATGGCCGCCAGTTCCGCTGACGCCAGATAGACGTCCGCGCCCTGGCCGAGACGGTTGGGGAAGTTCCGGGTGGAGGTGGACACCACCGTGGATTTCGCCGCCACCCGCGCCTGGTTACCCATGCACAGCGAGCAGCCCGGCATTTCGGTGCGCGCACCGGCACGGCCGAAGATGTTGTAGTAACCCTCTTCGGTGAGTTGATGCTGGTCCATCTTGGTGGGCGGTGCCACCCACAGACGGGTGGTCAGACCTTCCACTTTCTCCAGCAATTTGCCGGCGGCGCGGAAGTGTCCGATGTTGGTCATGCAGGAGCCGATGAACACCTCGTCGATGTTAGCGCCGGCCACGTCGGACAGGGTCTTGGCGTCGTCCGGGTCGTTCGGGCAGCACAGTACCGGTTCCTTGATCTGATCCATGTCGATCTCGATCACGGTGTGGTACTCGGCGTCCGCGTCGGCGCGCATCAGGCTGGGGTTGGCGAGCCACTCTTCCATGCCCTGGATACGGCGTTCCAGGGTACGGGCGTCGCCGTAGCCGTTACCGATCATCCACTTGAGCAGGGTGATGTTGGACTTCAGGTACTCGCTGACGCTGTCCTCGGAGAGGGTGATGGTGCAGCCGGCGGCGGAGCGCTCGGCGGAGGCGTCGGACAGTTCGAACGCTTGCTCCACGGTCAGATCGTCGAGGCCTTCGATTTCCAGCACGCGACCGGAGAAGACGTTCTTCTTGCCGGCCTTGGCGACGGTCAGGTGGCCGTCCTTGATTGCCTGCATCGGGATAGCGTGCACCAGGTCACGCAGGGTGACGCCGGGCTGGCGCTTGCCCTTGAAGCGAACCAGTACGGATTCCGGCATGTCCAGCGGCATCACGCCGGTGGCGGCGGCGAACGCCACCAGGCCGGAGCCGGCCGGGAAGGAGATGCCCATCGGGAAGCGGGTGTGGGAGTCGCCGCCGGTGCCCACGGTGTCGGGCAGCAGCATGCGGTTCAGCCAGGAGTGGATGATGCCGTCACCCGGGCGCAGGGATACGCCGCCCCGGTTCATGATGAAGTCGGGCAGGGTGTGCTGGGTTTCCACGTCCACCGGCTTGGGGTAAGCGGCGGTGTGGCAGAACGACTGCATCACCAGGTCCGCCTGGAAGCCGAGGCAGGCCAGGTCCTTCAGTTCGTCGCGGGTCATCGGGCCGGTGGTGTCCTGGGAACCGACGGTGGTCATCTTCGGCTCGCAGTACATGCCCGGGCGCACGCCCTCCAGGCCGCAAGCCTTGCCGACCATCTTCTGCGCCAGGGTGAAGCCGGCGTTGGAGTCGCCGGGCTGCTCCGGCTTGCGGAACAGGGTGGACTCTTCCAGGCCCAGGGCGGTGCGCGCCTTGGTGGTCAGGCCACGGCCGATGATCAGGTTGATGCGGCCGCCGGCGCGGACTTCGTCCAGCAGTACCTGGGAGCGCAGCTCGAACTCGGCGATCACTTCACCGTCTTTCTCCACGCGGCCTTCGAACGGGTAGATGTCGATCACATCACCGGTGTTCATCTTCTCGACGTCGCACTCGAAGGGCAGGGCACCGGAGTCTTCCATGGTGTTGAAGAAGATCGGCGCGATCTTGCCGCCGATGCAGACGCCGCCGGCGCGCTTGTTGGGCACGTAGGGAATGTCTTCGCCGAAGTGCCAGAGCACGGAGTTGGTGGCGGACTTACGGCTGGAGCCGGTGCCGACCACGTCGCCCACGTAGGCCACCGGGTGGCCTTTGGCCTTGAGCTCTTCCATCTGCTTGAGCGGGCCGATTTCGCCGTCTTTCTCGGGCACGATGCCTTCGCGGGCGTTCTTCAGCATGGCGTTGCCGTGCAGCGGAATGTCCGGGCGGCTCCAGGCGTCCTGGGCCGGGGACAGATCGTCGGTGTTGGTCTCGCCGGGCACCTTGAACACGGTCACGGTGAACTTTTCGGAGAGGTCCTTGCGGTTGGTGAACCACTCGCCCTCGGCCCAGGATTCGATCACTTCCTTGGCCTTGGCGTTGCCGGCTTTCATCTTGTCTTCCACATCGTGGAAGGCGTCGAACACCAGCAGGGTGTGCTTGAGTTCCTTCGCGGCCACGTCGGCCAGCTCTTCATCGTCGAGCAGCTCGATCAGCGGCGCCACGTTGTAGCCGCCCTGCATGGTGCCGAGCAGCTCGGTGGCACGCTTGCGGTCGATCAGAGGGGAGCTGGCTTCGCCTTTCACGATGGCGGTGAGGAAGGCGGCCTTCACGTAGGCGGCCTGGTCCACGCCCGGCGGGATCCGGTTCACGAACAGATCCTGGATGAACTCTTCTTCGCCAGCGGGCGGGTTTTTCAGCAGTTCCACCAGTTCGGCGGTCTGCACTTCGTCCAGCGGCTTGGGCGGAACGCCCTGGGCGGCGCGCTCTTCTACGTGTTTGCGATAGGCTTCTAGCACAGCGAATCCCTCGTTTCGTCTGACCGATTTCTTTTGGAAATCAGTTGTTTGGGGTATGTCTGGGGGTGGAAATGCGCGCGGAGTATAGCGGAAACGCTATCCACTGTTAAATCAAACAGCCCTTAGAGCCATTCATGACATGAATGTTCGTAATAACGCAGCCGTACTCTGGCGCGCTAATAGGGTAGAGTGCCGCCGGGCGGTTGGCGGCGGAAGCGCTTGTAGCTCCACAGGTATTGGCCGGGTTGCTCCAGGATCAGCGCTTCAATGGAGCGGTTCATGGCTCTCAAGGCATGGTCCAGGTCCGGGTCGTGGATATCCGGGTCGGCGGGCCGCACGCGGATCTCGAAGCCCTCGTCGCCGGGCAGCCGGCGGGCCCAGGCCATGAACACCCGGGCGTTGGTCTGCTTGATCAGCTTGCAGCTCAGGGTGCCGGTGTAGGCGGGGTGGCCGAAGAAGGGCGCGAAGCGGCCGCTGCGGCGGTCCGCCACCTGATCGGGCAGGATTGCGGTGAGCGCGCCCTTGCGCATGGCGCGCACCAGTCCGGCTACGCCCCGGGCGGTGGCCGGGTACATGGTGGTGCCGAAGTGCTCCCGGCCCTGTTTCACCAGCGCGTCCAGTTCCGGCAGGCCGGAAGGGGCGAACATGGCGTGCAGTCCGAATTCCCGCGCCAGCCAGAAATTGAGCACCTCCCAGCAACCCAGGTGCGGGGCCAGAATCAGTATTGGTTCTTTATTGGCCACCGCTTCGCGCAGGGGGCCGTCGCCCTGTTCCGAGACCACCCGCCGCAGGCCGTCCTCCGGCTTGCTCCAGAAGCGGGCGATCTCGAAGGTATTCTTGACGCTCTCCACCAGGGATTCGCGCACCAGCGCTTCACGATCCGGGTGGTCGGGCAGACACAGCGACAGATTGATCTCTGTGACCTGGCGGGCCTCGGTGGAGAATCGGGCCAGCAACCGCCCCAGCGCGGTCGCCAGGGCGCGGTTCAGTTTGAAAGGCAGCAGGCCCAGCAGGCGCAGGGCGCCCACCGCGGCGCGGCCTTTCAGCGTTTGAATATGAGGATTGGTTCGACGGCCC
>DASUNW010000035.1:0-13928 GCA_036276955.1 Alcanivorax sp. | reverse complement strand
GGTTGTAGGAGCGCATCTTGACCTTGTCCGGGTAGCTGTACGGCAGCTTCACCAGCGGGCTGGTCTTGTCCTTCGGGATATCGATCAGCACCGGGCCGGGACGGCCGGTGGTGGCGATATAAAAGGCTTTCTTGAAAACCTCCGGGATCTCCGCCGTGTCGCGCACCGCAAAGCTGTGCTTCACGATCGGGCGGCAGATGCCGACCATGTCGGTTTCCTGGAAGGCGTCATCGCCGATCCAGTCGGAGCGCACCTGGCCGGAGATCACCACCATCGGGATCGAATCCATATAGGCGGTGGCGATGCCGGTCACCGCGTTGGTGGCACCGGGACCGGAGGTCACCAGCACCACGCCGGGCTTGCCGGTGGAGCGGGCATAGCCGTCCGCGGCGTGCGTGGCGGCCTGCTCGTGGCGCACCAGAATGTGATTGACCTTGTCCTGCTGGAACAACGCGTCATAGATGTGCAGTACCGCGCCCCCGGGATACCCGAAGATGTACTCCACGCCCTCGTCTTGCAAAGCACGGACCACCATTTCCGCGCCGGATAACATTTCCACGATTGCTACCTCGAAATTAAAAATAGCGTTCACCCCGCCGGAAATCGGCGGAATGGGAGGGTGTTGCGTTTACCTGTGGAACGGACGCCTTATTTAAGCGCCCCGAAGTCCGCGTGGAGGTGGCCAACGGCGAACACAGGTCGGAAAGCTCGGAGGGGGGCACATACCCGCGCCGGAATCCTCCAGAGGCTTCACCAGCGGGACATGCTTGCAGTGATGCTGCGTTAGGACATCGCGGTAACGATGCCCCGGGTCCCGGCCACACAAACGCCGGTAAGCGCCTGCGGGTTCCGATCTCCGGAAAGTATTTGCAATATTGTCAGAAATGCGGGCGCTTTCAAACCCCTGGCGGCGCCTTTCTCACACAATATAGGGGACTTGCACAGCGGGGACCGTCGCGGGCATTCTGATTCGCCGACCAAGGGGGCAAACAATGATCCGAACCAACACCACCAGAACACTCATCCCACTGCTGATGCTCGCCCTGCTGGGCAGCGCGGCACCCGCCATGGCGGATAAGTACTATAAATGGGTGGACGATAACGGCGTCACGCACTACGGCACCGCGCCGCCGGAGGCCGGTGCCTCGGAAGCGGTACGCACCTACGGCCCCAGCTCCGACCAGGGTAAGGAGCTCAAGGCGCTGCAGGAGCAGCGCGAGGCCGCCGCTCGCGCCCGGGAACAGGCCCAACAGCAGGCCCGCGAGGCAGAACGGGCGGCCGAGGAACCGGAAGCCGTGGCCGAGGAGCGCTGCGAGGAACACCGCAAGAACCTGGATATCCTCGAGAACAAGCCGATCGTGCGGGTGGAGAACCCGCAGACCGGCGAAATGGAGGTTATCGACCAGAGTCGCCGGGAACAGTTGATCAAGGAAACCCGCGCGGGCGTCGAGTTCTGCGAGGCCCGCAACGGCTGATCATCGCTTCCGGAACACCATCTCGCTGCCGGCGACATCCACCTCGATGGTGTCGCCGGGTCCGAACTCACCCTTGAGCAACGCCTGGGCGAGCGGGTTTTCCAACTGTTGTTGGATCGCCCGCTTAAGCGGCCGGGCGCCGTAGACCGGGTCGAAACCGGCTTCCACCAGCTTTTCCAGCGCCTTGTCCGACAGCCGCAGCCCCATGTCGCGCTCCACCAGCCGCTGACGCAGATAGTCGAGCTGGATCGCGGCGATGCCCTTGAGCTGATCCCGGGCCAGAGGGTGGAACACCACCGTCTCGTCCACCCGGTTGATGAACTCGGGCCGGAAATGCTGGCCGACCACCTCCATCACCGCGTCCTTCATGGCGTCGTAATCGCCGTCCCCGGCCATACGCTGGATCAGGTCGGAGCCCAGGTTGGAGGTCATCACCACCACCGTATTGCGGAAGTCCACGGTGCGGCCCTGGCCGTCCGTGAGGCGGCCGTCCTCGAGCACCTGCAGGAGGATATTGAAGACGTCGGGGTGGGCCTTCTCCACCTCGTCGAGGAGCAACACCGAGTATGGCTTACGCCGCACCGCCTCGGTGAGGTAGCCGCCCTCTTCATAGCCCACGTAACCCGGCGGCGCGCCGATCAGCCGGGCCACGGAGTGTTTCTCCATGAACTCGGACATGTCGATGCGCACCATCGCCTCTTCGGTATCGAACAGGAAACCGGCCAGGGCTTTGCACAGTTCGGTCTTGCCCACCCCGGTGGGGCCCAGGAACAGAAAGCTGCCGTTGGGGCGGTTGGGGTCGGAAAGGCCGGCCCGTGAGCGGCGCACCGCATTGGACACGGCGGTGACCGCCTCGTCCTGGCCGACCACCCGGGCGTGCAGGGCCTCTTCCATGCGCAGCAATTTGTCGCGCTCGCCCTCCAGCATTTTGGATACCGGGATGCCGGTCCACTTGGACACCACCTCGGCGACTTCCTCGTCGGTGACCTTGTTGCGCAGCAACTTGGTTTCCACCTGGGCGGACTCTTCGGCCTCCTGGGCGGTCTGAACCTTCTTCTCGAGATCCGGGATCACCCCGTACTGCAGCTCGGACATGCGGCTCAGGTCGCCGGCACGGCGCGCCTGCTCCATATCCACCCGCGCCTGCTCCAGTTCGGCCTTGTATTGCTGCGCGCCCTGCAACGCCGCTTTTTCGGCGTTCCAGATTTCTTCCAGATCGGCGTATTCCTTTTCCTGCGCGGCGATCTCGCCCTGGAGTTTCTCAAGCCGCTTCTTGCTGGCCTCGTCGTCTTCCTTGCGGAGCGCCTCCCGCTCCATCTTGAGCTGGATCAAACGCCGGTCGAGGCGGTCCATCTCTTCGGGCATGGAATCGATTTCCATGCGGATACGGCTGGCCGCCTCGTCGATCAGGTCGATGGCCTTGTCCGGCAACTGCCGGTCGGTGATGTAACGGTGGCTGAGCCTGGCGGCGGCGATGATCGCGCCGTCGGTGATGTCGACGCCGTGGTGCACCTCGTAGCGCTCTTTAAGGCCACGCAGAATAGCAATGGTGTCCTCCACGGACGGCTGGTCCACCTGCACTTTCTGGAAACGCCGCTCCAGCGCCGCGTCTTTTTCGATGTGCTGGCGATATTCGTCCAGTGTGGTGGCGCCGACACAGTGCAGCTCGCCGCGCGCCAGCGCCGGCTTGAGCATGTTGCCGGCGTCCATGGCGCCGTCGGCTTTTCCGGCGCCCACCATGGTGTGCAACTCATCGACGAACAGGATAATCCGCCCTTCCTGCTTGGACAGCTCGTTGAGCACCGCCTTCAAACGCTCTTCGAATTCACCCCGGTACTTGGCGCCGGCGATCAGCGAGGCCATATCCAGGGCGAGGACGCGCTTGTTTTTGAGTCCCTCGGGGACTTCGCCGTTGACGATACGCTGCGCCAGGCCCTCGACGATGGCGGTCTTGCCGACGCCGGGTTCACCGATCAACACCGGGTTGTTCTTGGTGCGGCGCTGCAGCACCTGAATGGTGCGGCGGATTTCGTCGTCACGGCCGATCACCGGGTCCAGTTTGCCGCTTTCGGCCCGCTCGGTAAGATCCTGAGTGTACTTCTTGAGCGCTTCCATCTTGTCTTCCGCATTAGGGTCGTTGACCGCTTCACCGCCGCGGACTTCCTCGATTTTCTCCGCCAGCACCTTCTTTTTGACGCCGGCGTTCTTGAACAACTTGCCCAGTTCCCCGCTGTCATCGCAGGCCGCCAGCAACAGCGCCTCGGTGGACACGTACTGGTCGCCGCGTTGCTGGGCTTCGCGGTCCGCCAGATTAAGCAGCCGCGCCAGCCCCTGGGACAGCTGTACGTCGCCGTTGAACTGTCCCACGGTGGGCAGTTTATCCATGGCCATTTTCAAGGCGGTGACCACGTCCGCCGGATTGGCGCCGGCTTTCTCCAGCAACGGCGCCGCCACCCCGCCACTCTGCTGCAACAGCGCCAGCAGCAAGTGCACCGGTTCGATCGCACTGTGGCTCTGACCCACGGCCAGGGATTGGGCTTCGCCCAACGCTTCCTGCAAGCGTGCGGTAAATTTGTCCATTCGCATTTTCCACTCTCCTGATCACGCCTAACGGCCGGCCCGGACCACGGCACCGGCGCGTTATCGGTTGTTTAAAAACTGAGCTTTAAATGCGGGCTAGCGTGAAGGGATTCAAGAGGGGGTCAGCCACACCAGGGTAGCGAAGCGGCCGGTCTGGCCCTCGGCGCGGAATGAATAGAAATGGACCGGATCACTGGCGGTGCAGTGATCGCCCCCCGCCACCTCGAACACACCGGCGGCATTCAGCGCCAGCGTGGCGGCGTGGGCCAGGGAGAAGCGCCAGTGGTTGGGCTGGCTGTCCCGGCTGAAGGCGGCCTGATACTTCGGCCCCAGGGCCAGGAAGGCCCGGTGCACGTCCTCGCCCACCTGGTAGGCGCGCGCGGATATGGCCGGCCCCAGCCAGGCGGACAACGGCTCACCGCCGGGCGCCAGCGTGGCCACCGCCCGTCCCAGGATGCCGCCGTGCAGACCGCGCCAGCCGGCGTGCACCGCCGCCACCGCGCTGCCGTCCTGGCGCGCCAGCAGCACCGGCAGGCAATCGGCGGTGAGCACGACGCAGGGCCAGCCCGGTTCACCGGTCCACACCCCGTCGGCGCGCGTGTCGGCGTCGCCGGCCTGGATGATGCGGTCGCCGTGGACCTGCTCCAGCCAGGCCGGCGGGTGGTCCACCGCCAGCATCTTGTGCACATGGCGGCGGGCCTGTTCCACCCGCGCCGGGTCGTCACCGCAGTTCATGCCCAGGTTGAAACCGTGCCAGGGGGGCGGTGAGTGACGCCCCAAACGGGTGGTCACCAGAGCCCGGACCCGGGGATGGGGGTGCCAGTCGGGCCGCAGCCACTGACTGATGTCGGGCAGGGTCATTGCGCCTCCCGGTCCGCCTCCAGGACCTGAACCAGGGTCTGGAAATCGTCGGGCAGGGGCGCCTCGAATTCCATGTACTCGCCACTGATCGGGTGCACCAGACCGAGCTTGAAGGCGTGCAGGGCCTGGCGGCGGAACCCGTGGAGGGCCTCGCGCAGCGCCTCGGTGGCGCCGGCGGGCTGCTTGAGACGGCCGCCGTAGAGAGGATCGCCCACCAGGGGATAACGGCGGTGGGCGAGATGCACACGAATCTGGTGGGTGCGACCGGTCTCCAGGCGCACCTGCACCCGGGTGTGGGCCCGGTAACGATCCAGCACCCGGTAGTGGGTGACCGCCGGCTTGCCGCCGTGGGCGACCACCGCCTGGCGCTTGCGGTCCACCGGGTGGCGGCCCATGGGCGCGTCCACGGTGCCGCCGCCGGTCATCACACCCATGGCGATGGCCTGATACTCCCGGTACAGGCTTTTGTCCTGCAACTGCGCCACCAGCCCGGTGTGCGCCTCCACGGAGCGGGCGACGACCATCAGGCCGGTGGTGTCCCGGTCCAGGCGGTGGACAATGCCGGCCCGGGGCAGGCTGGACAGGCGGTCGTCCAGGTGCAACAAGCCGTTCAGGAGGGTGCCGTCGGCGTGGCCGGCGGCCGGATGCACCACCAGACCGGCGGGCTTGTTGATCACAATCAGGTCCCGGTCCTGATAAACCACCGGCAATTCAATCGCTTCCGGCTGATCGTCGATCTCCGGAGCCAGTTCCACCGCCAGGGTGAGGGCCTCGCCGCCCAGCAGTTTGTCCTTGGGCCGCGCCGCGCGGCCGTCGACCGTCAGCACGCCTTCTTTGATCCAGTTCTGCAGGCGCGACCGGGAGAAGCCGTCGAACAATTCGGCGGCCGCCTGGTCCAGCCGGATACCGGCGTATTGCGCATCAACCTGTTCGGTGCGCTGAATTTTCTCACCGCCAAGATGTCCCATGGTCCGACCTGTGCGTAGAATAGGCGCACCATTGTACCCTGTCGCACCGAGGATAAAATGCCACGATTGCTTTCGACCCTGCTGATCGCCGCGCTGCTGAGCGCCTGCGCCAGTAAACCCGACGAGGCCCCGGAGCGCACCGAAGCGGCGCAATACCGTGAAGCCCGCGAAGCCATGGCGTCGAACAACTACGTGACCGCCGTGGACCGGCTCAAGGAGCTGGAGGCCCGCTTCCCCTATGGCCGCTACGCGGAACAGGCACAGCTGGAGCTGATTTACGCCCAGTTCCGCCTTCAGGACTACCCGCAAACCGTGGTCGCCGCCCAGCGTTTCATTCGCAGCTATCCGGCCCACCCGCGCCTGGACTACGCGCTCTATATGCGCGGCCTGGCGAACTTCTACATGGAACGGGGTTTCTTCGATTCCATGATGAATACCGACAAATCCGCCCGGGATCTGTCCTCCGCGCGGGACGCCTTCGAGGATTTCGAGCGCTTGGTGACCCGCTTCCCGGACAGCGAATACAGCGCGGACGCCCGCGCCCGCATGGTGTTCATCCGCAACGAATTCGCCCGGCACGAGCTGCACGTGGCGCGCTATTATGCGCGGCGCGGCGCCTACCTCGCCGCCATCGGGCGCGCCAAGTACGTGGTACAGCACTATCAGCAGACGCCGCTGGTGCCGGAAGCTCTGGCCATCATGGTGAAAGGCTACGAGCGGCTCGACCGCCCGGCCCTGGCCGAAAAAAGCCGCCGGGTTCTGGCGGCCAACTGGCCGGACAGTGAGTTCCTGCAAGAGGATAACCAGGTGGCGCTGGCCTGGTGGCCGGATGAGAACAAGGGCATTCTCAGCCTGCTGACGTTCGATTTGCTTTAACGACGGTTAATCGCCCGGTCGCCAGCCGTTGGTGATCGGGTAGCGGCGGTCCTTGCCGAAGGCGCGGCGGCTGACCCGCGGCCCGACCGCGGCCTGACGCCGCTTGTACTCGTTGCGGTCGGTAAGCTTGACCACCCGGTACACGGTGTCGCGATCAAAGCCGTCGCGGATCACCGCCTCGGCACTCATGTCCTGCTCCACATAGCGCTCCAGAATGGCATCCAGGTCGTCGTAGCCGGGCAGTGAGTCCGAATCCACCTGATCCGGCGCCAATTCCGCCGACGGCGGGCGGGTAATCACCCGCTCGGGGATAATCTCGCTGCCCGCTTTCTGGTTGCGCCAGCGCGCCACCCGGTACACCCAGGTTTTGAACACGTCCTTGAGTACCGAGAAGCCGCCGGCCATGTCGCCGTACAGGGTGGCGTAGCCGACCGCCATTTCGCTCTTGTTACCGGTGGTGAGAACCACCGAACCGTTCTTGTTGGACAGCGCCATCAGCAGCACGCCGCGACAGCGTGCCTGCAGGTTCTCTTCGGTGGTGTCCGGCTGGCTGCCCGCGAACGCCTCTTCAAGGATCGACATGAAGCCGTTGAACGCCGGTTCAATGGGCAGCGAGCGGTAGTTCACCCGCAGCGCCTTGGCTTGCTGTTCAGCGTCTTCGATACTGATGTCGGCGGTGTAGCGGAACGGCATCATCACCGCCTCCACCCGGTCCGGACCCAGCGCGTCCACGGCCACCGCCAGGGTCAGGGCGGAGTCGATGCCCCCCGACAAGCCCAGCAGCGCCCCTTTAAAGCCGTTCTTGTTGACGTAGTCACGGGTCGCCAGCACCAGCGCCCGGTACAGGCTTTCTTCGTCTTCCGGCACCGGCAGCACCTCGCCGCGTACTTTCAAGGCACCGCCTTCGCGACCGAGATCCACCGGCACCAAGGCTTCCTCGAAGCTGGCGCCCTGCACGCACACGCCTGCCTCGCCATCCACCACGAAGGAGGCGCCGTCGAAGACCAGTTCGTCCTGGCCGCCCACCAGGTTGCAATAGAGCACCGGCAGGCCGGTTTCCCGGGCGCGGGCGCACACCTGATCGCGGCGCTCACCGGGCTTGCCGGCGCGGAACGGCGAGGCGTTCAGGTTAAGCACACAGGTGGCGCCGTCGCGGGCGGCCAGGGCCGCCGGCCCCTCGAACCAGATATCCTCGCAAATGGTGATCGCCAGTCGCTCCTTACCCAACTCGAAGACGCAGCTTTGCTGGCCGGGTTGAAAGTAGCGCTTTTCATCGAACACCCGATAATTGGGCAGGCATTGCTTGAAGTACTCGTGCCGCGGACGGCTGTCCCCCGGGAACAACACACCGGCGGCGTTGCGACGCACGCCGTTGCGCACCGCCGGGTAACCGAGCACCACCGGCACTTCGATACGCTCGCCGATGCGCGCCAAGGCGTCATCGACGCGGCTGTTGAGGCTGGGGCGCAGCAACAAATCCTCCGGCGGGTACCCGGTCAGCACCAGTTCGGGGAACACCACCAGCTCGGCGCCGAGCAAATTGCGCGCCTCGCGGGTAGCCGTCACCACCGCGTCCGCGTTGCCCTCGATATCCCCAACCAGCGGATTGCGCTGGGCCATCACTACTCGCATATCACCAGCCTTTTCTCCATGGAGCGCTGATTGTACTCTGTAGCCGCCTGCTCTTGCAGCGTTGAGGGGATCCTTATGGGGCTGATAAGGCTGCTGATCATAGCGGCTCTGATTTATCTGGTGTGGCGGGTCGTGAAAGGCCTGCTCGGTGAACGCCGTCGATGGGACAACCGCGCCGACGGCGCGGCGGCGCTCAGCCAGAAAATGGTCAAGTGCCGCCAATGCGGCGTGCATGTGCCGGAACGCGAGGCCTTTCAACACAACAACCTGGCGTTCTGTAGCCAGGACCATCAGCGCCAGTACCTGGAGCACCATGAGCCCTAGCCAGAGCTGGACGCCGAGCCGCATCTACAACCTCTATCGCATCACCATCGCCACGGTGCTGCTGACGTTATTCTATGTCAGCGAGCAACGGCTGATCGGCCAGTACATGCCGGCCCTGTTCGAAGCCACCGTGTCCGGCTATCTGCTGCTGACGCTGGTGTCCTCGGCGATGGATTACAGCGACCGGCTGCGCAAACCCGGCTTTACCCAGCCGCTGGCCCTGGTCATCGATGTGCTGGTGCTGGGCCTGGTGGTGCACGCCAACGGCGGTTTGGAAGGCGGGCTGGCGGTGTTGTTGCTGGTCAACGTGGCCGCCGGCAACATCCTGCTGCGCGGCCGCATGGGCTTCTTGATCGCCGCCCTGGCCACCCTGACGGTGATGTTCGAGCAGTTCTACTTCGCCACCCAGACCGGCGACCAGGACCCGTTTCAACTCACCGAAGCGGGCCTGCTGGGCATCGCCTTCTTCATGGTGTCGCTTATCATCCAGCAGATCGCGGAACGGTTGGAGCGCAGCGAATCCATTGCCGCCAGCCAGCGTGTGGCCATCGAGCGCCTGGAGGCGCTCAATCGGCAAATCGTGGCGCGCATGCGTACCGGCGTGATGGTGTTCAACAACGAGCAGCGGATACTGCAATCCAACCCTTCCGCGGACGGTTTCTTCGCCGCCCCCATGGTCGGTCAGCATCTGCCGGCGGCGTTGGTGGAACGGCATCAACATTGGCGCCAGGCACCGCATATGGCGCAGAGCCCGCTGCGGCTGTCGCGCCAGTCGCCGCAGGTCAGCGCCCGTTTCGCCGACCTCAACACCGGCCATGAAGATCTCACCCTGGTGTTCCTGGAAGACACCGCGCGCATCGCCCAGGAAGCCCAGCAGCTTAATCTGGCGTCCCTGGGCCGGCTGTCGGCGACCCTGGCCCACGAGATCCGCAACCCGCTGAGTGCCATCAGCCACGCCACCGAGCTGTTGGACGAGGACATGGAAAAGCCGGAAGACAGCCACCTGCTGGGCATCATCCGCAACCACGTGAAACGGGTGAACGGAATCATTTCCGACGTTCTGGACCTGTCCCGGCGACCGCGCAGCCAGGCGGCGCGCTTTGAAGTGGCGCCGGTGCTCGAGGAGGTCACCGCCAGCTGGTATCAGCGCGGCATACCCCGCGAGCGTTTGCGCCTGCAGCACCGCGACGACAGCCTGGAAGTGCGCTTTGATCGCAGCCAGCTGATACAGGTGGTGGACAACCTGATTGGCAACGCCTTCGACCACGGCGGGGATCATTGCCGGGTGATGGTCACCTACGGCCGTCACCCGCAAACCCGCCTACCCTGGATATCGGTGGCCGACAACGGCGACGGCGTGCCCGAAGACGCCGTCGCCCACCTGTTCGAACCCTTCTACACCACCAGCGACGGCGGCAACGGCCTGGGGCTCTATGTGTGCCGCCAGCTGTGCCAGGCCAACCAGGCGACCCTCGACCATGAGGACGCCCAACCCGGCGCTCGCTTTGTGCTAACCTGTGCTCACCCGGACCGACAGTTCCAATAATGATGACTGATAAGACTCCTCGTGTTCTGGTTGTTGACGACGAAGCCGATCTGCGCGAACTGCTCGTCATCACCCTGGGGCGGATGAAACTGGATGCCACCGCGGCCGACTCGCTCGGCAGCGCCCGCCGCTTGCTCGACAGCGACCGCTTCGACCTCTGCCTGACCGATATGAACCTGGGCGACGGCACCGGCCTGGAGCTGCTGCGCCATGCCGCGCGGACCGCGCCGGACATGCCGGTGGCGGTGATTACCGCCTACGGCAATATGGACGTGGCCACCGAGGCGATGAAACTGGGCGCCTATGATTTCATCGCCAAACCGGTGGCGCTGGACCGGCTACGGCAACTGATCGAGGACGGCCTCGGCATCAGCCGCGCGGAAAAAGCCGGCGACGGCGGCGAGGAAGAAAACACCCTGATCGGCCAGGGCCCGGCCATGCAGCGCCTCAAGCAGCAAATACGCAAACTGGCGCGCAGCCAGGCGCCCATCTACATCAGCGGTGAATCCGGCAGCGGCAAGGAGCGGGTAGCGCGTTTGATCCACGCCCTGGGGCCGCGCCGTGAGAAGCCGTTCGTGGCCGTCAACTGCGGCGCGATTCCCTCGGAACTGATGGAAAGCGAATTCTTCGGTCACCGCAAAGGCAGCTTCACCGGCGCCGTGGAAGACCGCAAAGGCCTGTTCCGCGAAGCCGACGGCGGCACCCTTTTCCTCGACGAAGTGGCGGACCTGCCGTTGCACATGCAGGTCAAACTGCTGCGCGCGATTCAGGAGAAAACCGTGCGGCCGGTGGGCGAATCCAAGGAATTCGCCGTTAACCTGCGCATCCTCTGCGCCACCCACCGGGACCTGGGCGAGGAGATGAGCGCCGGCCGCTTTCGGCAGGACCTGTATTACCGGCTCAATGTGATCGAAGCGCACGTACCACCACTGCGCGAACGGCACGAAGACATCCCGGTGCTGGTCGAGCACATCCTGAAACGGCTCGGCGAGGCCTGGGAAACCCGACCGCCGGCGGTCAGCGACCACGCCCTCGCCGCCCTGGCCGGCTACGGCTTCCCGGGCAACGTGCGCGAGCTGGAAAATACCCTGGAGCGCGCCCTCACCCTCTGTGACGGCCAGATGATCGAACCCGAACACCTGCACCTGCCCAGCAACGACGGGCCGCAACCGGCCCCTGGCAACGGCGGCGGACGCCACCCCCAATTGCCGCTGGAGGACTATCTGCAGGAAATCGAGAAACAGGAAATTCTGCGCGCGCTGGACACCACCCACTGGAACCGCACCGCCGCCGCGAAAAAACTGGGTATGACGTTCCGCTCGCTGCGCTACCGGCTAAAGAAGCTGGAGCTGGATCAGGACGGCGACCCCGACAGCGAATAGTCGCCCGGCTCCAGCGACGGCGACTCCCCGCACATCAACTGCACCAGCAACTCGGCGCTGGCCGGCGCCGCCACCAGGCCATTGCGATGCATGCCGGCGGCGGCGAACACCCCGCGAGTGCCGGGCACCGGGCCCAGATGGGGCCAATCACGGTCACTCCCCGGCCGCACACCGGCCCAATGGTGCGCCGGTGCCACCTCGGCCAGCTCCGGTAACAGCAACGCCGCCATGGTCTGCAACGCCCAACGCCCGGTCACCGTGGGATAAGTGGTGGCATCACCGGCTTTCAACGTGGAGCCGGCCAGTACCGCCCCATCGGCGCGCGGAATCAAATAGCCCTGCTCGGTGAGCACGATGCTCGGTACCCGGCCCGGCGGCAACCGGTACAGCAGCATCTCGCCCTTGGCGGGGAACAGCGGCAATGTGACCCCCAACGGCGCCAGCAGCGCCGACGTCCAGGCCCCCGCGCAGATCAGCACACGAGGCGCCGACAAAGTATCACCGTCACCCAGTGACAGTTCGGCACCGCAAGCGCCGGGCCGTACGGCCTCCACCGTCGCGTTAACGAACGCGACCCCCTGACCCACCAGCGTTGCGCGTAGCGCTTTCAACAGGCGCGGATTACGCAGATTACCGATGTCGGGAAACCATAAGCCGTCACGCTCCGGCGCCGCCGACAAATGCCGGCTCAACGGCGCCTCCTGGCACGTCACCCCCCAGGCCGACGCCCAACGGCGGGCCTCCAGGCGCTCGTCGCCACTCACCGCTGCCCACAGACCGCTGTCGTGCAAATCCGAGGCGCGCAGCCCGGCCTTACCTCGCAAACGCCCCACCAACGCCCGATAGCGCGCCGTGGCGTCATGGGTGAGCCGGTTCATGGCATCGGGGTAACGCCAGGCGAACAGCGGCGACAAAATGCCGCCGCCGGCCCAGGACGCCGGCGGACGCTGCCCGCCGGCGTCGATCACGGTGACGCTCAAACCCCGGTCACTGAGATTCAGCGCACTCAGCAAACCGACAATTCCACCACCGACAACGAGTACATCAGCCATAACAAATCATGGGAGTTGGATGACAGGAAGGGGAGCAACAATAACACAGGCCCGCTTTCCTAACCGCTCCACTTAAGGGCAAGGAAGTAAATCGGAGTCACGAGCGCGGCGCACCCTGCCCGTGGCCGCCACCACCAAGCCGACGGGTTTCACCGCGCCGCTAAGGTCGCAAAGCGTGAACCGCCCATTGTGTCCGTAGCTCATCCCGGCAGCGGAGAAGCGTACCCGCCTGGAGACATGATGGTTACTGCGTATAACGTAGCCGGAATCCAGTGGAGGGCGAATTTTGAGAACGCGCTTTCGTGTCCCATGGCAAAAGCCGGTGCTGCCGGGATTAGCGCACCGGCCAGTGTGGTCCGGGTCCTCGAAAATTATCCACCCTCGCGACCAGTCACCGGACGGGAAAGCACACCCACCGTTACGGCCCATGGGGCATACCGAGACAGCACGTCCCGTCTCAACCGCCTGGGTCCGCGCCATACTCAAGGAAGAGCGCAAGCTGCCATGCAATGCCACCAGGCTGTTTCGTTTTATGAGCACGTTCATGGAGGGGGCCATCATAACCAGCAACACGGCGATCACCAGAAGCGTGGTAAGCAGTTCAATCAGCGTAAAGCCGCGCTGCCCCCTTTGCGGCACGCGTGTTACAGCACCCATCACTCACATCCTTGTGTATGGAAGGTGCTGTCAGATTAAGTAGTGGTGGGAATATGACAATAATATAACGCCGACAAGGTTTCGTCGGCGTTATCGGAAATCATTATGCGAAAAAGCTTACAGCGGCAACTGAGAAATCACCGTCAACGCCAGCACTCAGCCGCTGTCTTAGTGGCACTTTCCACTCCCGTCTTTCCCGTCTGGGTAATCGTCAAGTTACCGCACTGATTAACCCCGGTTGCCTTTTTCCGCGTCGCCACCAGTGTAAACGTATTATCCGCCGAAGGAGCCTTGACGGATACAGTGTACAGGCCGGTCTCCGAATCCACTCCCGACGAGATACAGTTCTTGTAGGACCCTTTGGTGGAATAACAACGCTCCATACGGGTGGCAGCCTGGGTCAGGGCAGCTTTCCCTTCGGCCAGCCGGCCCCGCTCAACCTGGTCCTGGTAACTTGGGTAAGCGATGGCCGCCAAGATGGCCATAATCACCACCACAATCATCAACTCGATCAAAGTGAAGCCATACTGTTTTGATTGCACATTAACTTTCATAGCGCTTCCGGTCTGTGCGCC
>DASUNW010000034.1:0-28169 GCA_036276955.1 Alcanivorax sp. | reverse complement strand
TTCGCGCCGTTCTGGGACTGGCAACTCGGCGCCCGCCGGGACTGGCAACCGGACGATCCCAACCGGGACTGGGCGAGCCTGGGCGTCCAGGGTCTGGCGCCCTACCGGTTGGAAACCGAAGTGAATCTGTTCGTCGGCGAGGAAGGACTCACCAACCTGCGCCTGGAGGCGGAGTACGAGCTGCTGTTCACCCAGAAGCTGATCCTGGTGCCGGCCGTGGAGGCCAATCTGTACGGCCGGGAAGATGATGAACTGGGGATCGGCGAAGGCCTCACCGACATCGAGGCCGGGCTGCGCCTGCGCTACGAAATACGCCGGGAAGTCGCACCCTACGTGGGGGTGAACTGGGAACGGCAATTCGGCGACACCGCGGCCAGGACCCGCGCCGCCGGCGGCGAGGTCTCGGAAACCACGCTGGTCGCCGGGGTGCGGTTATGGTTCTGAAACGCCCGTCTCGGTCCGATTAATCGCCGTAACTGTCCGCTTCCAGGGTGCGCAGCTCCTGGTTGGTGTTCACACCCAGGTCCAGATCCTGGAGGCGGCCATTGGCGATGGAGTAAATCCAGCCGTGGATGCTGAGCGCCTGATCCCGCCGCCAGGCTTCCTGGACCACCGTGGTATTGGCCACGTTGATCACCTGGCGGGCCACGTTCAGCTCGCACATGCGGTTCACCCGTGCCTCTTCGTCGGGCAGCTGCTTCAGCGTCTTGCGGTTTCGCAGGTAAAGCTCGCGCACCTGGCGCAGCCAGTTGTCGATCAGCCCGTGGGGCTGGTCTTCCATGGCCGCGCGCACGCCGCCGCAGCCGTAGTGCCCGACCACCATGACGTGCCGCACTTCCAGCACCTCAACGGCGAACTGCAGCACCGAAAGCAGATTGAGATCAGTGTGATTGACCAGGTTGGCCACATTGCGGTGCACGAACAGCTCGCCGGGCATCAGGCCGACGATTTCGTTGGCGGGCACGCGGGAATCCGCGCAGCCGATCCAGAGAAACCGGGGTTTTTGCTGGCCGACCAGTTGTTCAAAGAAGCCGGGATGCTCCTGCTCGATCTGATGACGCCACTCTTCGTTGTTCTCAAAGAGTTCGGGAAGGGTTTTCACGGTTGCGCTCCCTATCGGAATCCGCCCATCGAAGGAGCCATCTATGATGACGCAATGGCGCCGCCGTGCAACGTGAAAAGTCTTTCAAAATCTTAGCATTGCGTGTTCTGCCGGTCATTTCGTGCCAGCCGCGGGGTGCCCGGACGGCCCTGCGTTGGTCAAGCCCTCGACGGGGCTGTTACCATTACCGCATCCGTGACGCCCAGCGTCGGACATTCATCAACCCCAAAAGGGCGCCCATGCAAATCGCAGAGAACACCGTAGTGGCTTTCCACTACACCCTAACCAATGAAGCGGGCCAGACCATCGATTCTTCCCGCCAGCGCGAAGAACCGCTGAACTACCTCCACGGCCACGGCAACATCATTCCCGGCCTGGAAAAGGCGCTCGTGGGCAAGCAGGCCGGCGACAAGCTGGAAGTCACCGTGACGCCGGAAGAAGGCTATGGCGAACGCCACGAAGGCCTGATCCAGCAAGTCCCCACTTCCGCCTTCGAAGGTGCCGGTGGCGAGCTTCAGCCGGGCATGCAGTTCCAGGCACAGACCGAAGCGGGCCAGCGCGTCTTCACCATCACCGAGGTGGAAGGCGATCAGGTCACCGTGGACGGCAACCACCCGCTGGCCGGTGAGACCCTCAACTTCGACGTGGAAGTCACCGAAGTGCGTGAAGCTTCCGACGAAGAGAAAGAGCACGGTCACGTGCACGGGCCGGAAGGCCACGAGGAGTAAGCACCGCCGAAGGCCCCCTCCCGGGGCCTTTCCGGTTGCGGCTAGACGGCGGCGCGTACCGCCGTCTGGCTTTCTTCAATTTCCCCCATCCCCTCCATGAACACCTCCAGTGCCCGGCTCCAGCTTGGCCGCTGCAAGGTCGCCAATTGCGTGGTGACGGCGGCGAACGCCGACGACAGGGTCAGCGTGTGCAGCTCGAACCGCTGCCGGTACTGGCGCACGGTGGACTCCGGCAACAGCGCCAACCCCATGCCCGCGGCGACGCAGCCGGCGATGGCGTCGAGACTGCCGAATTCGTGGATACGCGGCGCCGGCACCCGCTGTTCGGCGAACAACTTTTCAATGCTGTGCCGATAACCGCAGCCCTGGCGGAACGCCAGGAACGCCGTCTGCGCCAGGGTGGCGCGGTCGGGCATGGCGTCCAGTGGGCGGTTGCTGACCAGCACCAGCCGCTCCTCGAACACCGGCCGCAACAGCACGTCTTCACCGACCTTCTCACCGGCCACGAAGGCCGCGTCCAACCGCCCGGTGCGCACTTCCTCCAGCAACTCCGAGGAGGTACCGGTGCGCAGGTGCACGGCCAGGTGCGGCCAGCGCCGGCTGAAGGTGGATAGCAGGCCCGGCAGGTGCACCGCGGCGGTGGTTTCCATGCTGCCCAGGCGCAACGCCCCGGCCGGTTCCGCCTGGGGGTGGAAACGCGCGACGGCGTCGTCGTGCAGTTCCACGATGCGCCGCGCGTAGCTCAGCAACTGATGCCCGGCGGGCGTGGCGACCACCGGCGTGCGCCGCTCCAACAGACGGGCGTCCAGCTCCGTTTCCAGCTTTTTGATGTGGGCGGTGACGTTGGACTGCACCGTGTGCAATCGCTCGGCGGCGGCACTGAAGCTCCCGGTGTCGACCACGGCACAGAAAATCTCCAGGGAACGAATCAACATGTCGGGAACCCCTTCACCCGTTGCGATAATCGCTATCTTAAAAAATCATTTCCAGCGATAAAAGCGCTCTGGTTAACTGGGCCGCTGATTTAATCCGCTGGAGCCCTCATGACACCGCCCAACCCGAGTCTGTCACCCGGCCGCCTGGTAGTGATGGCCGGTTCCGCCACTCTGGTGGGCATCGGCCTGGGCCGCTTCGCCTACGCGGCGCTGATGCCCGGCGTGATCGCGGCCGGCTGGCTGAACGAGGCGGACGCCGGCTATGTGGGCGCCGCCAACCTGCTCGGCTATTTGTTCGGGGCGGTGCTGGCCAGCCGTGTCAGCCGCTGGTTCGGCCCCACCCGGGTGATTAAGGCCTCGGTGCTGCTGGTGGGCCTGGGCTTTCTGGCCAGCGCCTGGGCGGCGCCGGTGTGGTGGTTCAGTCTGTGGCGTTTCGTGGCCGGGGTCACCGGCGCCTTCCTGATGGTGATCGCGCCGTCGCTGATCGCGTCGCGGTTGCCGGAATCCATGCGCAAGCGGGGCACCACTTGGATCTTCGCCGGCGTCGGCCTGGGCGTGCTGTTTTCGGCCACCCTGGTGCCGCTGCTGATCACCCAGGGCCTGGCGCTGGCCTGGGCCGGGCTGGCGGCCGCCTGCGTGGTGCCCACCCTGCTGGTGTGGCGCACCTGGCCGGCCATGCCCACCGTGGCGGAAGGCCCCGCCAACGGTAACGGCGCCGGCATTCTGCTGATCATGCTGTACGCCGCCTACCTGATGGACGCGGTAGGCTTCGTGCCACACACCGTATTCTGGGTGGATTACCTGGAACGTTACCGGGGGTTCGGCACCTGGTCCGCCGCCGGCCAGTGGGCGGTGTTCGCCTTCGGCGCGATCAGCGGCCCGTTCCTGGCCGGCGCCGCCGCCCGGCGGTTGGGCTGGCACCGGACGCTGATCGGCGCGCTCACCTGTAAAGGGCTGGCGGTGATGCTGCCGGTGCTGGTGCCCGGCCTGGCGGTGGTGACGCTGTCCTCGTTCGTGGTCGGCGCCATGATTCCGGCCATGGTGGCCGGCACCATGGGCCGGGTGGCGGAGCTGGTGCCGCCGCACCTCGCCACCCATGCCTGGGGCCGAGCCACCGCGCTGTTCGCGGTCGGCCAGGCCGGCGCCGCCTACGCCATGGCCACGCTTTACGCTCACCCCAGCGGCGGCCCGTTGATTTTCGAGATCGGCGGCACGGTGTTGTTGTGCGCCGCCCTGGTGGTGTTCTGCTCCGGCCTTCTGGTCCGTCGCGCAGGAACTTAGCCACGTACTGGCGTTCTACTTGCTTAGCACAGCCACTGTCCAAGGAATGCGGAGACAACGACATGGATCGACGTACGATTTTAAAGACCTTGGGCCTGTTCGGCGGCGCCCTGCTGCCGGCGGCGCCGGCCCTGGCGCGGGTGCTTGGCCAGCCCGCCGGCGCCCATGGCGAAGGCGCCGGTGAGCCGTTCAGCTACGCCTGGTTGAAAGGCATGGCCCGGCACTTCTCCGGGCGGACCTACCATAGCCACCGCCTGGACCTGCCGCCGGCCATCGACCAGCTTTCCTGGGATCAGTACCAGGGTATTCAGTATCTGGACAAGGAAGCCCTGTGGTCGGGCGACGCGGACGCCGCTTTCCGCATGCAGTTTTTCCATTTGGGGCTGAATTTCCACACCCCGGTGAAAATGCACGAAGTGGTGGACGGCCGGGCCCGGCCGATCCCTTACCGCACCGACCTGTTCGACTTCAGCCACACCGATCTGGACCCTTCCTCGTTACCCGACGGTCTCGGCTTCGCCGGTTTCCGGCTGCTGCACCACAGCGACTGGGAGCGGGATATCGCCGCTTTCCTGGGCGCCAGCTATTTCCGCGCCACCAGCGCCTCCCGCCAGTTCGGGCTGTCGGCACGGGGGTTGGCGGTGAACACCGCCATGGCGGAGCCGGAGGAATTCCCCGAATTCACCCATTTCTGGTTCGAACGCCCAGCGGACGCCGAACAAGTAATCGTCTACGCCTTTCTGGACTCCCCCAGCGTCACCGGCGCCTACCGCTTCATTATCGAACGGGTGGAAGGGGACGTGATCATGGATGTGGACGCCGCCCTGTACCCACGCAAGCCGATTGAACGCCTGGGCGTGGCACCGTTGACCAGCATGTACCAGGTGGGCGAGAACAACCACCGGGTGGCCTGGGACTGGCGCCCGGAAATCCACGACTCCGACGGCCTGGCGATACACAGCGGCGGCGGCGAGTGGATCTGGCGGCCGCTGGCCAACCCGCCACAGCTGCGCTTTAACGCCTTTGCCGACAACAATCCGCGCGGCTTCGGCCTGCTACAGCGGGACCGCGATTTCGACCACTACCAGGACGACGGCGTGTTCTACGAACGGCGCCCCAGCCTGTGGGTGACGCCCCGTGGCGACTGGGGCAAGGGCAGCATCCAGCTGGTGGAGATTCCCACCCTGGACGAGACCTTCGACAACATCGTCGCGTTCTGGAACCCGGATAAACCGGTGCAGCCCGGCGAGGAAGCGCTGTTCGCCTACCGCCTGTCCTGGGTCGGGCGGGCGCCGCGACCGTCGCTGGCCCGCTGCGTGGCCACCCGCACCGGTCTGGGCGGCGTGGTCGGCCAGACCCGGGAGTACTTCAGTTGGCGGTTCGCGGTGGACTTCCTGGGCGGGCCCCTCGACGGCCTGGACGGTGACGTGGAAGTGGTGCCGGTAATCGAACAATCCGCGGGAGAGGTGGAGATCACCTCGGCGCGGCCGCTGCACGCCATCAACGGCTACCGGGCCATGTTCGACCTGGTGCCGCCGGGGGACGACCTGACCCCGATCAACGTGCGTCTGTACCTCAAGCGCAAAGACAGCGGCGAGCCGCTCACCGAAACCTGGCTCTACCAATGGTCGCCGCCGCCCCTGGACCAGCGCGACCTGCATAACCCCGCCCACCTGTAATCGCGCCGGGCGCCGCGCTCAGCGGCACCCGATGAACCTCCCCTACTCCGCCGAACAGTGGCGTTTGACACCTGCCAACAGCATCTGGCGCCGCTTACCGGGACGGCAGTACATTGCTGTTATTGCTATTTTTTACGGGAAACGATTATGGGTTCCATGGAAACCGCCCAGGAAAGAGCGGCGCAACTACCGAAAATGCCGCAGCGAAAACTGAGCCATATCCCCGGGGATTACGGCTGGCCGCTGCTCGGTCACACCCTGGCGTTTCTACGCGACTACCACGGCCTGGTAAACAGCAAGGCGGAACGCTACGGGCTGGTGCACCGTAGCAGCGTGCTGTTCCAACGCGGCGTCACCCTACTCGGCCCGGAGGCCAACGAATTCGTGCTGCGCGACAAAGAGCACGTGTTCTCCAGCCGCGCCGCCTGGAACCCGCTCCTGGAGCGACTGTTCACCGACGGCCTGATGCTGCGCGACTTCTCGGACCACAAGTTCCACCGCCGCATCATGCAGCAGGCGTTCAAGAAGCCGGCCCTGGCCAGCTATATCGACCGCATGGGTCCGCAGGTGGAAAACGGCCTGACCACCTGGCCCACCGGCGAAACCTTCACCTTTTTCGACCGCATCAAGGCGCTGTTGCTGGACGTGGGCGCGCAGATTTTCTTCGGCCTGGAAATGGGTCCGGAATCGGACAAGGTGAACCAGTCGTTCATTGATGCGGCGGACGCCTCGCTGGCGGTGCTGCGTGTGCCGATCCCCGGCACCCTGTGGCATCGGGGCCTGCAGGGTCGCCGCTACCTGGAGGCGTTCGTCACCGGACTGATTCCGGAGAAGCGCCGCGCGGAGTCCCCGGACTTCTTCAGCGAGCTGTGCAAGGCGGCGGAAGAGGAAGGCGGCCTGAGCGATCAGGACGTCACCAATCACATGATCTTCCTGCTGTTCGCCGCCCACGACACCACCACCAGCACGCTTTGCTCACTGATCTACCTGCTTTGCAAGCACCCGGAGTGGCAGGACGCGCTGGCCGAGGAAATGGATCAGGTGGCGGCCACCGTCGAGAACCGGCTCGGCTACAGCGACCTGGAGAAGATGACCAAGACCGGCTGGGTGTTCCGGGAGACGTTGCGCATGCGCCCGGCGCTGACCTCCTTTCCGCGCCGCACCACCGAAGAAGTGACCTTCCAGGGCTATCGCATCCCCAAGAACACCATGGTCAACCTGTCGCCACTGTACACGCACTACATGCCGGAGCACTGGACCGATCCGCAGCGCTTCGACCCGGAACGCTTCAGCGACGAACGGGCCGAACACAAGCAACACCATTTCCAGTGGATTCCGTTCGGCGGTGGCCATCACAAATGCCTGGGGCTGAACTTCGCGGAACTGCAGACCAAGACCTTCCTGTTCCACTTCCTGCGGCGCTACCGGGTAAGCGTGCACGAAGGGTATGAAATGCCGGTGCAACTGGTACCCCTGGCGATGCCCAAAGACGGCCTGCCGGTGGAAATTTCGGCGCGCTGAGCGCGCGCCTCTCGTTTGCAAGCGAGACAGAGGCTAGACTAGCGCCATGTCTCCTCTCCTTCTTAAAACACTCCTCAGCCTGGCGGTGGTCGTCACCGCCCTGGTGCTGTCCGCCATGCTGCGCCGGGTCGCCCGCCGACTCGGCCAGCAGCGCGAATTCGCCCGCGCCCGCATTTTCCAGATGTCGGTGATCGTCAACGTGCTTTGCCTGGTGGTGGCGCTGCTATTGCTGGGCGCCGTCTGGGGGCTCAGCGGCGATGGCGTGATGGTCTTCGCCACCTCGCTGCTGGCCCTGTTGGGCGTGGCGCTGTTCGCCAGTTGGTCAATGCTGAGCAACGCCACGGCGGCGGTCATTCTCTTTTTCAGCGCGCCGTACCGGATCGGTGACCGGATCCGCTTCCTTGACGGCGACAACACCGTAACCGGCCGGGTGCGGCATATGGGCCTGGTGTTCATCGTTCTTGAGGACGAACATGGCCACCGCTACACCTTGCCCAACAACCTGCTGCTGCAGAAAACCGTGATCCGCCTGAATAGTGAGAACGATACTTTGCCGGCGGACCAGAAGCACTGCCGCTGAACGGAAAGGCCGGGCTGAGCCGGGCCGGCGTTCCGGGTATGATGGTGGCCACCACCGCACAAGGAGAACCATCGATGCGTGTTCTGTTGATCCTGTCCGCCCTTGTCCTGACGCTGGCCGGCTGCCAGAGCGGGCGCAACGCCCACCCCCTGCCCGACGCCTGCTTCCAGGCCCCCGACAGCGGCCAGTGCCGCGCCGCCATACCCGGCTATTACTACGACAACGACAGCGAGACCTGCCGGGAATTCACCTGGGGCGGCTGCCAGGGCACGGTGCCGTTTGAGACCATGGACGCCTGCATGGCCAGTTGCTATGCACCGGCGCCGGACCTCATCGACCGGGAAATGCCGTGACCGAGGGCAGTGCGGAAACCCGCTCGCAACTGGTCCGGGTGAGCTACGCCCTGATGCTGATCGGCCTTCTTACCGGCGGTGTGACGGCACTGGTGGGCGCGGTGATCGCGCACCTTCAGGCGCCCGACGCGCCGGAGCCGCATAAAGCCCACTTTCGCTTCCAATACCGCACCTTCTGGATCGGCCTGCTGTACAACCTGATCGCCGGCATTACCACGCTGGCGTTGATCGGCTGGCTGTTACTGGTGATCATCGTAATCTGGTGGATCGTGCGCTGCGTGCGCGGGCTCAACAGCCTGGCCAACGGCGAGCCGCCGGCCAACCTGACCACCTGGGGGTTCTAGGGCCTGTCACGGTCATAAAACCATCACACGGATCCGCCACACTGGCCGGTCCGCAACCTGGGAGAACACCATGGCTTTATTGCGTTCGTTCGCGCTGATCGCGGCCGCCGCCTTTCTGCTCACCGCCTGTAGCCGCAGCCCGGTGGTGCAGTTGTACGAGGGCGCCAAGCGGCCCGACAGCCAGGTATTGACGGTCCGCGTGCCCACCGACTTGGAAGTCTTCACCATCAACGGCAGTGAAGTGGACGGGGTGAACACTTTCTTCAACACCGACCATAAGGATCTCAAGCTGAGCCCCGGCCGCTATGAAATCCTGGCTTACTACAAGCGGCTCTGGGACCTCGACGCCGACAACCATGAAGTGATGACGTCCGACCCGGCCCTGTTCGTGGTGGACGGCGAAGCCGGCGAGTTCTATCGCCTGGGCTTTGAGCGCCCGCAGAACGTGGCCCAGGCGCGTGCCCTGGAGGAAGATTTCTCCGGCTGGGTGGAGAATCTGAACAGCGGCAAGAAGACCCCCAGCCAGGCCAGCGGCCTGGTGCTCAACCGCGGCTTCCTGGCGCCGATTACCGGCGCGGAAGTGGAAACCAAGGGCGCCAGCGCGGTTCAGCCCAAGGCCGTGGCCGCGGTGACGCCGGCACCGGCGCCCCCCGCGGCGAGCGACTCCGCCGATAACAGCGCGAGCAGCGGCGGCCAGGCCAGCTACCTGGACACGCTGAAAGCCCAGTGGAACCAGGCCACCCAGGAGGAGCGCCGCCAGTTCCTGCAGTGGATTTCGCGATAACAGCTGCAAGCTGCAAGCCGGGATATCGTGGCTGCGGGGCCGTGCCGGTCGAGCAGCAAAAAGACGATTCAGGATGCAGGATGCAGGATACAGAGGATGGCGTGGTGCCAACCTTCTAACCTGGCGCCACAACCGGGCGCCGGACCACGATGCGAAGCGAGGCGCCAACCGGATGGCACTGGCCTCGCCCCTGTACCCTGAATCCTGCATCGGGCGGCGCAAGCCGCCCCCCGGCCTTGCCAGCGGCACGGCCTTTCCTCCAGCACGGCCTGCTTGAGGCTTGAGGCTTGCAGCTTGCAGCCGTCAACGCTTCTCCCCCTGCAGCGTCGCGACGATGCGCCGGCTTCCGGCGTGGTCGCGATGCTCGCACAGATAGATCCCCTGCCAGGTGCCCAGCGCGAGCCCGCCGTCGCGCACCGGCACCGTCAGGCTTTCACCGATCAGCACCGTTTTAATGTGCGCGGGCATGTCGTCCGGCCCTTCCAGGGTGTGGGCGTAGTGCGGCGCGTTCTCCGGCACCATCATATTGAAGTGGCGCTCGAGATCGCCGCGCACGTCCGGGTCGGCGTTCTCATTGATCGTCAGTGAGGCGGAGGTGTGCTGCAGGAACAGATGCAGTAAACCGACCCGGTATTCCGCCAGCTCCGGCAGGGCGTCACCCACCTCGCCGCTGATCAGATGAAACCCTCGGCCACGGGCCGCCAGGGTGAGAATCCGTTGTAACCACATCGTCGATCTCCGAATCAGGCGCTGTGCAGACCGTTCACCACATTGCTGGGCCGCCCGGCCCGCCAGGCGCGAATATTCCCGGCCACCCCGTCGAGCAACCGCTGGCGGCTCTCGCGGCTCACCCAGGCACTGTGCGGGGTGAGGATCAGGTTGGGGATGTCCGGCGCCAGCAGCGGGTGATCCGCCAGCGGCGGTTCCTGGCTGAGCACGTCCAGGGCGGCGCCGCCCAAGCGGCCGGCGCGCAGGGCGTCCGCCAGGGCCGGCTCATCCACCAGGCCGCCGCGCGCCGTGTTGATGATAAACGCGCCGGGCTTCATGGCGTCCAGGAAATCCCGGTTGACCATCTTCTCGGTGACGTCGGTGAGCGGGCAATGCAGGCTGATCACGTCGGCTTCGCCGAGCAGGGTCGGCAGCGGCGTCCGGCCGCTGTTGTCCGCTCCCGGTCGCAGGGACGCCGCCACCCGCACGGTCATGCCCAGCGCTTCGGCGAGCGCCGCCACGCGCCGGCCCAGATCGCCGTAGCCGATCAGCCCGAGGGTCTTGCCGGCCAGCTCGACCACCGGATAGTCCATGCGGCAGAACATGTCCGACTCGGACCAGCGCCCGGCCCGGGCGTCGGCGTCGTAGCGGTGCCAGGCGGTGGCCAGGCCCAGCATCAGGGCCAGGGTGTGCTGGGCCACGGTGGCGGTGGCGTAGCCGCTCACGTTGCAAACCACCACGCCGTGGCGGCGGGCGGCCTCCAGGTCCACGTTGTTGGTGCCGGTGGCGGAGATACAGATCAGCTTCAGCTCCGGCGCCGCCGCCAAGGCGTCCGCGTCGATCACCACTTTGTTGGTAATCGCCACGGTGACGCCCCGCAAACGGTTTTTTACATCGTTCGGGCCGCTTTGTTCATAGAATGTCCACTCCGGCAGCAGCTTTTCCAGGGCGGAAAAGTCCAGTTCCGAAGGCTTGAGGGTCTGGCTGTCGAGGATCACACCTTTCATGGGACAATCGGTACAGGTTGGGAGAGGGTTCCCCATGCTACCGGAATTACTGCGACATATGGGCCTGGAAACGGCCTCGCAAGCGCACCACCGACCGCTGCTGGGCGTCAGCGCCTGCCTGCTCGGGCGCCCGGTTCGCTACGACGGCGGCCACCGCGACGATCACCGGTTGCGCCGCGAACTGGGCGGGCTGGTGCGCTTCACCGAGGTGTGCCCGGAAGTGGCCATCGGCCTGCCGGTGCCGCGCCCGCCGATCCAGGTGGTGGCCTTCGGCAACGAGCACCGGGTGCGCGGTGTGTCCCAGCCCGGCGACGACTACACCGAGGCGCTCACCGCCCAGGCCGCGCGCCTGGCCGAGCCGCTCGACGGCTTCGTGTTCAAGGCCCGTTCCCCCAGTTGCGGGCTCGGCACCACGCCGGTCCACGATGGGCGGGGCCGGGTCCAGGGCCTCGGCGACGGCGCCTATGCGGCGGCGCTGGCGAAGCGCTACCCGGACATTCCCCTGTGTAACGAAAGCGACCTGGAAGACCGGCATTTTCTCAGCGCCTTCGCGGTGCGCCTGTTTTGCCACCATCAATGGCGGCACAGCCCGCGCCCGCGCCAATCCCTGGACATCTTGCGCCGACGCAGCGAGGGGCTCGACGAGCCGCTGCGGTCCGGCACCCGACGTTTTCTCGACCGCCTGGCCGCAGCCGGCTAGGCGGCGAACCCACTGCCATCGAGGTACCCTATGGAACGCCAAAAAGACCGCCTGCTGTGGATCGGCGGACATTACCAGCAAGGCACCGACGGCGAATTTTTCGACAACCTGAACCCGGCCACTGGCGAAGTGCTTTGCCGGGTGGCGGTGGCCGGCGCCAAGGACGTGGACCGGGCGGTGCAGGCGGCCCGCGACGGCCTGGCGCAATGGCGCGCCCTGGACGGCACGGCGCGGGGCCGGGTGCTGATGCGCGCCGCCCATTTGCTGCGCGAACAGCGTGACGACCTGGCGCGCCTGGAATCCCTGGACGCCGGCAAGCCGATCTCGGAAACCCCGGAAGCGGATGTGGATTCCGCTGCCGACTGTCTGGAGTATTTCGCCGGCCAGGCGTCGTCCCTGCAGGGCGAGTACCAGCAGGTGGGCGGTGGCTTTTTCTATACCCGCCCGGAGCCGTTGGGCGTGTGCGCGGGGATCGGTGCCTGGAACTATCCGCTGCAGATCGCCGCCTGGAAATCGGCGCCGGCGCTGGCCGCCGGCAACGCGATGATTTTCAAACCCGCCGAACTGACGCCGCTGTCGGCACTGAGCCTGGCGGAGGTGTTCCAGGAAGCGGGCCTGCCCGACGGTGTTTTCAATGTGGTGCAGGGGTTCGGCGAAACCGGGCAGGCGCTGACCGCGCACCCGGGCATCGACAAGGTGTCACTCACCGGCGAGGTAGGCACCGGCAAGGCGGTGATGCGCGCCGCCTCGGACTCGCTGAAAGCGGTGACCCTGGAATTGGGCGGCAAGTCGCCGCTGATCGTGTTCGACGACGCCGATCTGGATAACGCCGTGTCCGGGGCACTGATGGGTAATTTCTACACCCAGGGCCAGGTGTGCACCAACGGCACCCGGGTGTTCGTGCACGAATCGGTGAAGGACGCCTTCGTGGAAAAACTGCTGGCACGCACCCGCAAGATGATTCTGGGCGACCCGCTCGACCCGGATACCCATGTGGGCCCGCTGATCAGCGAAGGCCACATGAACCATGTGCTCGGCTATATCGAGAAGGGCAAGAAAGAAGGCGGCCAGGTGTTGATCGGCGGTGAACGGGCGCGCGTCGCCGGCTTCGAGAACGGCAACTTCGTGTCGCCCACGGTGTTCGACGGGCTCAACGACGGGATGACCATCGTCCGCGAGGAAATTTTCGGCCCGGTTATGTCGCTGCTCGGTTTCCACGATGAAGACGAGGTGCTGGCGCGGGCCAACAACACGCCGTTCGGGCTGGCCGGCGGCGTGTTCACCCGCGACCTTGATCGCGCCCACCGCATGGCGGCGGCGCTGGAAGCGGGCATTGTGTGGATCAACCATTACAACATCACGCCGATTGAGATGCCGTTCGGCGGCTTCAAGCAATCCGGCGTCGGCAAGGAAAACAGCCGCCGGGCGTTCGAGCATTACACCCGGCTGAAGACGGTGTATGTGGCTCAGGGGGATGTGGAGGCGCCTTACTGAGCCCGCTCGGGGCTGCCCACACGCTGGGCGGTTTGCCAGTCGTCCGGGGCGAAGCTGGGGGCGTCGCTGCGTAGGGGTGTGCGGCCGAGAATATGATCGGCGGCTTTTTCGCCGATCATGATGGTCGGTGCGTTGAGGTTGCCGTTGGTGACGGTGGGCATGATGGACGAGTCCACCACGCGCAGGTTTTGCACGCCGTGGACCCGGCATTCCGGGTCCACCACCGCCATGTGGTCGGTGCCCATGCGGCAGGAGCCGGCCGGGTGGTAGGCGGTCTCGGCGGTTTCCGCGAGCCACTGGTCGATCTGCTCGTCGGTTTGCACGTCGGGGCCCGGCGATACCTCCTTGCCGCGATACTCATCCAGCGCCGGCTGGGCGAAGATTTCCCGGGTCCAGCGCAGGCCGGCGCGAAACGCTGCCTTGTCTTCTTCTTCGGCGAAATAATTAAAGACGATTTCCGGCGGTGCTTCGGGGTCGGCGGACTTCAATTTTACCCAGCCCCGGCTCTTGGGTTTGTTGGCGCCCAGGTGCACCTGGAAACCGTGACCCTTGAAGGCGCTGGAGCCGTCGTAGGCGATGGCGCCGGCCAGGAAGTGGAACTGGATGTCCGGGTACTTCATGCCGGCGCGGCTGCGGATATAGCCGTTGGATTCAAACTGGTTGGAGGTGCCCAGGCCGCGTTTCAGAAACAGCCAGTTGGCGCCGATCCAGGCTTTCGCCAACGGCCCCAGCCAACTGTTCAAGGTGATGTTCTGGGTGCATTCCTGCTGCACCCAAACCTCCAGATGATCCTGAAGGTTGCGGCCCACGCCGGGCAGATCGTGCACCACCTCGATGCCGTGTTCCTTGAGATGCGCCGCCGGGCCGATGCCGGAGAGCATCAGCAGCTTGGGCGAGTTGAACGAACTGGCGGACAGGATCACTTCCTTGCGGGCGCGCACCTTGAGCGTCTTGCCGCCCTGACGGTATTCCACACCCACGGCGGTTTTGCCGTCCATGATCACGCGGGTGGTCAGGGCGTGGGTTTGAATGTCCAGGTTGGGACGACCCATGGCCGGCTTCAGATAGGCCATGGCGGTGGAACAGCGCACGCCGTTACGCACCGTCATGTCCATGCGCCCGAAGCCTTCCTGGCGGTATCCGTTGTAGTCTTCGGTGTAACCGTAGCCGGCCTGCTCGCCGGCCTTGATAAAGGCGCGGTAGAGCGGGTTCTTCATGTTGTTGCCGTTACAGGTGGTGAGGCCACCCTGGTCGCCGCGATAGGTGTCGCCGCCGTAGACGCAGTCCTCGCCGCGTTTGAAGTAAGGCAAGACGTCCTGGTAGCGCCAACCGGAGGCGCCCAGATCCGCCCATTCCTCGAAGTCGCCGGCGCAGCCGCGCACATACACCAGCCCGTTGATCGATGACGAGCCGCCCAGCACCTTGCCGCGGGCCTGGTGCAGACTGCGCCCTTTCAGGCCGGGCTCTTTCTCGGAGTGAAAGCCCCAGTCGTAGCGCTTCATGTTCATGGGAATGGAGAAGGCGGTGGGCATCTTGATAAAGATGGAATTGTCCTTGCCGCCGTATTCCAGCACCCGAACCGAATGGTCACCGCTTTCGCTGAGCCGGTGGGCGAGCGCGGCGCCGGCGGAGCCGGCACCGACAATCACATAATCGAATTCGGCGTCGTAGGCGCTCTCATTCATGATTCACCCTCCTCATAGTCACCGCGTATTTCCGAGGCACCGCCCGGGCTGTTCTCCCGGCGCAGGTGCAGGTACTGCAGGTGACTTTCGAAATGGTCGACCACGTCTTCGATCAATTGCTCACGGGTGTAGCCCATCACGTCATAGCCCAAGCCGCCTTCGCGCAGGTGCACTTCCAGGCGGTAGTAAACCGTGCGGCGCTGTTGCGCGCGAATAGTGAACGAGGGCATGGCGCACTGGCGTGGCCAAAGTGTGTAAGCGAAGTCTTCCTCGCCACCCAGGTCCACCACCAGGCCGAGATGCTCCTGATCGCCCTCGCCGACGGAAATGTCCACCTTATGATCTTTCTCGGCGAGCGCCGCCTTAACGTCCTCGAACGCGGGCCGGGCGGTGCCTTCCAGGAATTTCTGAACCTGTTTCAGACCCGGGAAGCTGATCGCCCGGCTCAACCGGTGCGTCCAGTTGCTGTGATCACGGGCGGACGCGATGCGCGCGGACAGATGGCCGGCCAGCGCGTCCCGGTTGCTGGTGGTTTTCATGCCTTCCACTTTGAGCGCTTTGAACAGGCCGATCATCATCAGGAACAGCACGAACGCGAACGGTAGCCCCATGATCACCACCGCGCTTTGCAACGCGTTCAGACCGTCGGTGGACAGCAGCGCCACGGTTACCAAACCGATCACGGTGGCCCAGGCGACGCGCATCCAGGCCGGAGCGTCGTTGGCCGGGTCGCGAATGAAACAGGTGAGATTGGACAGTACCAGCGAGCCGGAATCCCCCGATGTTACGAAGAACACGATCGCCAGTACCGTTACGACAACAGTGGTCACTGTGACCCAGGGCAGGTTTTCCAGGAACAGGTAGATCGCCGAACCCGGGTTATCGACCGCCTGGGTGCCGAACTCGGTGGCGCCGTTCATCACCAGATCGATGGCCGAGTTACCCATGATGGACATCCACGCCATCATAAAGGTGAGCGGCAGAATCAGCGTGCCGGTCACGAAAGCGCGGATGGTGCGGCCACGGGAAATACGCGCCAGGAACAGGCCCACGAACGGGCCCCAGGCGATCCACCAGGCCCAGAAAAATACCGTCCAGGCGTTGAGCCAGTTCTGCGGGGGATCAAAGGCGTAGGTGTCGAACGACATGGACACGAAGTTGGCGATGTAATCGCCCACATTCATGACAAAGGCATCCAGCAGGAAGCGGGTATCGCCGGCGATCAGCACGAACAGCACCAATACCACCGCCAGCAGCATGTTGAATTCCGACAACCGGCGAATCCCTTTCTCCACGCCGGTGGCCGCCGAGATGGCGGCGAACACCACAATGCCGACGGCCAGCAACGCTTGGGTCAGCGTGCTTTCCGGCACGCCGAACATATAGTTGAGGCCGAAGTTAAGCTGGATAATACCGATGCCCAAACTGGTGGCGACGCCGAACACGGTGCCCAGCACGGCGGCGATATCCACGGTGTTGCCGATGCCACCGTAAATGCGTTTTCCGAAGATCGGATAGAGCGCGGAGCGGATGGTCAGCGGCAGGCCGTGCCGATAGCTGAAGAACGCCAGCGACATGCCCACCAGGGTGTAAATGCCCCAGCCGGACAGCCCCCAATGCAAAAAGGTCAATTGCATGGCTTCGCGGGCCGCTTCCACGGAACCGCCTTCGCCTACCGGTGGCTGCATGAACTGCGTCACCGGCTCGACGATACAATAGAAAATCAGGTCGATACCGATACCGGCGGAGAACAGCATCGCCGCCCAGGTGACAATATTGAATTCCGGTTCCGAGTGATCCGGCCCCAGTTTAATCGAGCCGTAGCGGGAACAGGCAATGGCGATCACGAACACCAAATAAGACACTACGGCGAGAAAATAAAACCACCCGAAACTGTTGGAGATCCACCCCAACGCGGCGTAGATCACGGTATTGGCGGCTTCGGTGAAGAACATCGCCCACAGGGCGAACAGGAGGATGGCGAGACCGGACCCGTAAAACACAACGGGATTGATGCGGTCCTGTTGATCCAGGGGTTCCTGGGAGGAAGATGAGGTCGTCATCCGGAGCTCCTTTGGCAAGCGTCGCTCAAAATGATGCAGGGCGTTCCCTGATTGAGAGCCCGTTCTTGGGCGGGCCTTCAAATCACCTCGTCAGTATTAGCCTGGAAAACGAGGATAGCAGCACCTTGTTACAGCTTTTTACCTACCGTCGGCGCGATTGCCGGAACTTCACGCTTCAGTCACGCCAGCAGGGCAACGCCGGCCGCAGTGATCACGCCGAACAATAGAGAGAGGCCCAGTAGAGTGCCCCAGGGGAACCGCCGGGGCACTTCGGTGCCCAGTTGTTTCAACAGGTCTTCGCGTACCAGACGTGTATTGCGGGTGTTCGCTTTGAAAATGGCGTCGAACGCATCGCCCACCACCGGCACCAGGCCGCCGACGAAATCCACCAGTATATTACGCAGCATACGGCGCTTAGTGGCACCGCTGACACCGGCGCGCTGGGCTTCCAGAAGCACATAGCCGGACAGCACCAGCCCGGTGGCGTCGCCGACCACCGGTAGCAAACCGATGAGCGCCTCGGCGCCAAGTTCGAAGCGGGTGAAGGGAATACGAATACTGGAATCAGTGAACCGGCTGAAGCGGTCCAGGCGTTCCAGGGTGGCCTGCTGACGGGCCCGTTTCTGATCGTCCATGCTGTTTATTCCAAGTAGGTGTAGCCCGCCAGGCCGTCACGGATTTCGCCCAAGAAGCGTTGCCGCTCCTCGTCGTGAAGCTGGGACTGATGGCAGCGGGCTTCCAGGGTAGCCAATAACCGCTCAGGATCGAAATTCACATAGCGCAGCACCGAGCTGACCGTGTCGCCCTGAATCGCATGGGTCAACTCGATGTCGCCGCGCTCGTTGAGGTTCACGTCCACCGAATCGGTATCACCGAACAGGTTGTGCATGTCGCCGAGGATTTCCTGGTACGCCCCCACCATGAAAATGCCGAGATGACCGTTAAGGGTTTCCGGCAAGGGCAGCGTCGCCTCCACGCCCTCGCCGTCCACGTACTGGTCGATGCGCCCGTCCGAATCGCAGGTGATGTCCTGCAATACACCACGGCGGGTGGCGGGCTGGTCCAGGCCGGATAACGGCAACACCGGGAACACCTGATCAATACCCCATACGTCCGGCACCGACTGGAACACGGAAAAGTTAACGAACAGTTTGTCGGCGAGGATTTCATTGAGGCGGTCGAGCAGATCCCGCTGTTGACGGCGGCGCGGATCAAGGCGCGCGCGCAACGCCAACAGACCGTTGGTGTAGAGCTGCTCGCCGCGCGCGCGGCCACGGATATCCGCTTCGCCGTTCAAGTAACGCAGATGCAGATCCTGCCACGCGCCCAGCAACTCGGGGTGCACCTCAAGCAGATTGACATGCTCGCCGGTGAGCACCTGATTAAGACGCCACAGCTCATGCAACTCCACGCAGTCACTGTCGCCCGGCGCCGCCACCTGGGCCCGCGCCTGGCGCTCTTCGTCGGTGATATTCACCAGCAGCACCGCGTGGTGGGCGGTGAGCGCCCGCCCCGATTCGGAAATCAGGTGCGGTTCGGGCACCTCGCTGCGGCGGCACTGTTCGCTCAGCGTATGGACGATGTGCCAGGCGTAATCCGCCAGGTTGTAGTTCATCGAACAGTAGGACCGGGAATGGGTGCCTTCGTAATCGACCCCCAGGCCGCCGCCCACGTCCACGGTGTCCAGGGCGGCACCCAACTGGCGCAGTTCCACGTAGTAGCGGGCCGCTTCACGCATGCCCGCCTTGATGTCCTGAATATTGGCGATCTGCGAGCCGAGATGGAAATGCAACATGCGCACGCAGTCCAGCTTGCCTGCCCGGCGGCAGTGCTCCACCGCTTCGATCAATTGCGGCGCGCTGAGACCGAATTTGGATTTTTCCCCGCCGGTATTCTGCCAATTGCCCTTGCCGATGCTCATCAACCGCACCCGCAGGCCGATGCGCGGCGACACTTCCAGCGCCTGGGCCTCCTGCAGCAGCATGGGCAGCTCGGACAATTTTTCCACCACGATCTGCACCTGAAAGCCGAGCTTTTCGCCCATCAGCGCCAGGCGCAGATATTCGCGGTCCTTGTAGCCGTTGCAGACCACCACATCGCCGGGGTTGGACAGCGCCAGCACCGCCAGCAGCTCCGGCTTGGAGCCCGCCTCCAGGCCCACCGGCTCGCCCTCTTCCCGGGCACGCAGAATCTCGTGCACCACGCGCCGCTGCTGGTTGACCTTGATCGGGTATACCGGGGTGTAACGGCCCTGGTAGTTCTGTTCGCCGATGGCGCCCCGGAACGCCCCGGCCAGCCGCCGCACCCGGTCGCGCAAGATGCCCGAGAAGCGGGCCAGCACCGGGGTGCGCAGCCCGGCGGCGCGGCACGCCTGCAGCACCGCCTCCAGGGTCGCTTCGCCGCCCTGGTCGCCCTGCGGACGGACATGCAGATGGCCGTCCTGGCCGATGCGGAAATAGCCGTCACCCCAGCGCTGCACATTGTAAATGGCGTCAAACGGGCTTTGCGGCTGGGTCATGGGCGGTTCCTTGGCGGCTGCGTGCGTTGACGCATTATGCCTGCCGGGGCCGCCGGCGGACAAAAATAGTTCACCGGCGGCGCTGCTTAAGCGCTTCTACATTGACGCTGAACGCTTACAATGGCGGCCTTCTGTGAAGCGTTAACCGGACACCCCTTTATGAGCTCCGAAAAAGACAACTGGTTCATCGAGCATTTCGACTCCGCCGGCACCGCCTTCGGCCTGCGCCTGAAGCGAAAGCTGGAATCGGTGCACACCGACTATCAGCATATCGAGATGTGGGACACCGATACCTTCGGCTATCTGATGACCATCGACGGCGCCACCATGCTCACCACGCGGGACAATTTCCTCTACCACGAGATGATGGCCCACCCGGCGCTGTTCAGCCACGCGGCCCCGCGCAACGTGCTGATCATCGGCGGCGGCGACTGCGGCACCCTGCGCGAAGTGCTGCGCCACGGCGAGGTGGCCAGCGCCGTGCAGATCGATATCGACGAGCAGGTGACGCGCTTCTCGGAGAAGTATTTCCCGGAGCTGTGCGAGGCCAACGGCGATGAGCGGGCGGAGCTGCGCTTCGAGGACGGCGTGAAGTTCATGCAGGCGTGCGAAGCGGGCCGCTTCGACGTGATCATCGTCGACTCCACCGACCCGGTGGGCCCGGCGGAGGGCCTGTTCAAAGCGGAGTTCTTCCGCCACTGCCACCGCGCCCTGGCGGATGGCGGCGTGCTGGTGCAGCAATCCGAATCACCGTTGCTGCACAGCGACACGATCATTCGCGACCTGCATGCCAATATGCGCGAAGCGGGTTTCAGCCACACCCGCACCCTGCCGTTCCCGCAGCCGGTGTACCCCAGTGGCTGGTGGAGCTGCACGCTGGCGGGCAAGGATCACGACGTGACGGAATTCCGCCAGGCGGACGCCACCGGCAAGGGGTTCGAAACCCGCTACTACAGCGCCGACATCCACAAGGCGGCGCTGGTGCTGCCGCCGTTCATGGAGCAGGCGCTGTCGTGATTCCCTCCGGTGCACCGGCCCGCCTTTGTCGGGTTACGCTTCGCTAACCCGACCTACGGCTGCAGGGCCTCCTCGACGAAGTCGAGGCGGTCCTGACCGAAGAACATTTCCTCACCGACAAAGAAGGTGGGCGCGCCGAACACGCCGCGCTCCACCGCCTCTTCCGTGGTCGCCTTAAGGCGGTCCTTCACCGCCTGATCCTGGGCCCGGGCCGCCCAATGCTCCGGGTCCAGGCCGGCTTCGGCCAGGGTACGGCCGAGCACCTCGATATCTGAAAGGTCCTTCTCTTGCAGCCAGAGCCCCTCGAACAGCGCGGCCAGCACGGTATCGCACTGCTCGGTGTCGACGGCGGCGGTGGCCAGCCGCATGGCCATCAGCGTATTCACCGGAAAATGCGGGTTCATGGTCAGGGTGACGCCGTAGCGGCGCGCGAAGCGCTGCATGTCCAAACCGCTGTAGCGCCCCTTGGCGGGCACCGCCGCCGGCGAGGCGTTGCCGGTGGCCTTGAACACGCCGCCCAATAACATGGGCCGATAGCGCAGGGCCGCCCCGGTGCGCCGGCACAGCGCCGGCGCCTGGGTCCAGGCCAGGTAGGACGCCGGGCTGCCGACGTCGAAGAAGAATTCCAGCTCGCGGTTCATGGGCGGCTCTCCATCCATTCAGGGTTCAAAAGGTTTCCATCCACGGGCGCAGGTCCAGCTCGTGGGTCCAGGTATCGCGGGGTTGTTGATGCAGCATCCAATAGGCGTCGGCGATGTGCTCGGGGTCGAGGATGCCATCACGGTCTTTGAGCGCATAGCGCTCGGGGAAGTTGTCGCGGATAAAGGCGGTGTCGATGGCGCCGTCGATCACCGGATGGGCCACATGAATGCCTTCCGGGCCCAGTTCCCGGGCCATACTCTGCGCCAGCGCCCGCAGGGCGAACTTGGCGCCGGCGAACGCGGAGAAACCGCGACCGCCGCGCAATGATGCCGTGGCACCGGTAAACAGGATGGTGCCGCGACCGCGCGGCACCATCACCCGCGCCGCTTCACGGCCGGTGAGAAAGCCGGCGAAGGCGGCCATTTCCCAAACCTTGCGGTAAACCCGGGCGCTGGTATCGCGGATCGGAAAGTTAACGTTGGCGCCGATATTGAAGACCACCGCTTCCAGCGGCCCCACTTCGGCTTCGATGGTGTCCACCAGGGCGCGCATCTGGTCTTCGTCGCGGGCGTCGCAACCGAACCCGCGGGCCCGGCCGCCCTCCTCCTGGATGCGCTCGACCAGCGGCGCCAGCGCCTCCTCGGTGCGGCGGGTAACACAGGCGGTGAAGCCTTCGCGGGCAAAACGTCGGGCGATGGCGCCGCCGGTGGCGTCACCGGCGCCGACCACGAGCATGGCGGGAGCGGGCATGGCGGTCTCCTTACATTCATTATTTATGTAGGTTCTTTTTTGGAACCTTTAGGCCAATAGTCAGTTCTTTTTTAGAACCTGTCAAACGGTTAAGCTGAAACCGCTATTCACCGGCCGCAAGGAAACACGCCATGCGTTGGCAAGAACTGGATCAACAACCCTGCTCCCTGGCCCGCACCCTGGCGGTGGTCGGCGACCGCTGGACGCTCCTGGTTCTGCGTGACGCCTTTTTGGGCGTGCGCCGCTTTGAGGAGTTCCAGAGCCGGCTGGGCGTAACCCGCCATGTGCTGAGTGATCGGCTGGGCAAGCTGGTGGCCCACTCGGTGCTGGAAAAACGGGTGTATCAGGAGCGGCCACGGCGGCAGGAATATCGGCTTACGGAGCGGGGCCGGGAGCTTCACCCGGTAATTTTGCATCTGGTGCAATGGGGGGATCGCCACCTGGCCGACGAGCGCGGTGCCCCGCTGTTTCACAGGCACCGGCAATGCGGACACCGGCTACAGGCACGGCTGACCTGCGCCGATTGCGGCGAGAACGTGGAGGCCCGGGATGTGGATGTGGAGGTGAACCCGGCGTTCGCCGACGTGCTGTCGTAATCGACGATCAGCCCCCCACGGCCACCGCCACCGCGCACGCCACGGCACCCAGCACCACGATCACGGCGGCACGACGTATCACCATCGGCCAGTCAATAAGCCAAAAATCCCTGAACCGTCCCATAATATTGTTATCCCCAAGGCTTTTTCTTTGTTTTCCAACACAGCCCAAAAGTGTGACTTCCGTCACAACAAGTAAGCGTGCTCTTCACGCCGGGAGATATGCAATAAGGCGAATTATGTAAGTGCGGAAGACGCGTCAGTAAGGTGGCTTAGTAGGGTTCACTTTGCTGGTCGGCGAGCATGGCCATCACCCGCTGGCGCAGCCAGGTGTGGCCCGGATCGGCGCTTTGATCCCGGTGCCAGTAAAGGTGCAGTTCCAGCCCGGGAACGTCCGCCGGAAGCGGCTCCACCCGGCTGCCGGCCGGCGCAAGTTGGCGGGCCAGAAGCCCCGGCAGGGTAAGCAACAGGTCCGACCCCATCACCGTGGACAACGCCGCCATATGGTGCTGGCAGCGCAGGCGTATATTGCGCCGGTAACCGAGCCGCGAAAGGCCGAAGTCCTCCATGCCCGGCCCCTCGCGCCGGGACGACACCAGCACATGCTGGGCCGACAGATAGGCCGGCAGATCCAGTTTGCCCGCCAGCGGATGGCCGCGGCGCATGATCACCACCAGCGGCCCGCTCATTACCGGGCGGTGTTCGATGGCGTCGGGCAGCGGCAACAGCACATCGGCGGCCAGGTCCAGCCGGCCGCTGGCCAGCTCGGTGGCCAGTTGCCGGCGCGCCACGGTCATCGACTGCAGCCGCACGCCGGGGGCTTCCTCAAGAATGCCGGCGGTGAGCGGCGGCAGCAGGCAGCCTTCCAGCCCGTCGCGCAGCCCCACCACGAAAGTGCGCTCGGCCTCCGCCACATCGAAGCCGCCCTCGTCGCTCAAACAACGCTGCAAGCCGCCCAGGGCATGGCGCACCGGGGTGACCATGGACCGGGCCCGGCTGGTGGGCACCATGCGCGCGCCCTGGCGCACGAACAACGGGTCCTCAAGACGATCGCGCAGCCGCCCCAGGGCGTGGCTCACCGCCGGCTGGGTGAGGTTGAGAACGCGCGCCGCGCGGGTCAGGGAGCCTTCGGTGTAGATCGCGTCGAAGACCACGAACAGGTTCAGGTCGAAGCGGGAAACATGCATGGGGCTTATCCAGGTGTATTTTTCAGATTCATTAGATTAATTGAAAACCGACCCCTAGCATGGGGTCAACTTCCGGGAACGCAGCAGAGACAGTCGATGCCAGTGATTTACCTGATCCGCCACGGCCAGGCCAGTTTCGGCGCCGAGAACTACGACGCCCTGTCCGAGGCCGGCTGGGAGCAGAGCCGCACGCTCGGCCGCCACCTGCGTGAGCAGAATCTGGGCGCCCCGCGGGTGGTCTGCGGCGCCATGCAACGTCACAAGGAAACCGCGGAAGCAACGCTGGAAGCGCTGGGTTTACCACAGGAATGGGCCACCGACAGCGGCTTTAACGAATACGACCACCAGACCCTGATGCGGATGCACTGGCCCGAGTCCCAGGACCGGGCGGTGCTGACGCGCTGGATGAACGAACAGGACAATCCGCGCCGGGCGTTTCAGGCCCGCTTCGAGGAGGCGCTGCGCCGCTGGCAGCGCAACGAAGACCACTACCAGGAAACCTGGCCGGCGTTCCGGGAACGGGTGCTGGCCTCGCTGTACAGCCTGGCCAACCGCCTGGAAAGCGGCGACAGCGCCCTGGTGTTCACCTCCGGCGGCGCCATCAGCGTGGCCATCCAGCACCTTCTGGAGCTGGACCAGGAGGCGCTGATTACCTTCAATAGAGGCCTGATCAACACCAGCGTCACCCGGCTGCTGGTCAATACCGGCCGGCTGCGGCTGGCGACGCTCAATGAGCACCTGCATCTGGCCGGCGACATGCTCACCTACCGATAACCCGCGATAAGAGGCGAACCATGGCGTTCACCCGCTACACCACCGAATTGAACGGCGAGCGCTACGCCTATCTCGACGAGGGCGAAGGCCCGTTGCTGGTCTTCGGCCATGGCGTGCTGGCGGACAAGTCCATGTTCGACGCCCAGATCGAGGCGCTTAGCGGTCGCTACCGCTGCGTCAGCCTGGACTGGCCCGGCCACACCGGCTCCGGCTACCGCCCCAAGGGCTGGAGCTTCTACGACATGGCCGACGACAGCATCGCCCTGCTCGATCAGCTGGGTTATGAGCAGGCGATTTTCGTGGGCCTGTCCCAGGGCGGCATGACGTTCATGCGCCTGGCGCTGAAATACCCCGAGCGGGTGCGGGCCCTGGTGCTGCTGGACACCTCGGCGGACCCGGAAGACGCCGACCTGCTGCCGGTGCATCGCCAGCAACAGTGGCGGTTTGCCCACGGCAGCGACGCCGAGCGCGAGGAAGTGGTCACGCGGATGCAGAAATTCCTGTACGCCAAACCCTGGCGCGACGCCAACCCGGACGGGGTGGCCCATGAGAAGGCCCTGATGCTGGCCCACGACCGCCACGGCATCGAGCTGGCGCTGGAGAACGTGTTCACCCGTGACGACATCAGCGGCGATATCGGTGCGATCCGTGCGCCCACTCTGGTGATCGTCGGCGAACTGGATCGCGCCACCCCGCCCGAAAAAGCACAACGAATCGCCGCCGCCATCCCCGGCGCGCGGCTGGTCAGCGTGGCCGATTCCGGGCACCATTCGCCGATAGAAAACCCCGAAGCGGTGAACCGGGCGCTGTCCGATTTCCTGGCCGAGCTGTGATTCGGGCCCCACGCACGCGATAAGGACAATGCCATGAGTACCCGTTCCAATATTCTTATCACCGGCGCCAGCTCCGGCCTCGGCGAAGGCATGGCGCGGCTGTTCGCCGCCCAGGGCCGCAACCTGGCCCTGTGCGCGCGGCGCACCGACAAACTGGAAGCCCTGAAAGCGGAATTGGAGCAGGCCAACCCCGGCATTACCGTGCTGATCAAACCCCTGGACGTGAACCACTATGACCAGGTGTTCGACGTGTTCCGGGCGTTCCGCACCGAGCTGGGCAGCCTCGACCGGATCATCGTCAACGCCGGCATGGGCAAGGGCCAGCCGCTCGGCACCGGCTATTTCCACGCCAACCGGCAGACCGCGGAGACCAACTTCGTCGCCGCCCTGGCCCAGTGCGAGGCCGCCATGGAGATCTTCCGGGCCCAGAACAACGGCCATCTGGTGGTGATTTCCTCAATGAGCGCGGTGCGCGGCATGCGCAAGAACATCAACACCTACGCGGCCACCAAGGCCGGCGTGGCCAGCCTCGCGGAAGGGCTGCGCATGGAGATGATCGGCAAGCCGATCACCGTGAGCACGATATACCCCGGCTACATTCGTTCGGAGATCAACGAGAAGGTGGAAAAGGCGCCGTTCATGGTGGATACCGAAACCGGCTGCAAGGCGCTGGTCAAAGCCATCGAGAAAGAGCCGGCGCGTGCCTATGTGCCGTCCTGGCCCTGGGCGCCGCTGGGGTTCGCGATGAAGGTGCTGCCACTGTCCATGGTCAAGAAGCTGACCTGACGCCCGGCGACCTCTGAAAACTAGTCCAGCGGGCCGGGGGTTTTGCGCCGCTTGGGCTTGGCGAAGCCGCCCTGGGTGTCCGGGGCCGGCGACGGCGCCGGTCGCTTGCGCGCCGCCTTCTTTTTCGCCGCCGGCTTCTTGCCGGCCGCCTTGGCCGCCAGCGCCTTCTTCTTAAGCTTCTTGTTCTTGCTGCCCACCGCCTTGCCGGAGCGCTTCACTTCCTTGGGGCCCAGGTAGCGGCCACGCAGTGCTTCCACCACCCGGAACTCGAACTGCTGGCGCAGATAGCGCTGAATGCTCGCCATCAGATTCCATTCGAAGCTTTCCACCAGGGAGATCGCCACGCCTTCGCCGTCGCCCCGCCCAGTACGGCCGATGCGATGCAGGTAATCGTCGCCGCTGCGCGGCATATCAAAGTTGATCACCAGCTCCAGGCCGTCCACGTCCAGGCCCCGGGCGGCCACGTCGGTGGCCACCAGCACCGTCACCGCGCCGCTGTTGAGCCGCTCCAGCGCCAGCTTGCGGTCCTTGGTGTCCTTATCGCCGTGCAGCACGAATACCTTGTGGGCGGTGGAACGCAGCACCCCGCCGAGCCGGTCGGCGGTGGCCTTGGTGTTGGTGAAGACGATCGCCTTGCGGTGGGGCTCGTGGGCGAGCAGCCACTGCACCAGGCGCTCCTTATGGGAGCGATCATCGGCGGTGATGATCTGCTGGCGCACCTGCTGGTTGAGCTCGCGCACGCTGTCCAGCAGCAGCGACTCCGGGTCGCGCAGCACCCGCGCCACCATGGCGTCCATGGCGGCGCCGCCGGGCGTGGCGGAGAACAGCAGGGTCTGACGGGCCGGGTTGCAGGCCTCCGCCAGGCGCAGCACGTCGTCGCTGAAGCCCATGTCGAGCATGCGGTCCGATTCGTCCAGCACCAGCACCTTAAGCTCGGACAACGCCAGATTGTCCGCTTCCAGGTGCTCGATCAGCCGGCCCGGCGTGCCCACCAGCACCTCCGGATTCTTGCGGATGCGCGCCGCCTGCACCTTGAAATCCTCGCCGCCGGTGACCGCTTCCGCCTTGATAAAGGTGAAGCGCGACAGCGCCTGCACCTGCTTGAGCGTCTGCCGGGCCAGCTCCCGGGTGGGTGCCAACACCAGCGCCCGGGTGCCGATGCCCCGGTCCTTCTCTTCCAGCAGCCGCTGCAGCATCGGCAGCACGAAGGCGGCGGTCTTGCCAGTGCCGGTGCGCGCCACCACGCGCAGGTCCCGACCGGCCAGCGCCGGCGGGATAGCCGCCGTTTGCACCGGCGTGGGTTCGCTCAGCGACAGCTCTTCCAGGGCCCGCAGTAAACGTTCATGCAGATTCAGATCAGCAAACACAGACACTCTACTCGGTGAAGAAATTCTTTTAGGAACCGCTAGTGTAACTCAACAAGGGACGTCGGGTTACGGCCTTTGGCCTAACCCGACCTACAGAGAACTCGCGGCGTTCCCGGAAGGGCAGAACACAGACCCGCGCCCCCGCTGGAGAGAACCAGCCCGCTAAGCGCGCAGAACGAAAAAGGGCGCCCGAAGGCGCCCTTATGGTGGAGCAAGACAGAAGCATCAGTAAGGAGACAGACTCAGCTCTTCACGAACTCCGGGTACGCTTCCATACCGCAGTCCACGATATCCATGCCCTCGTACTCGTCCTCTTCGGAGACGCGGATGCCGAAGATCGCCTTGAGGATGGCCCACACGATCAGGCTGGCCACGAACACCCACACGAAGATGGTAGCGGCACCGATCAACTGACCGGAGAAGCTGACACCGTCGTTGGTGATCGGCACCAGCATCAGGCCCAGGAAACCGACCACACCGTGCACGGAGATGGCACCGACCGGATCGTCGATCTTCAGCTTGTCCAGGGTGACGATGCTGAACACCACCAGCACGCCGCCGATCGCACCGAAAATGGTGGCGGTCAGAGCGGTGGGGGTGGACGGCTCGGCGGTGATGGTCACCAGACCGGCCAGGGCGCCGTTGAGCAGCATGGTCAGGTCGGCCTTGCCGAACAGGAAACGGCCCACGATCAGCGCGGCGACAGCGCCACCGGCGGCGGCGGCATTGGTGTTC
>DASUNW010000033.1:0-80274 GCA_036276955.1 Alcanivorax sp. | reverse complement strand
ACGGTGGCGAAGTCGAGCCCGGCGCAGAACGCCTTGCCTTCGCCGCGTAGAATCACCACGCGCACGTCGCGGTTCTTTTTTACCGCCTTGGCGCAGGCCACCAGCCCCTCAAGCGTTTGCAGATCCAGGCCGTTGTACTTTTCCGGCCGGTTCAGCGACACCGTGGCGATGTGGCCTTCGATTGAGAGTGTGACACGCGGTTCGTTCATGGCGGTTCCTGTTGGAGGGCTTCAAGCCGCAAGCTGCAAGCCGGCCGTGCCGGGGGAAGAGCCGTGCCGGTCAGGAAGCAGTTGCAAGTTGCAAGTTTCAAGTTGAAACGCGAGATGGGCCTTGCCGGCTGTAGGGCCGTGCCCGCGTTTGAAACTTGCAACTTTCAACTTGCCGCCTGGCCAGCGGCAAGGCCTTTCCTCCAGCACGGCCTGCTTGCGGCTTGTGGCTTACAGCTCACAGCTTCTCTTGGAGCAGCTGGTTGACCTGCTGCGGGTTGGCCTTGCCCTGGGTGGCCTTCATCACCTGGCCGACGAAGAAGCCGATTTTCTTTTTGCGCTTGGCGTCGTCGGAGTTGCGATAATCCTCCACCTGGGCGGGGCTGTCGGCGATCACCTGATCGACGATTTTTTCCAGCTCGCCGCTATCACTCATTTGCTTCAGGCCTTGCGCCTCGATGATCTGGTCCGGGCCGCCGTCACCGTTCCAGCAGGCTTCAAACACCTGCTTGGCGATCTTGGAACTGATGGTGCCGTCCTTGAGGCGCTGGATCAGCTCGCCGAGATGCTCGGCGGACACCGGGCTTTCGCTGATGTCCTTGTCTTCCGCATTGAGTTTGGCGGCCAGTTCGCCCATCACCCAGTTGGCGGCCAGCTTGGCGTCGCCGCCATGCTCGGCGGCGGCTTCGAAGTAGCGCGCCGTGGCAATGGAGCCGGACAGCAGCTCGGCGTCGTAGTCCGATAACTGATAGCGGCCGATGTAGCGGGCCTTGCGGGCGTCCGGCAGTTCCGGAAGCTGGTCGCGCAGGGTTTGTATTTCCTCTTCGCTGACCATCACCGGCAATAAATCCGGGCACGGGAAGTAGCGGTAATCGTTGGCGTCTTCCTTGGTGCGCATGGAGCGGGCGGTATTGGTGTCGCCGTTATACAGCCGCGTTTCCTGGACAATTTCGCCGCCGTCTTCCAGCACGTCGATCTGCCGCGCCACTTCCAGGGCAATGGCTTTTTCCATGAAGCGAAAAGAGTTGAGGTTCTTGGTTTCGGTACGCGTGCCGAGCGGCTCGCCGGGGCGGCGTATCGAAATGTTGACATCGAAACGCATGTTGCCCTGGGACATGTCGCCGTCGCAGATGCCCAGCGAGGTGACGATGGAATGCAGCTTACGCGCGAACGCCACCGCCTCCTCGGCGCTGCTCATGTCCGGTTCCGAAACGATTTCGATCAGCGGCGTGCCGGCGCGGTTGAGGTCGATGCCGGTTTGGCCATGAAAGTCCTCGTGCAAAGACTTGCCGGCGTCCTCTTCCAGGTGGGCGTGATGAATGCGCACCACCTTTTTGTCACCGTTTTCGAGCTGAATTTCCACTTCGCCGGCACCGACGATGGGCTCCGCCAGCTGCGTGGTCTGGTAGCCCTTGGGCAGGTCCGGATAAAAATAATTCTTCCGTTCAAACACCGAGCGGCGGGCGATATCCGCATTCACCGCCAGACCGAAACGAATGGCGTTACGGATCGCTTCCTTATTCACCACCGGCAGGGTGCCCGGCATGCCCAGGTCGATCAGGCTGGCGTGGCGGTTGGGCTCGTCGCCGGTTTGGGTGCTGGTGCCGGAGAAGATTTTTGAATCGGTGGCCAGTTGCACGTGCACTTCCAGGCCAATCACGACTTCCCAGTTTCCTGAATGGCTCATGCGAAACCTCCCGGCGCCTGTTGATGCCAGTCCGTGGCCATCTGATAGCGGTGCGCCACGTTCAGTATGCGGCCTTCCTGGAAATAGTTGCCGATCACCTGGGTGCCGGCGGGCAAACCGTTGATAAAGCCACTGGGCATGGACAGTGCCGGCAGGCCGGCCAGGTTCACGGCGATGGTGAACACGTCGGCCATGTACATATTGACCGGGTCGTCCGCCTTGGCGCCCAGTTTGAACGCGGTTTCCGGCGAGGTGGGGCCCATGATCACGTCGACGTCCTTGAACGCGCGAGAAAAATCGTCGCGGATCAAGCGGCGTACTTTCTGCGCGCGCTTGTAGTAGGCGTCGTAATAGCCGGCGGACAGCGCATAGGTGCCCACCAGGATGCGGCGTTTCACTTCGGCGCCGAAGCCTTCCGAGCGCGAGCGCTTGTACAGGTCTTCCAAATCCTTGGGGTCTTCGCAACGGTAGCCGAAGCGCACGCCGTCGAAGCGGGAAAGGTTGGAGCTGGCTTCCGCCGGCGCGATCACATAGTAGGCCGGCACCGACAGCTTGATGCTGGGCAGCGACAGCTTGACCAGTTTGGCGCCCTGTTTTTCCAGTTCGCGCATCGCCTCGCGGGCGTTGTCGGCGATCGCGCCGTCCAGGTTGTCGGGAAAAAATTCTTCCGGCACGCCGATCTTCAGACCGTCAACGCTGTGGTCGAGTGCGCCGAGATAGTCGTCCACCGGCTCATTGAGGCAGGTGGAGTCTTTTTCGTCGTGGCCGGCCATGGCCTGCAGCATCAAGGCGCAGTCCGCGGCGGACAGACCCAACGGCCCGGCCTGGTCCAGGCTGGAGGCGAAGGCGATCATGCCCCAGCGGGAAACGCGGCCGTAGGTGGGCTTCAGGCCGGTGACGCTGTTTAGCGCCGCCGGCTGGCGGATCGAGCCGCCGGTGTCGGTGCCGGTCGCGCCGGGGGTCAGACGCGCGGCCAGGCTGGCGGCGGCGCCGCCGGAGGAGCCGCCGGGCACCCGTTCGGTGTCCCAGGGGTTTTTCACCGGGCCGTAGAAGCTGGTTTCGTTGGAGGAGCCCATGGCGAACTCGTCCATATTGGTCTTGCCCAGCATCACCGCGCCTTCCCGTGCCATCTTTTCCACCGTCGTGGCGGTGTAGGGGGCGACGAAATTATCCAGCATCCGCGAGCCGCAACTGGTGCGCACGCCCTCGGTGCAGAAAATGTCCTTGTGCGCGATCGGCAGGCCGGTGAGCAGGCGATGATCGCCCGCGGCGATCGCCTGGTCGGCGGCGTCCGCCTGTTGCAGGGCCTGCGCCTCGGTGACGGTGATAAAACTGTTCAGCTCGCCGTCGTGCCGTTTGATGCGGTCCAGGAAATGCTCGGTGAGTTCCCGGGAGGAAAAATCCCCGGCGTGCAGGCCGGCTTTGAGTTCAGTCAGTGTTTTATCGTGCATCGGTTTACTCGATCACCCGGGGTACCAGGAAACAGCCGTCCTCGCTGGCCGGCGCAAGGGGCAGCACTTTGTCGCGCACATCGGGTTCGGTGACCCGGTCGTCGCGCAGCGGCTGGCTGACCTCGAGGGGGTGGGCCAGGGGCTCGACCTGGTCCACATTCGCCTGCTGGAGCTGGTCGACCATGCCGAGAATGTCGTTAAGGCGGGCGGACAGCTCCGCGGTTTCGCTGTCGTCCACCCGCAGGCGGGCCAGATGGGCCGCGCGTGCCACCACCTTGGAATCAATGGCCATGGGCGTTCTCCGCAAAGGCTGGGGAAGGGCGCAAAATTACCACAGACCGGGGCGCGGACAAACCGTGATGAGCGGATGGGACCGGGTTCGCTTGCCGAAACCCGGCGCCGTTGCTAGAGTTGCGCCATTCTGTTGCAAGGGCGTGAACAGGCCCGCCGGCAACACCTTCTTTTCTCCACGACCCTCAGGAAACAGGCCAGGATGTCCGTGATTAAGCGCATTCGGGGGATGTTCTCCACCGATCTTTCCATCGACCTTGGCACCGCCAACACCCTTATTTACGTTCGTGGGCGCGGTATCGTACTGGATGAGCCTTCGGTGGTGGCCATTCGTCATCATGGCGCGCAGAAAAGCGTCGCCGCCGTGGGCGCCGACGCCAAGCGGATGCTGGGGCGGACCCCCGGCAATATCACCGCTATTCGCCCGATGAAGGACGGCGTCATCGCGGATTTCGACGTCACCGAGAAGATGCTGCAGTACTTCATCAAGAAGGTGCACGACACCGGGTTCTTCCCGCCGGCGCCGCGCGTGCTGGTCTGCGTGCCCTGCAAATCCACCCAGGTGGAGCGCCGCGCGATCCAGGACTCCGCCTTCGGCGCCGGGGCCCGCGACGTCTACCTCATAGAGGAACCGGTGGCGGCCGCCATCGGCGCCGGCCTGCCGGTGGAAGAGGCGCGTGGCTCCATGGTGGTGGATATCGGCGGCGGCACCACGGAGATCGCCCTGATTTCCCTTAACGGCGTGGTCTACTCCGAATCCGTGCGTACCGGCGGCGACCGTTTCGACGAAGCCATTGTCGCTTTCGTGCGCAAGGAATACGGCTCGCTGATCGGCGAATCCACCGCCGAGCGCATCAAACACGAAATCGGCACCGCCTATCCCGGCGGCGAGATCCTCGAGATCGACGTGCGCGGCCGCAACCTGGCGGAGGGCGTGCCGCGCCAGTTCACGCTCAATTCCGAGGAGATACTGGAAGCCCTTAAGGATCCTCTCTCGGTGATCGTCAACGCGGTTAAGAACGCCCTGGAAGCCTCGCCGCCGGAACTGGCGTCGGACATCGCCGAGCGCGGCCTGGTGCTGACCGGTGGCGGCGCGCTGCTGCGCGACATCGACCGCTTGCTCACCGAGGAAACCGGTCTGCCGGTGATTATCGCCGACGACCCGCTCACCTGCGTGGCGCGCGGCGGCGGCAAGGCCCTTGAGCTGATAGACACCCAGGGTCTGGACATGCTGGCCATGGGCTAAGGCCCTAAGCCCGAGATGTATTCCGCCAACCCCACCTACCGTCTGCTGATCGCGCTGGTACTGGCCGTCGTTTTGATGGCCCTGGACCAGCGCAGTAAGTGGGTGGAGCCGTTGCGTTACGGCGTCGGCTATCTGACCGCCCCGGTGCATTATCTGGCCCACATGCCGGTGGATTCGGCCCGCTGGCTGGGCCGGCTCACCGAAACCCGTTCCAATCTGATGGAATCCCGCGAGCGCTTGGAGCGCCAAGTGTTGATCCTGGAGCAGAAAGTCCAGCGGTTGGCGGTGTTGCAGGCGGAAAACGTGCGACTCAGGGAACTGCTTAATTCCTCCGCCAATCTGGATGCCTCGGTGCTGGTGGCGGAGATTATCGGCGTCGACCCGGACCCCAACCGCCAGGAACTGGTGATTAACAAGGGGGGGCAGGATAACGTGGTCCAGGGGCAGGCGGTGCTGGAGTCCCAGGGCCTGATCGGCCAGGTGGTGGAGACCGGCCCGCTGTCCGCCCGTGTATTGCTGATCACCGACGCCAGCCATGCCATGAGCGTGCAGGTGAACCGCAACGGGGTGCGCGCGATTCTTGCCGGTACCGGTCAGGGCAGCCGGCTGCGGCTGCTGTACGTGCCTGATACCGCGGACATCAAGGAGGGCGACCTGCTGGTCTCCACCGGCCTCGGTCAGTTGTACCCGCGCGGCTATCCGGTGGCCCGGGTCAGCCGGGTCAGCCACCAGTCCGGCGCCGCCTTCGCGGACATCGAGGCCCGCCCCACCGCCCGCCTGGATCGGGTCAGCCACGTGCTGCTGGTGCAGTCCATGGAGCCGGTGTCGATCCCGGACGTGGCCTCTGAGTCGCCCTCCGATGAGCTCCCGCCCGAGGAGCCGCGCAATGATGAATAACGAGCGGCCGGCCGGCACCGGTGTAATCCTGGTCACCTTCGTGGTCGCCGCCTTGCTGGAAGTAATTCCTCTCAATCAGACGCTGGACTGGGTACGCCCCGAGTGGATGCTGCTGGTCTTGTTGTACTGGGTGCTGTCGCTGCCGCACCGCATCGGTGTGCTGTGGGGCTTTCTGGTGGGTCTGTATCTGGATGTGCTGGTGGGCGCCACCCTCGGCCAGTGGGCTTTGTCCTATGCGTTCGGCGCTTATTTCATGTTGGCCGCCTATAAGCGCATGCGGGTGTTTCCTCTGTTGCAGCAAAGCGCGGTGGTGTTCCTGCTGGTGGGCTCCGCCAATCTGATCGCCTACTTGGTGCAGGAGTCCGTCGGCCGCACCCTGTATCCTCCTTACACGATCCTGTACTCCACCGTCGCCAGCGCGGTGCTGTGGCGGCCAATGTGTACGGCGCTGCGCTGGACCCAGCACCGCTTTCTGGTGCGCTGATCCCGCGGCCCCGTTCAGGCCACCGAACCAAGGAGCGTTCCATGCTTTACCTCGCATCGGCCTCGCCCCGGCGGGCGGAACTGTTGGCGCAAATCGGCGTGCCCTTCACCGTGCTGAAAGCGCCGGACATTGACGAGAGCGCCAACGCCGGCGAGCGCCCCCGCGACTACGTCACCCGCATGGCGCTCGAGAAAGCCGCCATCGGCCGTGCCGCCGCGCCCGGTCCGGAGCCGGTGCTGGGCGCCGACACCGCGGTAGTGCTCGACGACAAAGTGCTCGGCAAGCCGATCGACGATGACCAGGCGCTGGCCATGCTCCGCGACCTCCAGGGCCGGGAACACCGGGTGCTCTCGGCGGTCTGCTTGATGGCCGGCGACACGCCCCGGGTGGCCCTCTCCGAGACCCGCGTCCGGCTGCGCGCACTCGACGATGCACGCCTGCGCGCCTACGTGGCCACCGGCGAGGGGCGCGACAAAGCCGGTGCCTACGGCATCCAAGGCCTGGGCGCGGCTCTGGTGACGTCGCTGAGCGGCAGCTACAGTGGGGTGGTCGGCTTACCCCTGGAACAAACGGTGCCGCTCCTGGAATGGGCCGGCGTGCCCTACTGGCAACCCTGTTGATCGACTGAGGCCGTGGTGAAAAACGAAAGCGCTCGCTGGAGATCCCCCCTGCGTGGCCGGCTATGGTGGCTGGTGGCGATTCCAGTGCTGTTGCTGGCGGCCTACGTGGTGGTGGCGCGCCAATTAATGCTGCTGGTGCCCGATTACCGCGAGGAGCTGGAAGCGGTGCTCGAGGAGCACCTGGGCTTCGCCATCGTCATCGAGCAGTTGGACGGCAGCATGGACGGCCTCACCCCGCGCTTTGAAGTGCGCGGCCTGACCCTGCCGCACGCGGAAGACCAGGCGGCGCTGCGTCTCGACCAGGTGTCGGCCAGCGTGTCGATTCTGCCCACCTTGTTCCACCGCGACCTCTACCTGAGGGAACTGCGCATCAAGGGCGTGGATGTGCACCTGGTGCGGGGCGAGAATGGCGGCATTCGTCTGCGCGGCCTGGAAGTCCTGCAGGACCGCGAGCAAGGCGATGCGGCCGACGGTCTGCGCGCGCTCTACCGGCAGCAGCGTATTCTGATCGAAGACGCGCGTTTCTCACTGGACTGGCCCGGCCTGCCGCCGCTGGCGGCGTCCTCCCTGACCCTGGCACTGGATAACAGCGGCGACGGCCACGCGCTCTCGGTGCGGGTGGAAGCCCGCGACCGCCCGTTCTCCGTGGACGCCCGCCTGCGCGTGGACGGCGACCCGCTGAGCCTGGATCAACTCAATGCGCGTGGCTATCTGGACGTCAACGGCGAGCGCCTGCACGAATGGTTGCCCGAAGGGCGCGACTGGCCGCTGGATCTGGCCGGGCTGGATGGCCGAGTGCGCGCCTGGGCCGCCATCACAAGCGGCCAGGTGCGCTCCGCCCAGGTACGCCTGGGCGCCCCGTCCGCCACCCTCACCGACGGCGACCAGCCGTGGCGACTGACCGACATTAACCTGGATGCCCAACTGAGCCGTTCCCCCAACGGCGACGGCCAATTGTCGGTGACCGCGTTCAGCGGCCAGACGCCGGCCGGCGCGGTGGCGCCGGGGCCGCTGGCCCTCAGTTGGCGGATTGCCGAGGGCGGCGCCCATTGGCGTTTTCAGGGCGAGGATCTGGCGATTCACGCGCTCAGCCGGCAACTGTCCCAATGGCCGTTCGCGCTGCCCGAGGGGCTCGGTACCATCCGCGACCGCTTGCGCGAGCATCAGCCCCGGGGTGTGCTGCAGCAGCTCTATCTAGCCGGCGTGGAGGGCCGGGTGGACGCCATCCAGGCCCGCTTCACCGGACTCGCCGCCGACGCCCTGGACCGGGTGCCCGGCGCCCGCGGCCTCAATGGTTGGGTCGCCGGCGGGCCGCAACACGGCGTGGCGCGCGTCAACGGTGACCCACTGCAACTCACCGTGCCCCGACTTTACGATCATCCGTTGAGCTTCCGCTTTAACGGCGTACTGCGCTGGTTCAACGAAGCAGGGCGCTGGTCGGTGGAAACCGGCACGCTGATGGCCGCCAACGCCGATGCCCGGGGCGTCGCCATGTTCCGTCTGGAAGGCGGCGAGGGGCTGCCGGTGCCGGAGCTGCGGCTGATCGCCGATCTTCGCGACGGCGACGCCGCTCGAGCGGCCCATTATGTTCCCATGGAAAAGCTGCCCGATCCGCTCAGTGAATGGCTGGCGCAGGCGTTCCGTGGCGGCCGCCTGGACCAGGGCCGCATTCTGTATCGTGGACCGATTAAAATCGAACCGGAACAGCAACAGGACCGCACCTTCCAGATGCGCTTCCAGGGGCGGGATCTGAGCCTGTCGTTCCTTCCTGAGTGGCCAATGGCCACCGGAATCGAGGCTGATGTGCTGATCGATGGTCGCCAGCTCACCGGTCAGGTCGCCCAGGGCCGGCTGTTCGACACCGAATTGAGCGAGGTCACGGTGGACCTGCCGGCGGTGGATCCGTCCCGGCGGCACCTGGTTATCCAGGGGCACGTGCAGGGCCCGGCCACTGATCTGGACCGTCTTTTCCACGACACACCGCTCGCCAAGCAGTTGCCCGCCGAACTCCTCGATTGGCGCTTCGCCGCCGGGCAGGTCAACGGCCATCTATTGCTCGACCTGCCGCTGACAAAAAACGGGTCCGAGCCGATGGTGATCGTCGACGGCCGTGGCGAAGGCGTGACGCTGGCCAACCAGGATTTGGATTTGACCCTCACCGACGTCACCGCGCCGGTATATTTTCACCTGCGCGAGGGCATGAACATGCCTCGGCTGGAGGGCAAGGCGCTGGGCGGCAGCTTCACCGGCTCCTGGCTGACCCGGGGGCCGGACAGCCAGATGCAACTCACCGGCAGTCTGCCGGTGGCACGGCTGCGTGACTGGTTGGACGTGGACTGGCCGATGCCGGTGTCCGGGCGTCTGCCGCTGGAGCTGGAATTGGGCATGCCCTGGCGGGGCATGCCGCTACGCGTGGAAGGGCGCTCCACCCTGCAAGGGGTCAAGGTGGACGCCCCCGCGCCCCTGGGCAAAAGCGCCGAGACTCTTCGCGGCAGCCGGCTGGTCTGGCGGGCCGGCCGCGAACAAAGCCTGAGTGTGCACTATGGCCAAGTGGCACAGGGTCGTTTCCGCACCGGCGACGCCTTTGCCGGCGCCCTGGGCCTGGGGGGCGTGACGCCGCCGGACCTGCCCGAGCAGGGGCTGGTAATCGAAGGCCGGGTCGAACGTGCCGGTGCCTCTGAATGGCTGGACTTTGTGCAGGGCTTGAACGCGGTTGATCCGCAAAGCGGCGGGCAGGGCGCCGCCCCGTCGCTGATTCGCCGGGTGGCGGTGACAGTGGCGGATCTCGATCTGTTCGGGGTGGCGCTCAGCGACGCCCGCTTGATCGCCGCCCCACGGCTTGAGGGCTGGGAGTTCAACATGGCGGCGCCGGCGATGGCCGCTTCCCTGCGTGTGCCCGAGAACTATCAGGCCAGGGGCGGTCGCCCCCTGACGTTGGATATCAGCCGTCTGCGCCTGCCGGACAATCCACTCACCGGCGGCGCGGGCGGCGGCGACCAAGCCGCGCCGGTGGCGCCGACCGCCGTGCCGGTGATGGACGTGACGCTCGCCGACGCCCGCGTCGGAGGTGAAGCGCTCGGCGACTGGTCCGCCCGTATTCGGCCCGTGGAAGGCGGCGTGCGCGCCGAAGCCCTGCGCGGCCAATGGCGGGGTGTCCGGGTCGACGGCAACCTCACCTGGACCGGCACCGAAGCGGGCGGCCAACGCACCCGCTATCAGGGCAGCGTGGTTTCGGACGATCTGAAGGACGCTTTCACCGCCTGGGGGCTGCCGGTACTGTTGGAGAGCGAGGACGCCCGCGCCACCCTCGACCTGTCCTGGCCGGACTGGCCGCTGAGCCCGAATTATCTGGCCCTGCGCGGCGACGCCCAACTGGATGTCGGCAAGTGTCTGATCCCCGATCCACAGAAACGCACCTCGGTACTGCGCGTGCTGGGGGTGATCAATATGGCCAATCTCCAGCGCCGGTTGCGCCTGGATTTTTCCGATCTCTACCAGGAAGGGTTGAGCTGCGATTCGATCAAAGGTGATTTCATTTTCAACGGCGCCACGCTGACCAACCGGAACGTGTCGATCGAGTCGCCGTCCGCTGCTTTCGAAGTCAACGGCCAGGTGGACCTGGCGGCACAAACCCTGGACCAGGAAGTGGCCATGACCTTGCCGCTGTCCAGCAATCTCTACGCCGGCTGCCTGGCCGGCCCGGCGGTGTGCGCCGGTATCTTTGTGGTGGAACGCCTCTGGGGTGATAAGCTGGATAAAACCACCACCATCACATACCGGGTATCCGGCCCCTGGCAGGATCCCAAGGTGAAGGAGACGGAGGGCTTTCTTGAGTAGTAGCCATGACGCGACCTGTCGCGTGGCGGCCGTGCAGATGACCAGCGGCACCGACACCGACGCCAACCTGCGCGCCGCCGGCGAGGCCCTGGCCCGGGCCGCCGAGGGCGGGGCCCGGCTGGCGGTGCTGCCGGAAAACTTCGCCGGCTACGGCGTCGACTACCGCGCCCTGGGCGAGCGCTACGGCGAGCTGTGCGGTTGGCTGATCGAGCGGGCCCGGGAATTGGACCTGTGGGTGATTGGCGGCAGCATACCGGCGCTGACCCGGCCCGGCGGCGAAGCGGTGCCGGCGCCGCGGGTGCGTACCCGCAGCGTGTTGGCCGGCCCGGACGGCGAGATCACCGCCCTGTATGACAAACTGCATTTGTTCGACGCGGACGTGAGTGACCGCCAGGGCCGTTACAGGGAATCGGATGTGTTCGAGCCCGGCGAGCAGGCGGTGGTCGCCACCGCCGCCGGCCTGCAGGTCGGCCTGGCGATCTGCTATGACCTGCGTTTCCCGCTGCACGCGCGGGTGCTGGCGGACCGGGGCGCTGGTCTTATCGTCTATCCCAGCGCCTTTACCGCCACCACCGGCGCCGCCCACTGGGAATTGTTACTGCGCGCCTGCGCGGTGCAGAACGGCTGCTATGTGCTGGGCGCCAACCAGTGCGGCCGGCACAGCGAGGCCCGCGCCAGCTTCGGTCACTCCATGCTGGTCGACCCCTGGGGTCGGGTGGTGGCCCGCGCGGAAGGCGATCAGGCGGACCGGCCCGGCGTGGTGTTCGGCGTCGTCGACCCCGCCGTGCTCGATCAAGTACGCTCCGGCTTGCCGGTGCACACCCATCAACGATTCAAGGTGAACGGTCCCCATGATCTCCAATGAACGGATCTCTAACGAACGGACCTCCGACAGCGAACGGCTTTCCCTGGCCTCGGATATTCTGCTGGCCCCGGCGCAACTGGGCACCGACCAACTGCAAAGCCTGCTCGGCGGCAAACTGGCCGGCCGCGCCGACTACGCCGACGTCTATTTCCAGCACAGCCGCCACGAGGCCTGGATTCTCGAAGACGGCCTGGTTCGCGACGCCAGTTTCAATCTTGAGCGCGGCGCCGGGGTGCGTCTGGTGAGCGGCGATAAAACCGGCTTCGCCTACAGCGACGACATTTCCCTGGACGCGCTCACCCAGGCGGGCAGCGCCGCCGCCGCCATCGGCCGCCAGGGCAAGGATCAGTCGGTGCGCATCGGCGCCGCCAAGACCATGCCCGCCCGCTACCCGGCGCTGGACCCGCTGCCCGGTTGGAGCAGCGAAATGAAAGTGGCGCTGCTGCAGGAAATGGACCGGCTGGCCCGTTCCCTGGATCCGGCGGTGAAGGAAGTCACCGTCAGCCTGAGCGGCGAGCAGGACGTGGTGCTGGTGGCCGCCACCGACGGCACCCTGGCGGCCGACGTGCGGCCGCTGATTCGCTTCAATATTTCCGTGATCGCCGAACGGGGCGGCCGCCGCGAGCGCGGCAGCGCCGGCGGCGGCGGTCGGGTGGCCTACGACTGGCTGCGCCAGGACGGCCGGCTGGAAAGCTGGACCCGGGACGCGGTGCGCCAGGCGCTGCTCAACCTGGACGCGGAACCGGCGCCGGCCGGCACCATGCCGGTGGTCCTCGGGCCGGGCTGGCCCGGCGTGCTGCTGCACGAAGCCGTCGGCCACGGCCTGGAAGGCGACTTCAACCGCAAGGGTACGTCCATGTTCGCCAGGATGATGGGCCAGCAGGTGGCGTCCAGCCTGTGCACGGTGGTCGACGACGGCACCCTGGCGGACCGGCGCGGCTCGCTCACCGTCGATGACGAGGGCACCCCGGGCGGCTACAACACCCTGATCGAGAACGGCAAGCTGGTCGGGCACATGCAGGACAAGACCAACGCCCGGCTGATGGGCGTGGCGCCCACCGGTAACGGCCGCCGCGAGTCCTACGCGCACCTGCCCATGCCGCGCATGACCAACACCTACATGCTGCCCGGCGAATCCGACCCGGAAGAGATCCTCGCCAGTCTGGACCGGGGCATCTATGCGGTGAACTTCGGCGGCGGCCAGGTGGACATCACCTCCGGGCGCTTCGTGTTCTCCACCAGCGAGGCCTATCTGGTGGAGAAGGGCAAGATCGTCTGCCCGGTGAAGGGCGCCACCCTGATCGGCAGCGGCGCGGAGGTGATGAACCGGATTTCCATGGTCGGCAACGACCTGGCTCTGGATTCCGGCATCGGCGTGTGCGGCAAGGAAGGCCAATCGGTGCCGGTGGGCGTCGGCCAGCCCACCCTGCGGGTGGACGCCCTGACGGTGGGCGGTACCGCCTGATGCCGGTGTCGGTGGCGGAAGTGCTGGCGCGCATGCGCCTGTTCGACGGCCTCGACGCCGGCGAGCTGGCGGTGGCGGAGAAGCTGGTGTTCGTCAATCGCGCCGCCGCCGGCGACACGGTGTGTCGCGAGGGCGACCGCAGTGATTTTCTTTGTTTCGTGGTGCGCGGCCGGCTGGACATTCTCAAGGCGCAGCACACGGCGGACGGCAAGCCGATTGACGGCGAAGCGGCAGCCGGCGCACCGGTGATCGCGCACCTCAACCCCGGGGACTCGCTGGGCGAAATGGCGCTGGTCGACCACCAACCACGCTCCGCCACGGTGCGCGCCGCCGAGGACACCACCCTGGTGGTGCTCACCCGCAAAGGCTTCGAGCAACTGCGCCGCCGCGAGCCGCGAGCCGCCGCCGTGTTGATGGAAAACATCGCCCGCCTGCTATGCGACAACCTGCGCCAGACTTCCTCCCGCCTCGCCCAGTTCATGCCGCCGCTTGGTTAGCCGCAAGCCTCAAGCCGCAAGCCGGGCAGTGCTGGAGTAACGGCCGTGCCGCTACCCAGCCGTTAGCAAGTTGAAAGTTGCAAGTTGAAGGGGGCGGCGAGTACGGGCGATTCAGGATGCAGGATGCAGGATTCAGCGCGGAACCGGCTGGAGCGGGCGGGTCGGTGCTACGCCGCGCACGTTGGCTTTTCCGCAATTCCGGCCTTGCGGAAAAGCAACGCCATCTACACCCGCTCAGCGTCGCCCCTGAATCCTGCATCCTGTATCGGGCGGCGAATGCCGCCCTCGCTCTAGCCGCCGGCACGGCCTCCCTCTTCAACTTGCAACTTTCAACTTGCTAACGTTTCGGTATCGGCACGGCCCTGACTCCAGCAAGGCCCGGCTTGCAGCTTGAGGCTTGCAGCTTGCAGCTAGTACAGCGGAGCGTTTTTCTCGAGTTCGTTGAGCAGGCTCTGGAAGCGCTTGCGCTCGCGCTTGAAGCGGGCGCGCTGGTCCGCGTCGGCGCTGTCCGGGTCCGCCGGGCGGGCCTTGATCAGGTTGCGCGCCTGATTGCGCAGCGCCTGACGGTCCCCTTGCGGGTATTCGGTGAGCACCTGCTGCAACACCGGTTCCGCTTCCTTGGGGCCTTCGCAGGCGGCGATCTGCTCGGTCCAATGCTGCAGGCGCTGCTGGCGCAGCGGGTTTTGCAGCGCCTCCACGGCGGCGACGATGGCGTCACTGTCGGAATCGTAAATCAAGCGGCCGATGAACAGCGCATGGCGGCGTCGGGCGTCCAGGTTGGTGATGCGGCGCGCTTCGTCGAGCGCTTTCTCGAGCCCGTCGGTGAGTGGCAAGCGCGCGCGCTGCTCCGGTTTCAGGCCCATCAAGGTTAAGCCGACTTCCTGGAGTGCCTGCATATCCTGCTTGCGGCGTGTTTTGCTGGCGGGGGTATCGTTATACTCGGTCATGGTTCCAGGGAAGCAGCGCTTCCAATAATGCATTGAATGGAAAACGTATTTTATGTCCGAAAACGCCAGCGTGACAGCGAATCTCGGCCCGCAACACCTGGGCGCCGCCCGCGACACCGTGGCACAGGTACTCGAAGAGGCCAAACGCCAGGGCGCCAGCGCCGCCGAAGCCCAGTTGAGCCTGGCCCAGGGATTGTCGGTGGACGTACGGATGGGCGCGGTGGAAACGGTGGAGTTCCACCGCGACCGGGGTCTGGCGGTAACGGTGTTCTTCGGCCAGCGCAAGGGCCAGGCGTCCACCTCCGATGACAGCCCGCGGAGCCTGCGCGACGCGGTGGCCGCCGCCTGCGCTATTGCCCGGCACACCGAAGAGGACCGCTACGCGGGTATCGCGACCCCGGAGCAACTGGCCGACCAGGTGCCGGACCTGGATCTGTACCACCCTTGGACGCTGAGCACCGAGCAGGCCATCGACGACGCGCTGCGTTGTGAAGCCGTGGCCCGCGACGACGCGCGCATCGTCAATTCCGAGGGCGCCTCGGTGAGCACCGGCAGCAGTCTGCGCGTGCTGGGCACCAGCGCCGGCTTTCTGCAGGGCTACGCCGGTACTTTCCACTCGCGCAGTTGCGCGGTGGTGGCCGAGGACGACCAGGGTATGCAGCGTGATTTCTGGTACGACGGTGGTCGGCGCGCGGAGCGGCTGGCTTCCGCCGAGCAGATCGGCGAACGGACCCGCGAGCGCACCCTGGCGCGGCTGGGTGCGGACATCCCGGAGACCGCCGAGCTGCCGGTGCTGCTGGCACCGGAGATCGCCGCCGGTTTGCTCGGCCACTTTATCTCCGCGATCAGTGGCGGCAGCCTGTACCGGCGCGCCTCTTTCCTGCGCGATCGGCTCGGCGAGCGGCTGTTCCCGCAAGGCATCGATGTGCGCGAGCAGCCGCTGCTGCCGGGCGCCAACGGCTCGGCGCCGTTCGACGGTGACGGCCTGGCGACCCGCGATCAGGCGTTCGTGGAAGACGGTGTGCTGCGCCGCTACGCGCTGGGGCTGTACGCCGCCCGCCGGCTTGACATGGCGCCCACCGGCAACGGCAGCGGCGTGCACAACCTGTCGATCTCGGACACCGGCGAGGATTTTCAGGCGTTGGTACGGCGTATCGACCGGGGCATTCTGGTCACCGAGGTGATGGGGCAGGGCGTCAACCTGGTCACCGGCGACTACTCGCGGGGCGCTTCCGGTTTCTGGATTGAGAACGGTGTCATACGCAAGCCGCTGCAGGAGTTTACTATAGCCGGGAATCTGGGGGAGATGTTTGCCGGTATCCAGGGCAGTGGCACGGACGTGGACCGCCGCGGCAATATCGCATGCGGCTCGCTGTTGCTGAGCCCGATGAAAATCGCCGGCGCCTGAGGTCGCCGGTGGCGTCGTCCGCCATTTTTTTATTGGTTGTTAACTTGTTTGAAACTTAGGGGAATATCCATGACGGAAGTGAATCCTTACCAAGGACCGGAAACGGACGTAGCGAGCCCGCAAAGCGAAGGCGCTTTCACGCTGGACGGCCCGCACAAAGTCACCGTGGGGCAGGCGTTGGGCTGGCTCGGTGAGGGCATGAAAATGCTCAGTGGCCACTGGGGCCTGGTGATCGGCGCGCTGGTGCTGGTGATGGTGATCACCATGGGGTTGCAGTTGATACCGTTTCTCGGGCCTCTGGCTCAGCCTTTCATCACCACCCTGCTGTACGCCGGGTTGGTAAAACTGTTCCACCGCATCGCCACCGAAGGTCGCTCCGAGTTCGGCGATTTGTTCGCCGGCTTTTCCGAGCGCACCGGCGCATTGCTGCTGCTGGCGCTGGTGCAGATCGGCGTCTATCTGGGCGCGTTGCTGGTGATCGGCGGTCTTATGGCGATCTCCATGGGCGGTTCCCTGTCGCTGCAGTCCATGGATCCGCAGGCCATGAATAGTGGTATGGGCGTGATGATGGCGATCATGTTGCCGCTGTTCCTGATCGTGTTCACCCTGGTGATGTTCCTGTTCTACTTCGCCGTGCCCTTGATCATGCTGGGCGGCATGGGCCTGGGCGGCGCCATGAAAGTGAGCTTTCAGGCGTGCCTCAAGAACCTGCTGCCGATGATCGTGTACGGGCTGGTGGTCATGGTGATCGTGATGGTGGCCGCGCTGCCGCTGTTGCTGGGCCTGCTGTTCGTGATGCCGATTCTGGCCGGCGCCTACTATGTGTCGTTCCGTCAGGTGCTCACCAGCGCCGCCGACGGTGCGGAACATGGACCCGAATAACCCCTACCAGGGGCCTCGGGCAGCACTGCTGGACACACCGCCTGCCGGGGAGGCGACGGTGGGCACCGCCCGCCGTCGTCCGGTGGGGCACGGCTGGCTGTGGTGGAAGCGCTCCTGGTCCCTGGTGGCCACCAACTGGGTGCTCTGGTGTCTGGCCGTGCTGGTGTTTTTCGCGGTGTTGGCCGCCATCAGTCTGGTGGGCTTGGTGGTGCCGAGGCTGGGCAGCTTCGCACCGACGCTGTTCTCACCGCTGCTGTCGGCGGGGCTGCTTCACCTGGCTTGGCGCCGTTGGGACGACGAAGAGTTCGAGTTCGGCGGCCTGTTCGCCGGCTTTTCCAATCGCACCGGCGCACTGTTTTTCGCCGGCCTGATGCAGCTGGTGCTGCAGGTGGGGTTTACCGCGCTGCTGGCGCTGCTCGCCGCGCTGTTGTTCGGTGCCGATGTCGCCGCCGTTTTGGGCGTGGCGTTCGACGGTGCCATGCCGTCGTCGGCGGCACCCGCTGGCCTGGGTGACATTGGCAAAGTGTTATTCGGGGTGCTCACGGCGGCGTTGTTCGCGCCTTACCTGGCGATGCTTTGGTTTCAGGCACCTCTTGTTTACTTCGGCCAGCGTAACGGTTTCAAGGCGCTGGGCGAGAGCCTGGTGGCGGTACTGAAGAATTGGGCGCCGATGCTGTGGCTGAGCATGGTGACGCTTGTGGTGCTGGCGGTCTGGATCGTGGTGTTCGCGGCGTTCTTCATGTTCGCCGACACTCTGCTTTCCGGGGTGTCCGGAATTCTGGCAATGATACTGCTGGGGTTTTTGGCGCTGGTGTCCGGCCTGTTTCTGATGGCGGTGATGACGGTCTCGGTGTATGCCTCGTTCCGGGATATCTTCGCAACCGACGACGACCCGGAAGCTACCCCCGAACTCTGATTCGGTTTGTAGGAGCCTGCCTTGTGGGAGCGGGCAAGGCCCGCTCGCCCACTAGACCACCAGGTTGGCGTAGAGAAGGGTCGCCAGGCCCAGAAACGCCATGAAACCGACGATGTCGGTGACCGTGGTCAGCACCACCGAGCCGGCCAACGCCGGGTCGATGCCCATGCGTTTCATCGCCATCGGGATCATCGCGCCGGCGCCGGCGGCCACCACCAGGTTGAGTATCATGGCGCAGCCGATGATCACGCCCAGGCCGGGGTCGTCGAACCACAGCGCCGCGGTGGCGCCGATCACCAACGCCCACAGCAGCCCGTTGAACGCCCCCACCGCCAATTCCTTGGTCAGCAGATAGCGGGTGTTGCCCGCCTGCACCTGGCCCAGGGCCATGGCGCGGATCACCAGAGTCAGAGTCTGGCTGCCGGCGATGCCGCCCATGCTGGCGACGATCGGCATCAGAACCGCCAGGGCCACCACCTTCTCCAGCGTGTCCTCGAAGAGACTGATCACCGCCGAGGCGGCCAGTGCGGTGAGCAGGTTGATGCCCAGCCACAGCGCCCGGCGGCGCACCGTTTGCCACACCGAGCCGAAGGTATCCTCGTCCTCGCCCAGGCCGGCCATGCCCATCAGTGAGTGTTCGGCTTCTTCCATGATCACGTCGACCACGTCATCAATGGTGATCCGGCCCACCAGCATGCCGTTATCGTCGACCACCGGGGCGGTCACCAAGTCCAGGCGTTCGAACAGCTTGGCCACCTCGTGGGCGTGCTGGGTGGCGGGGATTGCTTCCACATCGGTGATCATCGCCTCGCGCACCGAGGTGCCCGGGTCGGAGATCAGCACCCGTGTCAGCGGCAGAACCCCGACGAATTGGTTCTTGCGGTTGACCACCAGCAGGTTATCGGTGGTTTTGGGAATGTCGCCAAGGCGCCGCAGATAGCGTTGTACGACGCTGAAAGTGATTTCCGGGCGCACCGTGATCACGTCCGTGTTCATCAAGCCACCGGCGGTGTCCTCCGGGTAGCTCATCACCTGTTCCAGGCGTTCGCGGTTCTGGGCGTCGAGACCGGCCAGCACGCGGCTGGCGACCTGTTCCGGCAGTTCCTGAAGCAGGTCGGCCAGGTCGTCGGTGTCGAGATCCTCGATCAGCTCGACCAGCTCTTCGGTGGGCAGGTCGCGCAGCAGCTCGACGCGCACTTCCTCGCCCAGATACTGCAGTACTTCGGTTTCCTGCTCCTGGCCGAGCAGTTGCCAGAGGATCTCGCGTTCGCGGGGCGGAGACGATTCGATCAGGTGCGCGGCTTCCGCGCCGGGCAGGCTGTTGAGCACCTGACGTACTTCGGAAAAGGTGCCGCTGGCCAGGGCCTGGTTGACCGTTTTCAGGTTGCGGCGGTGGCGGGTTTGCTCTGCGGTCATGGTTCCCTCCTTAGGGGCCGCAGTTTACACCATCGCGCGTGACGGTAGGTCGGATTACTCGCCTTCGTCGAACTTGCGGTCGAACAGGTCGGTAAGCTCGTCCATGGCGGGTTGTTCGTCTTCGCCGTCCACGCACACGCGCAGGGTGGTGCCCTTGGCGGCGCCTAGCATAAGCAAGCCCATGATGCTCTTGGCGTCGATGCGCCGATCCCCGTGAACCACCTGAATGCTGCAACTGTAGCGTGACGCCACGCTGACCACCTTGGCGGCGGCGCGTGCGTGCAGGCCCAGCTTATTGGTAATGGCCAGGTCCTGTTCAATCATCCATCCAACTCCCGATGGCGGACATGCAGTGGTATGCCCTGGTTGCGCAGCCGGTGGGCCAATTGCTCGGTAATGTACACCGAACGGTGGCGGCCGCCGGTGCAGCCCACCGCCACCGTCACGTAGCTGCGGTCGTTGGCCGCGTAGGTGGGCAGCCAGCGGTTCAGAAAATTGAAAATATCTTCCAGCATCAGGTCGCTTTCCGGATGCCCGCGCAGGAACTCGGCAATGCGCTCGTCACGGCCGGTGAGCGGGCGCAGCTCGTTGTGCCAGTGGGGGTTGGGCAGGGCGCGCACGTCGAACACCAGGTCGGCGTCGCGGGGCAGGCCGTTCTTGTAGCCGAACGACTCGATCAGCAGCGACAGATTGACGTCGCGGCGCGCCACCCTCTGGCGGATCAGATTGCGCAGCGTGTGCACGTCCAGGCTGCTGGTGTCGATCACCAGGTCGGCGAGCATGCGAATGTCCGCCAACAGGCGTGCTTCGTACTCGATCGCGTCGGCCAGCGTGCGGTCCTCGTCGCTCAGCGGGTGGCGGCGGCGGGTGGCACTGAAGCGCTCCAGCAGGGTGCCCGGATCGGCGTCGAGAAAGATCACCTCGGTTTCCACCCGCTGGCTTTTCAGGGCCTTGATGATGCTTTTGAACGCCAGTAGCTGGCGGGGCAGGTTGCGCGCGTCGACGCCCACCGCCACCCGTTCCGGGGCGTGTTCCTCGGTGTCGAGCTGTTCGGTGAGGGTGGGCAACAGCCCCAGGGGCAGATTGTCCACGCAATAGTAGCCGTGGTCCTCCAGGGCCTGCAGGGCGGTGGTCTTACCCGACCCGGAGCGGCCGCTGAGAATGGTGAGCTTCATAGTGTGAGCAGGCCTTAGGAGGCGAGGCGCAGTTCCGCTTCCGATTCCACCGCCACTTGGAACAACTGTTCGTTGCTGTGGGCCCGTCGCAGGTCGCTGCGGTAGTCATCGTCGTTGAACAGGCTGGCCAGATGGCTGAGTGTCTTGAGGTGCTGCTCCGGATTCTGCTCCGGGACCAGCAGCACGAACACCAGATCCACCGGGCGCCCGTCGACGGCGTCGAAGTCTACCGCGTCCTCCAGCTTTAACAGCAGGCCCACCGCGCCCTCGCAGTGGCCCAGCCGGCAATGGGGGATGGCGATGCCTTCGCCGATACCGGTGGAGCCCAGTTTTTCCCGGGCTACCAGGGCGTCGAAGACTTCCTGCTCGTTGAGGCCGCCGCAGCTGGCCGCGGCCAGCTGGGCGATCTGATCGAGCAACCGTTTTTTACTGGTGACCGCCACGTCGTTATAGGTGCGGTCTTCGCTGAGCAATTCACGTACTCGCATAGGGTTAATGACCGTGTTTACGGTCCACCGTCTTCTCTTTGTGTTTGAGGATTTGCCGGTCCAGCTTGTTGGTCAGCGCATCAATGGCCGCGTACATGTCGTCCGCGTGGGCGGTGGCGAACACGTCGGCGCCGGAGATGTGGATGGTGGATTCGGCCTTATGGGATTTGGGCTCCGGAGACAGGATCACCTGAATGCTGGTGATCTGATCGAAATGGCGCTCCAGTTTGGCGAACTTTTCGTCCACATAGTCACGCAGGGCGTCGGTGATATCCAGGTGGTGACCACTGATGTTTATTTGCATGGCTGGCTCCTATACCTCGTTAAGACCCGTCCCCTCGCGCCTAGACCAGGCGCTTGCGCTCGCTCGAGGACGGGATGCGCATCGCCTCGCGATATTTGGCGACCGTGCGGCGCGCCACCTTGATCCCCTGGTCGTTGAGCAAACTCGCCAGCTTGTTGTCGCTGAGCGGCTTGCGAGGGTTCTCGGCGGCGACCAGCTTCTTAATGATGGCACGAATGGCGGTGGAGGAACACTCACCGCCGCCGTCCGTGTCGACATGACTTGAGAAGAAATACTTCAGCTCGAACACGCCCTTGGGCGTGAGCATGAATTTCTGGTTGGTGACCCGGCTGATGGTGGACTCGTGCATGCCCACGGCCTCGGCGATGTCCGCCAGAACCAGCGGCTTCATTGCCTCTTCACCGTAATTGAAGAAGTCCTGCTGCACCTCGACGATGCGGCTGGCCACTTTGAGCAGGGTGTCGTGGCGGCTCTGCAGGCTTTTCAGGAACCATTTGGCTTCTTGCATGCAGTTGCGCAGGTACTGGCCGTCTTCCCCACCCACCTGGCGAGTCATCCGTGCGTACTGGGCGTGCAGGTTCACGCGCGGCAGCACCGCCTCGTTGAGGGCCACCCGCCAGCCGCCCTTGTGGGCGCTGACCACCACGTCGGGCACAGCGTAATCGGCGCTCTCGCCGCCGATCCGCTGGCCGGGCGCCGGGTCCAGGCCGCGCAGCAGGCCCATGGCCGCGAGCAGCGCATCCTCGGTGGCGCCCAGGGCGCGTCGCAGGCCGGCGTAATCGTGCTTTTCCAGCAGTGTTTGATGCGCCAGTACCGCCCGGGCCTCGGCCAGGTGCGGGGTGTCGGCGGGCAGTTGGCCCAGTTGCACGCCCAGGCACTCGGCCAGATCGCGGCTGGCGACCCCCACCGGGTCGAACTGCTGCAGGCGGTGTAGCACCGCCACCACTTCATCGTCCTCCACCGGGTCGTCCGGGTCGGCGATTTCGTTGGTGGCGGTGGTCACCAGATCGTCCAGGGACACGGTGACGAAGCCGCGCTCGTCCAGCGCTTCAATGATGATCTGGGCGATCACCCGGTCGCGGTCGCTCATGGGGGTCAGGTTGAGCTGCCACTCCATGTGGCTGATCAGGGTGTCGGGGTTGGCGTGGCGCTGCTGCCAGGCGTCGGCGTCCTCGCTTTCGCCGCCGGGGCTGCTCTGGCCGACGTACAGGTCGTCCCAGTCGCTGTCGGTTTCCACCGGGCCGTCGATCAGATCCTCGAGCGCGTCGCTGCGCTCCACGTCCAGGTCCGCGTCAGCGTCGAGGTCCGACTCGTCGGTGCTGAAATCCTCGGCGCCTTCCTCCATTTCCAGCAGCGGGTTGGTCTCCACCGCCTGCTGGATCTCCAGACGCAGGTCCAGCGTCGACAGCTGCAGCAGACGGATTGCCTGTTGCAGTTGTGGCGTCATGGTCAGCTGCTGGCCGATTTGCAGTTGTAAGGAGGGTTTCATGCTGTGCGTCTGGTTGCTCGATCCCGAGGGTCGGAGCATAGCAGCATCAATCGAAATTAAGCAATAATCATGCCAGCTATTGTTTTGTGCGGAGGAAGAGTGTAGGGCGGTGTGGCGGGGCAGGCATCCACTATATGCAAGGGTTTGGGCGGTGCGCAACAAGGGCGCCGCCAACTTGTAGGTCGGATTAGCCGAAGGCGTAATCCGACACGGTCTGTGCGACACGGTCTGTGCGCCGATTGTCGGGTTACGCTGCGCTAACCCGACCTACAAGGCTTCTTGCCGTCAAAGCCGGAAATCGGCGCCCAGGTAAACGTCACGCACCTGCTGGTTGCCGAGAATGGTGTCGGCGTCGCCGGCGGCGATGATATGGCCGGTGCTGACGATATAGGCGGTATCGCAGATATCCAGGGTCTCGCGCACATTATGGTCGGTGATCAGCACGCCGATGCCGCGATCCTTGAGGTGGCGGATGATGCTTTTGATGTCGTTCACGGAAATCGGGTCGACCCCGGCGAACGGCTCATCCAGCAGGATGAAATCCGGGTCGGTGGCCAGGCCGCGGGCAATCTCCGCGCGGCGGCGTTCGCCGCCGGACAGGCTCATGCCCATGCTGTCGCGGATATGGTCGATGTGAAATTCATGCAGCAGCTTTTCCAGTTGCTCGTTACGGTCGGCCTTGCTGAGGCTTTTGCGCGTTTCCAGGATCGCCATGATGTTCTGCTCCACCGTGAGGCGGCGGAAAATGCTCGCCTCCTGAGGCAGATAGCCGATGCCGCGCTTGGCCCGCCCGTGCATCGGCAGGTGGGTGATGTCGTTGCCGTTGATTTCGATGCGCCCCGCGTCGGCCGCCACCAGGCCCACGATCATATAGAAGCAGGTGGTTTTGCCGGCGCCGTTGGGGCCCAGCAGGCCGACGATCTGGCCGGCTTCCACTTCCAGCGAGACGTCCTCGATGACGCGGGTGCTTTTGTAGCTCTTGGCCAGATTATGGGCGCTCAGATGTGCCATCTCAGGGGGTCTCCGCGTTATCGGGCTGCGCGGCCGGCGTATCTTCGGCCGCTTCGCCGTTTTTCGGGTTCGTCGGCCGGGCGTCCTCGCTGGCCTGCTCGGCGTTCGCGGCCGGGATCACCAGGCGCACCCGCTCGTCACCTTTGCTGCTGGCGTCCACGCGGCGTGAATCCAGATTGTATTCCACCCTGGCGCCTTCGAAGGTGTTGCCCTGGTGGGTGACGCGGGCGTTGCCGGTGAGCACCAGGGTGCGCTGCTCAAGGTCGTAGACCAGCCTCTCGGCGCGGGCGTTCAAATCCTTGCCTTCCACCATGCGCACCGGTGAGCCGGTGGCTTCCACGCGCACCAGCTCATTGTTTTCCGTGAACAGGCGGATCACATCGGCGTAAAGGCGCCGTTTGCCCTGGATCAACTCGGCGTTGCCGCGATAGACGCCGGTGCCGGCGCTTTGTTCGAAGACCGCCCGGTCGGCGCTGACCTCCACCGGCCCCGTCGGTTGCTGGGCGGTCGCGCCGGTGGCAAGCCCCGTTAACACCAAAGCCAGCAGGGCGGTGCCCAGGCCGGATTTATTCCGTGCTGCCTGTGAATTCACTTACCACTCCTTGTTTGAGTGTCATTTCGCCGCTGGCCAGATCGCTTTCCATGCTGCCGGCGCGGGTGCGACCGTTGCGGTGGCGCATGGAGATCTCGCCGGGCGAGACCACGCGGTTACTGTCGTTGTGGTACTGCAGTTCTTCGGTGTTCAGGGTGACACCGTTGTTTTCGCTGCGCGCTTGGACCTGGTCCGTGAAGACAATCAAATCACCGTTGTCGCGCACTTCACCATGGCGCGACTGGATCGTCCACAGGCCGTTGCTGTTGTCCATGCGCAACCGAGGCTTGGTCAGGGTGGTGAGCGCGTCCCGCTCGTACTGCTCCAGGTGATCGGCCACCAGACGATACCGTACCCGGCCATCTTCTTCGTCGTAGGCCTTGGCGACGATTTGGTCGGCGATGATCAGCGGCGCGTTAAGAAACGCCTCGCGGTCCTCTTCCAGAGGGTTGTCCCATTCGTGCAGGGTCATCAGCACGATCAGGCCCAGCAGCAGGATGCCGGTGGCGCTGAGCAGGCCCTGTCGCTTCACGCTTCACCTCGGTGTGCCAGCAGGGCGTCGCAGATTTCGCGCACTGCGCCGTCGCCGCCGCGCGCCTGAGTGACGTGGTCGGCGGCGGCGCGCGCGCACGGGTGGGCACTGGCCGGGGCGAAGGCGATCTGCGCCCATTGCAGGGCCGGTACGTCCGGTTCGTCGTCGCCGGCGTAGCCGGTTTCGCGGGCGGCCACGTTCAGGGAGGCGGCCAGGTCGGCCAGCGCCACGCCTTTGTCCTCGCGGCCCTGGATCACATGCTCGATGCCCAGTTCGGCGGCGCGGCGGGCCACCATTGGCGTGTCGCGGCCGGTGATCAGCGCCAGCGTCACGCCGCTGGCGGCCAGTTTTTTGAGGCCGTGACCGTCCAGCGTGTTGAAGACTTTCAAGGCTTCGCCGTCGGGCCCGTAATAGAGGCGGCCGTCGGTGAGTACGCCGTCCACGTCGAAGGCCATCAGTTTCAGGTTGCGCGCGTCGGCGCTGGAAACCAGCAACGTCATTACATTACCCCCGCGCGCAGCAGATCCTGGGTATTGAGCGCGCCCACCGGGCGCTGGTCGGCGTCACACACTACCAGCCCGTTGATCTTGCGCGTTTCCATGATTTGCAGTGCCTCGGCCGCCAGGTGGCCGGGCGGCATGGTCACCGGCCGCGGCGACATCACCTCGGCGATACCGGCCTGGCGGATATCCAGGCCTTTCTCCAGGGTGCGGCGTAAATCGCCGTCCGTGAAGATGCCGATCAGGCGACCATCGTCGTCCACCACCGTGGTCATGCCCAGGCCTTTGCGGGTCATTTCCAGCAGGGCTTCGGTCAGGCTGGCGTCCCGGCCCACCCGGGGCAGGCGCTCGTCGGCATGCATGATGTCGTCGACCTTGAGCAGCAGGCGCCGGCCCAGGCTGCCGCCGGGGTGGCTGAGGGCGAAGTCCTCGGCGGTGAAGCCGCGCGCTTCAAGCAGGGCGATGGCGAGGGCGTCGCCCATCGCCAGCGCGGCGGTGGTGGAGGTGGTGGGCGCCAGATTGTGCGGGCAGGCCTCTTCTTCCACGGCCACGTCAAGATGCACGTCGGACAGTTGCGCCAGGGAGGACGACGGCCGGCCGGTCATGCTGATCAGCACCGCGCCCTTGCGCTTGATCACCGGAATGATGGTAAGGATTTCGCCGGTTTCACCGGAATTGGACAGTGCCAGCACCGCGTCTTCGGCGGTGATCATGCCCAGGTCCCCGTGGGACGCCTCGCCGGGGTGGACGAAGAACGACGGGGTGCCGGTACTCGCCAGGGTGGCCGCCAGCTTGCTGCCGATATGGCCGCTTTTGCCCATGCCGGTGACGATCACCCGGCCTTTGCAGGCCAGCAGCGTCTCGCAGGCCCGTTCGAAGGTGTCGCTGACACGCTCGCCGAGCGCGGCCACGGCGCGCGCTTCCACGTCCAGAACACGGCGGGCGGTGGCGATGTGGTTATGACTCATAATGATTCGTGTCTCCTCGCTGGTGGCGATTATACACTGGCTGGGCCGCTGCTGACTGCCCTTGGAACCCTCAAGCGTTCGGATGTTCCAACTGACTGTGTGAGCTTCGTAGAGGCCTTGGCTGGACAGTTCGGAGTGAACGCCGTAAAACCTAGCATCTCAGACACGACAGGGAGTGACGTATGACCGTTAAACAATGCTTGGCGACTGTAATGGCGCTGGTGATGCTGGGTCTGGCGGGCTTCGCCCAGGCCGCCCAGGACCCCCGTGAGCTGGTCCAGGAAACCGTGGAGCGCCTGACCAGCCGTATCGACGCCAACCGCGAGCGCCTCAACAAGGACGAAAGCTATGCCCGCGAGCTGGTCCGTGAAGAGTTGGTGCCGCTGGTGGATTTCAAGCGCATCACCCGCATGGTGATGGGCGAGTACTTCGACCAGGCCGACCGGGAGCAGAAGTACCAGTTTCTGGAGGTGTTCAAGAACAGCCTGATCAACACCTACGCCTCCGGCGTGACCCTTTACCAGGGCCAGGAAATCCGCGTGCTGCCGATGCGCGAGGAAGACCGCAAGGGCAACTACGCCCGGGTGCGGCTGGAAGGCACCACCAACGACGGCAAGGTGATTCCGGTGTTCTTCACGCTGTTCTTGTCCGACGATCAGTGGAAAGTGGTCAATGTCTACGTCAACGGTTTGGATCTGCGTGACATTTACCGGGCCCAGTTCGCCCAGTCCATGCAGCAACACGGGGACCTGGACAAGGTGATTCAAAGCTGGTCCGCGGAGAACGCGGATCTGGAAGAGAAAGTTGACGTGGAGACCGGCCAGGGTTCCTGACCGGGGCCGGCGGGTGCCCCCGCCATGACAAGTCACCGCGCCCTCGCGTATCATTGCCCGTTCATTGAAACGAGGAGTGATCATGAAGTCGGAAGACGTGAAGGCGCTGGTGGAAGCCGGTTTCGAGGATGCCGATGTGGCCGTGGAAGGGGAAGGCGACCGCTTTCTGATCCGCGTGATATCCGATGCCTTCGAGGGCCTGATGCCGGTGAAGAAACAGCAGCTTGTCTACAGCTGCATCAATCCGCAGATCGCTGATAATTCCATTCATGCCGTCTCGATCAAGACATTTACCCGTGCCGAGTGGGAAAAAGCCCAGAAAATGGGCCTTGCCTGACCGTATCGTCTTTTCCGCCTAGGAAGCTCCATGGACAAACTGATCATCACCGGCGGCCGGCGCCTCGACGGCGAAATCCGCATTTCCGGTTCCAAGAATTCATCGCTGCCGATTCTGGCCGCCACCCTGCTGGCCGGCGAGCCGGTCACGGTGGGCAACCTGCCTCATCTGCAGGACGTGACCACCCTGATCGAACTGCTCGGCCGCATGGGCGTGCACGTGGTGATCGACGACAAGCTCAACGTGGAAGTGAACCCCAACACCATCCAGGAGCTCACCGCGCCCTACGAACTGGTCAAGACCATGCGCGCTTCGATCCTGGTGCTGGGGCCGATGGTCGCCCACTTCGGTGAAGCTTCGGTGTCGCTGCCCGGCGGCTGCGCCATCGGCTCGCGCCCGGTGGACATTCACCTGCGCGGCCTGGAGGCCATGGGCGCGGAGATCGTGGTGGCCAACGGTTACGTGCACGCCAAATCCAACGGCCGCCTGAAAGGCGCGCGAATCATCATGGACACGGTCACCGTGACCGGCACCGAAAACCTGCTGATGGCCGCATCCCTGGCGGACGGCACCACGGTGCTGGAAAACGCCGCCCGCGAACCGGAAGTGGTGGATCTGGCCAACTTCATCAACCGCATGGGCGGCAAGGTGAGTGGCGCCGGCACCGACACCATCACCGTGGAAGGCGTGCCCAAGCTGGGCGGTTGCCACCATGACGTGATCGCCGACCGCATCGAAACCGGCACCTACCTGATCGCCGCGGCCATTACCGGCGGTCGCATCAAGTGCAAGGACACCGATCCCAGCCTGCTCGACGCGGTCCTGCAGAAGCTTAAGGAAGCCGGTGCCAAGATCGAAACCGGCGACAACTGGATCAGCCTGGACATGGAAGGCCGCCGGCCCAAGTCGGTGAGCCTGCGTACCGCGCCGTACCCGGCCATGCCCACCGACATGCAGGCCCAGTTCACCGCCCTCAATACGGTGGCGGAAGGCGTCGGCACCATTGTCGAAACGGTGTTCGAAAACCGCTTCATGCATGTGCAGGAAATGAACCGCATGGGCGCCGACATCGAGGTGCAGGGCAACACCGCCATTTGTCGCGGCGTCACCGGCCTCACCGGCGCGCCGGTAATGGCCACCGACCTGCGCGCCTCGGCGTCGCTGGTGATCGCCGCCCTGGTCGCCGAGGGCGACACCACCGTGCAGCGTATCTATCATATCGACCGGGGGTACGAGTGCATCGAGGAGAAACTGCAATCGCTGGGCGCCGTGATCCGCCGTGTACCCGGCTGAATCACGGCGCCGATGGAAACCGACATGTCCGAGAAACCGCTGATCATCGCCCTGTCCAAGGGCCGCATTCTTGAAGAGACGCTGCCGCTGCTCAAACACGCCGGCATCGAGCTGCTGGAAGATCCGTCCGCGTCCCGCAAGCTGATCTTCGACACCACCCGCGACGATGTGCAGATCATCATCATCCGCGCCACCGACGTGCCGCCCTATGTGCAGCACGGCGGCGCCGACCTGGGCGTGGCCGGCAAGGACGTGCTGATGGAAAACGGCGCCGAGGGCATCTTCGAGCCGCTCGACCTGGAGATCGCCCGCTGCAAGTTGATGGTCGCCGGGCTCAAGGACGCGCCGCCGGTGAGCGGGCGCCTGCGGGTGGCCACCAAGTTCGTCAACGTGGCGCGCCAGTATTTCGCCCAGCAGGGCAAGCAGGCGGAAATCATCAAGCTCTACGGCGCCATGGAGCTGGCGCCGCTGGTGGGGCTGGCGGACCGCATCGTGGATATCGTCGACACCGGCAACACCCTGCGCGCCAACGGCCTGGAGCCCACCGAACTGATCGCCCAGGTGTCCTCGCGGGTGGTGGTCAACCGGGCCAGCATGAAAACCCGTCACGCCGCGATCCAGGCGATTCTTGATAAACTCGAACAGGCCGTGGTGCAACGCCGGGAAACAGCATGAAGACCAACCGTTTAAACGCCAGCGACGCGGATTTCGTTCCCCGCCTGATGGCGCTCACCGCCTGGAGCGAAGAGCGCGACGACGAAGTGGGCGAGCGGGTGCGCGGTATTTTGCGTGACGTGGCCAGCCGGGGCGACGCGGCGGTGGTGGAGTACACCAACCGCCTGGACCGTCGCGACGCCGAATCCATGGCGGACCTGACCGTGGAGCGCGCGCAACTGGAAGCGGCATTGAAGCGCCTGCCCGCCGAGCAGCGCGGGGCCCTGGAAGCGGCCGCCGAACGGGTCAGTGACTACCACGCCCGCCAGAAACAGGATTCCTGGCACTACCGCGACGCCCACGGCACCTTGCTGGGCCAGCAAGTCACCCCGCTGGACCGCGCCGGCATCTATGTGCCCGGCGGCAAGGCCGCCTATCCCAGCTCGGTGCTGATGAACGCGCTGCCCGCCCGGGTGGCCGGCGTCGGTGAAATCGTCATGGTCAGCCCGGCGCCGGACGGCGAGCTCAACGACATGGTGCTGGCGGCGGCGGCGGTGGCCGGCGTGGAGCGTTTCTTCACCCTGGGCGGCGCCCAGGCGGTGGGCGCGCTGGCGTTCGGCACCGAGACAGTGCCGGCGGTGGACAAGATCGTCGGCCCCGGCAATATCTATGTGGCCGAGGCCAAGCGCCAGGTGTTCGGCAAGGTGGGCATCGACATGATCGCCGGCCCGTCCGAGATTCTGGTGGTCTGTGACGGCAAAACCGACCCGGACTGGATCGCCATGGATCTGTTCTCCCAGGCCGAGCACGACGAGGAGGCGCAATCGATCCTGGTCAGCCCGGATGCGGATTTCCTCGCCCGGGTGGAAGAGGCCATGGAGCGCCTGGCACCGACCCTGGAACGGGAAACCGTGATCCGCACCTCGATGGCCAACCGGGGCGCCTTGATCCAGGTGGACGACCTGGACCAGGCCATGGACGTGGTCAATCGGATCTGCCCGGAGCACCTGGAATTGTCCCTGGACGACGCCGAAAGCTGGGCGAAGAAAGTGCGCCACGCCGGCGCCATCTTCCTGGGCCGCCACACCCCGGAGGCGCTTGGTGATTACTGCGCCGGGCCCAACCACGTGCTGCCCACCAGCGCCACGTCGCGGTTCTCTTCGCCGCTGGGCGTGTACGATTTTCAAAAGCGCAGCTCGTTGATCGGCTGCTCCCCGGAGGGCGCCAGCGAGCTGGGCAAGATCGCCTCGGTGCTGGCCCGCGCGGAGAGCCTCACCGCCCACGCCCGCAGCGCCGAAATGAGGATCAAGAAGCCGGTATGAGCAAATTCTGGAGCCCGTTCGTTCGCGACCTGGAACCCTACGTGCCCGGCGAGCAGCCGAAAATGGCGCGGCTGGTGAAGCTCAACACCAACGAGCACCCGCTGGGGCCGTCGCCGAAAGTGATCGAGGCGATCCGCGCCGCCGCCGACGACCGGCTGCGTCTCTACCCGGACCCGGACGCCGGCGAGCTCAAGGACGCCATCGCCGCCTACCACGGCGTCGGCCGCGACCAGGTGTTCGTCGGCAACGGTTCTGATGAAGTGCTGGCACATATTTTCTACGGGCTGTTCAAGCAGGACCGCCCGCTGCTGTTCCCGGACATCACCTACAGCTTCTATAAGGTGTACTGCGGGCTCTACGACATCGACTACCGCCCGGTGCCGCTCGACGACGACCTGGCCATTGAGCCATCGGACTATGTCGCTTCCGAGGCCGCCCCAAACGGTGGCATCATCTTCCCCAACCCTAACGCGCCCACCGGCCGGGTGCTGCCGCTGGAGGCCATTGAGACCGTGCTGGCGGCCAACCCGGATTCGGTGGTGGTGGTGGACGAAGCCTACGTGGATTTCGGCGGCGACAGCGCCATTGCGCTGGTCGACCGGCACCCCAATCTGTTGGTCACCCAGACGTTGTCCAAGTCCCGGTCACTGGCGGGCGTGCGCATCGGCTTCGCGGTGGGCCATCCGGAACTGATCGAAGGGCTGGAGCGCATCAAGAACAGCTTCAATTCCTACCCGCTGGACCGTTTGGCCATTGCCGCCGGCAAGGCCGCCTTCGAGGACGAGGACTTTTTCCAGCGCGGCCGCGAGCTGGTGATCGAGGAACGCGAAACCCTGCGCCGCGGCCTGGAGGCCATGGGTTTCCAGGTGCTGCCTTCGGCGGCCAATTTCCTGTTCTGCCGCCACGCCACCCGCACCGGCGCCGATCTGGCGGCGGCGCTGCGCGAGCGCGGTATCATCGTCCGCCACTTCGGCGAACCCGAACGCATTCAGGACTACCTGCGGATCACCGTGGGGTTACCGGACCAGAACCGGGAGCTCACCGAAGCCCTGGAAGACATTCTCCGCTGAGCCAGCCAGCAAGCTCCAAGCTCTCCAAGCAGGCCGTACTCCAGCACGGCCTGCTTGCAGCTTGCCGCTTTTTATTCGCCGGCCGGCGGGCGGGTGCCGATGGTGACGTCCAGCGACAGCTGCTGCGTGTTGCGGAGCACGTTGAGGGTCAGTGTGGTGCCTGGCTGGGCGCCCACGATGCGGTTCATCGCCTCGTAGCCGTCTTTCATGGTCTCGCCGTTGACGCCCACCAGCACGTCGCCGGCCCGCAGACCGGCCTTCTGGGCCGGGCTGTCGGACACCACCTCGGTGACCACGCCGCCGATCACGTCGTTCATGCCGAAGGTTTCCGCCAGGGTTGGAGTGATGTCCTGCACCGTGACGCCCAGATAGCCGCGGATTACGCGGCCATGTTCGATCAGGTCCGACATCACCTTGCTGGCGATCGACGCCGGGGTGGCGAAGCCTATCCCCTGCCAGTTACCGTCCGAAGACAGGATGGCGGTGTTGATGCCGATCAGGTGCCCGCGTGTATCAATCAATGCACCACCGGAGTTGCCCCGGTTGATGGCAGCATCGGTCTGGATGAAATTTTCGAACGTGGCGATACCTAAACGGGACCGCCCGGTAGCGCTCACGATGCCCATGGATACCGTCTGGCCGACGCCCAGCGGGTTGCCGATGGCCAGTACCACATCGCCCACGCTCACCGGTTGGGGGCCGTTCAGCTCGATCTGCGGGAGGTCTTCCAGCGCGATCTGCAACAGCGCCAGATCGGTCTCCGGATCGGTGCCCACTACCCGCGCGGGGGCGTCGCGGCCGTCGCGCAGGGCGACCAGGATTTCATCCGCGTCGCGGATCACATGGTAGCTGGTCAGCACATAACCCTTGGACGACACCAGCACCCCGGAGCCCAAGCTGGCCAGAGCGCGCTCCCGGCGCGGCCGTTCCATGAAGCGGTTGAACAGCGGGTCGTCGCTGAACTGCCCTCCGCCACGGGTGACGATCTGTGTGGTGTAGACGTTGACCACGGCGGGCGCCGCCCGGGTCACCGCATAGGCATAGCTGTCCGCCCGGGGGGCATTGGCGGCCACCGGCGCACTGGCGTCGCGCCTACCCGGGCCGTGCTCGTACCACCACAGCACCGCCAGGCCGGCGACCAGGCCGGCGGCCACCGGCAATGCCAGAAAACGAAACAGTTTCAATAACGGGCCTGTTACCACTTATCCAAGCCTCCGCCCCCGCGAATCATGTAGACTGCGCGCAATAGTAGCAGGGAGACCTCCATGCTGAAACGCGATCATTTGCTGCGTGTGCTCGACGACGAGCTGCAGCCTCATCGTTTCCGCGACTACTGCCCCAACGGGCTTCAGGTGGAAGGCCGTGAGCAGGTGCGGCGCCTGGTGACCGGCGTTACCGCCTGCCAGGCGTTGATCGATGCGGCGATCGTCGAAGAGGCGGACGCCATCTTCGTGCATCACGGCTACTTCTGGAAAAACGAAGACCAGCGTGTGCGCGGCATGAAAAAGCAGCGCCTGCAAAGCCTGTTGCGCCACGACATCAGCCTGTTCGCTTACCACCTGCCGCTGGATGCGCACCCGCAACTGGGTAACAATGCCCAGCTCGCGCGGCGGCTGGGGCTGCGCGTCGAAGGCGGCATGGAGGCGGACAACCCGCTGTCCATCGGCAATGTGGGGCGCCTGGACGACCCGATGAGCGCCCGCGATTTCGCCGTGCACGTGGAGTCGGTGCTGGGCCGCGAAGCACTGCACATCGGCGACGGCGAGGACGAAATCGAAACCCTGGCCTGGTGCACCGGCGCCGCCCAGGGCTTTATCGAACAGGCCCGCGCCCTGGGCGTGGACGCCTACCTGAGCGGTGAGATTTCCGAACCCACTACCCATTTCGCCCGCGAAACCGGCATCCATTACTTCGCCTGCGGCCACCACGCCACCGAGCGTTACGGGGTGCAAGCGGTGGGCGACTGGCTCGCCGATGAATATGGCCTGGAACACATCTTCATCGACATTGATAACCCGGTGTAGGGCAGCACCTCTTCGGCAGTACGGGAACGCATGAACATCACGGTGATTTACAACCCTACCGCCGGGGGCGGCAGGGAGCGGCGGCTGCGCCATTTCGTGCGCGCGCTGGAAGAGGGCGGTGGCAAGGTGCGGCTTTACCACACCCGCGCCCCGGGGGATGCCACCCGCTATCTGCGTGGCCTGGAGGATCAGGGCGAGTGCGTGGTGGCGGCCGGTGGTGACGGCACCACCAACGACGTGATCAACGGCCTTCATCCGGGCGTGTCGCTGGCGCTGTTTCCGATCGGCACCGCCAACGTGCTGTCCCGGGAGCTGTCGATACCCCGGCGTCCGGAAGCCGCCGCCAAGGTGGTGCTCGAGGGGCGCACCCTGCACGTCACCCCGGCGCGGCTGAACGGCCGCCGCTTCATGGTGATGGCCGGCATCGGCTACGACGCCTGGGTGGTCGACCAGGTGGACCTGATCCTGAAGCGCCGGCTGGGCAAGCTGGCCTATGTGATCAGCATGATCCGCCAGCTGTTCCGCTACGGTCAGGTGCGATACCGGATCACCGTGGATGGCCGTCCGCTGGACTGCTTTTCGGCGGTGATCACCAATGGTCGCTATTACGGCGGCAGCTTCGTGCTCAGCCGCGATGCGGGGCTTTCCAAGCGCAGCCTGCAGGTGCTGATGTTCCAGCGCCCGGGCCTGGGATTCCTGCTGCGTTGCCTGGCGGCGTTGGTGGTGGGGCGCATGGAGCGTGTCGACGGCGTGGCCTCGCTGAGCGCCGAAAAAGTCACCGTCACCGCCGCCAGCCTGGAGCCGGTCCAGGCCGACGGCGACCCGGTCGGCTGGCTGCCCGCCGACATCGAGCTGGAGCCGGCGCCGGTCAAGCTGCGCGTGCCCTGGGCGTGATTAGCTGCAAGTTGGCCGTGCTGGAGTAATGGCCGTGCCGCTGCCCAGGCGTTAGCAAGTTGCAAGTTGAAAAAGGCGGACCGTGCTGGCGGCCAGGCCGGGGACGGCTTTCGCCGACCGATACAGGATGCAGGATACAGGATGCAGCGCGGGACAGGCGGGAGAGAACGGCCCGACTCTACGCCGCGCTAAATTGCTTCAGCGCAATTTAAGCCTTGCAGAAAAGCAACGCCGCATAAACCCGCTCAAGCATCGCCCCTGTATCCTGAATCCTGCATCCTGTATCGCGGCCAACGGTCGCACGGCCCCACCGCCGGCACGGCTGATTTTCAACTTGCCAGCGTCCGGGCAGCGGCATGGCCCCGACTCTAGCACGGCCAGCTTGCAGCTTGTAGCTTGAAGCTTGCAGCTTATCTTATAAGCACCAAACCGAAAGTTCTTAGCAGCGGTGGAGGGCCCCGGACACGGGCCGGTATAATTCGCCGCCATCACAGACACAACCGACCATTTAGGGAGTGAACATGTCGCAATTGGTGAAACCCCACGGCAGCGAGACGCTGAACATTCTGCTGCTGGAAGGCGCGGAACGGGAAAGCGCGCTGGCCGCCGCCGAGGCGTTGCCGAAAATCACCCTCAGTTCCCGCGAGCGCGGCGACCTGATCATGCTCGGCATCGGCGGTTTCACCCCGCTGGACGGGTTCATGGGCAAGGCCGACTGGCAGGGCGTGTGCGACAACATGGCGCTGGCCAACGGCGTGTTCTGGCCGATCCCGATCACTCTGTCCACCGACCAGGCCACCGCCGACGGCCTGGCCGACGGCGCCGAAGTGGCGCTGGTGGATGACAACGGCGACATCATGGGCGCCATGGTGGTCAACGAGAAGTACACCATCGACAAGGCCCACGAGTGCCAGCAGGTGTTCAAGACCACCGACGAAGAGCACCCGGGCGTAAAAATGGTCCTCGCCCAGGGCGACGTCAACCTGGCCGGTCCGGTGAAGGTGTTCAGCCAGGGCGACTTCCCGCAGAAGTACGCCGGCATCTACATGACCCCCACCGAAACCCGCGCCATGTTCGACCAGCGCGGCTGGAAAAGCGTGGCCGCCTTCCAGACCCGCAACCCCATGCACCGCTCCCACGAGCACCTGGCGAAAATCGCCATCGAAATCTGCGACGGCGTGATGGTGCATTCGCTGCTGGGCAACCTGAAGCCCGGTGATATTCCGGCGGAAGTGCGCCAGGAAGCGATCGGCACCCTGGTCGAGCATTACTTCGTGGAAAACACCGTGGTGCAGTCCGGCTACCCGCTGGACATGCGCTACGCCGGCCCCCGCGAGGCGCTGCTGCACGCCCTGTTCCGTCAGAACTACGGCTGCTCGCACCTGATCGTCGGCCGTGACCACGCCGGTGTGGGCGATTACTACGGGCCGTTCGACGCCCACCACATCTTCGATGAGATCCCCGACGACGCGCTGATCACCCAACCGCTGAAAATCGACTGGACCTTCTGGTGCGACAAGTGCGGCACCATGGCCAGCATGCGCACCTGCCCACACACCGCCGACGACCGCGTGCTGGTCAGCGGCACCAAGCTGCGCAAGCTGCTCAGCGAAGGCGGCGAGGTGCCGGATAACTTCAGCCGTCCGGAAGTGCTGGAAGTGCTGCGCCGCTACTACCAGGGCCTGGAAGAGCACGAAAAAGTGAAGGTGGAGCTGAAAGGCCACTCGGCCCGCTAAGCTTGTGCGACACGGTCTGTCGGGTTACGGTCTTTGGCCTAACCCGACCTACGGTTCGGCGCTAATAAAAAACCCGGCTCAAGGCCGGGTTTTTTATTAGCGCGGCTTGTCGCTGTCGTCGTCATCACTGCCCACATCCGCGTAATCGCGTGGCGGCGCCACCACCACGGAGGGCTCCTCTTCCTCGTCGTCGCCCACCGGGCTGTAGGGCCCGTCCGCTTTTTTCTTGCCCAGCCCGAAATCCTCGGACAGCGTGCCCTGAGCCTTGGGGGCGTAATCCAGCGGCTGCGACGCCGGCGTATCCGGCTCGAAGGCCGCGTCCAGACTCTTCGCCGCCGCCTTGCGGCGCCCCGCTTCGCTGCACAAGCCGTGGGCCCCCTGGGACAGGTGCTGATGCACCGCCCGGTACGACTGGGTCAAATCGTTGACCAGGTCGGCGGTCTCCAGAAAATGGCGGTCTACCCGATCGCGGTAGTGGTTGAGCGCATTGCGGGCTTCGTCGCGCTCGCGAATCAACTGGCTGCCCTGGCGCCGCGCGGGCAGCAGCCAGTATAAAGCAGCGGCGCCGGCCACCAGGCCGGCGAGGAAAGAGAGCAGGTGGGTTGTCAGCATATCCATGTCATACTCCTTAGCCAGCACATTGCAGCACAGTCCTAGTTGCCGCGCCAAGAAAAGCGGCCCGGAAATTGTATCGGGAGGAAACCATGAGTCGTGACCGGCTGGCCCTGGAGGGTCCGGAAGGCACCCTGGAAGCGGTGCTCGAAGGGGAAACGGAAAACCCTGCCATGATCGCCATCGTCTGCCACCCTCATCCGCAATTCGGCGGCACCATGGACAACAAAGTGGTGACCACCCTGATCCGCGCCGCCCGTGACGCCGGCGCCGCCGCCCTGCGCTTCAACTTCCGTGGCGTCGGCGAAAGCCAGGGCGCCTACAGCGACGGCATCGGCGAAGTGGAAGACCTGATCGCCGTGCACCGCTGGCTCACCAAGAAGTACCCCAACACGCCCCTGTGGCTGGCCGGCTTCTCGTTCGGCAGCTTCGTGGCGGCGCGCGGCGCGGAAGTGCTGGCCGCCAACGGCGAGGCGCCGGCGGCGCTGTTCCTGGTGGCGCCGCCGGTGCACCACTACGGTTTCGAGGCGATCGAGAAGGTGGGTTGCCCGGTGACCGTGGTGCAAGGTGAAGACGACGAAGTGGTGCCCGCCGACAAGGTGTTCCGCTGGGCGGAGACCACCGTATTGGCGCCGGATTTGATCCGTTTTCCGGACAGCGGCCACTTTTTCCACGGCCAGCTGGTCAACCTGCGGGAAGTGGCCGCCTCCCGGCTACCCTGACAGGGCGTGTCCCGGGCCGTCTTGTCACCCTGGCCCGGGAACGCTACATTGATCCGCCGTTCATCATCCCGGGACATCATGACGCCTCTCGAGAAGTATCAGGCCGATCTGGCCCGCCCCGAATTCGTGCGCGACCCGGCCCAGGAAGAGGCGGTCCGCGCGCTCGATCATCTGTACCACCGTCTGCTTGAAGACCGGCCCGCCAAGGGGCTGCTGGCGCGGCTGCGCAAAAGCAAGCGCCAGCCCTACAAGGGCCTGTATATGTGGGGCGGCGTGGGGCGCGGCAAGACCTACCTGATGGACGTATTCTTCGAATGCCTGCCGTTCGAGGAAAAGCGGCGCATGCACTTCCACCGTTTCATGCAGAAAGTGCACCGCCAGCTGCGCGACCGCCAGGGCGAAAAAAACCCGCTCACCAGCATCGCCAAGGCATTCGCGGCCCGCTATCGGGTGCTGTGTTTCGACGAATTCTTCGTCACCGACATCACCGACGCCATGATCCTCGGCACCTTGATGCAGACCCTGTTCGATCATGGCGTGACCCTGGTGACCACCTCCAACATCGAGCCCGACGGCCTTTACAAGGACGGGCTGCAACGGGCCCGGTTCCTGCCCGCCATCGAAGCGCTCAAGCAGCACACCCGGGTGATGAACGTGGACGGCGGCCACGACCACCGCCTGCGCCTGCTGGAGCAGGCGGAACTGTTCCACTGCCCGCTGGGCGCCGCGGCGGACCGCTTCATGGCCGAGCGCTTCGCCGCCCTCGCGCCCGAGCACGGCCGCCATCGCGACCAGGGCAACATCCTGGTGGAGGGGCGCAAGATCGCCACGGTGAAATCCACCGACGACGTGGTCTGGTTCGACTTCCGCGCCCTGTGCGACGGCCCGCGCAGCCAGAACGACTACATCGAAATCGCGCGGGAATTCCACACCGTGCTGATCTCCGGCGTGGAGCGCATGGGCGCCGGCAGCGACGACCGCGCGCGCCGTTTCATCAATCTGGTCGACGAATTCTATGACCGCGGCGTGAAACTGGTGGTGGCGGCGGAAACCCCGATCGAAGACCTTTACGCCGGCGGCCGCCTGGAGTTCGAGTTCGAACGCACCCGCTCGCGCCTGCTGGAAATGCAATCCCAGGACTACCTGGCCCGCGAGCATCTGGCCTAGGCCGGCGCAAGCCGCTTCTTGAGCGTTTTGGTCATTGCCCCCGGTTCCCGGGGGCTAGACACTCTGTCTCCAGTTCGAGTCAACCGGAGAGCCCAATGATCCCCCGTACCCTGTTCAGTTCCGACCACGAAACGTTCCGCGATACCGTTCGCAAGTTCCTGGAAAACGAGGCCATCCCCCACCATGAAGCGTGGGAAGAGACCGGCCAGGTGCCCAAGGAGCTGTGGCGCAAGGCCGGTGAGCAGGGTTTCCTTTGCCCGATGGTGAGCGAAGAGTACGGCGGCATCGACGCCGACTTCCTCTACAGCGTGGTGGTCAGCGAGGAGATCTCCCGCGCCGGCCTCACCGGCATCGGCTGGGGCCTGCACACCGAAATCGTGGCGCCCTACATCGAGCACTACGGTTCCGAAGAAATGAAGCAGCGCCTGCTGCCGAAGATGGTCACCGGCGAGCGGATCGGCGCCATCGCGATGAGCGAACCCGGCGCCGGCTCCGACCTGCAGGGCGTCAAGACCACCGCCGTGAAGGACGAAGATCACTACATCCTCAACGGTTCCAAGACCTTTATCACCAACGGCCAGAACGCCGACATCGTGATCGTGGTGGCCAAGACCGACCCCAGCAAAGGCGCCAAGGGCACCAGCCTGCTGATCGTCGAAGAGGGCATGGAAGGCTTCCAGAAAGGCAAGAACCTTAAGAAAGTGGGCATGAAAGCCCAGGACACTTCGGAGCTGTTCTTCCAGGACGTGAAAGTGCCGGTGGAAAACCTGATCGGTCAGGAAGGCATGGGCTTCATCTACTTGATGCAGGAACTGCCCCAGGAGCGCCTCGGCATCGCCATCAACGGCCTGGCCATGGCGGAAAGCGCGTTCGAGCACACCCTGGCGTACGTGAAGGAGCGCAAGGCGTTCGGTCAGCGCGTCGCCGACTTCCAGAACACCCAGTTCAAGCTCGCCGAGATACGCACCAAGCTCGACGTGGCCCGCGCCTACGTGGACCGCTGCCTGGAAATGCACCTCAAGAAGGAGCTGGACATCCCCACCGCCGCCGGCGCCAAGTACTGGGTCACCGACCTGCAGTGCGAGATCATCGACGAGTGCCTGCAGCTTCACGGCGGCTACGGCTACATGTGGGAATACCCGATTGCGCGCATGTACGCCGACGCCCGTGTACAGCGCATCTACGGCGGCACCAATGAAATCATGAAGAACATCATCGCCCGCGCCCTGCTGGCCGACTGATCGCCGCACCCTTGGCAAAAGCAACGCAAAAAGGCGACCGGCCGGTCGCCTTTATTTCACGAAAAACCGCCAGTTTTACATTCCTCGCCTTCTCCCTACAGGAGTGCGAGTTTATTCTTACGCCATCGGTGTAAAACCCGGTAATTTTATGGTGCCCCGCGCCAGCGGAAAGACGGGGCAGGGCACCGTTTTAGGCTCGATTTGATGGAGAACACTATGAAAATAAGAGGCGCATTGATCGCCGGTTCCGTGCTGTCACTGGCATCCGGTACCGCCGCCGCTTCAGGTTTTGGCGTGTCGTATCAGTCCGTATCCGCCATGGGCACCGCCTATGCCGGCTCCGCGGTACTCAGTGAAGACGCCACCAACCAATGGTACAACCCCGCCACCCTGGCCGGCCTGCACTCCGCCGAGGTGTCCATCGCCACCCACCAGGTGTGGGTCGACACCACCTTCAAAGCCAACGGCGCCTCCGGCCCCGGTGACTTCGAAGACGTCGAGCCGTTCGTCGGCAGCGCCTTCCTGGCCATGCCGTTCAACGACCGCGTCACCTTCGGCCTGGGCATCACCGCCCCCTTCGGCACCAAAATCGAATATGAAGACAACTGGGGCAACGCCCTGTCGCCGACCGGCGTGCCGGCTTCCGGTGACTTCTACGCCCAGACCTCCGACGTGCAGACCCTCAACATCAACCCGGCGGTCGGTATCCAACTCACCGACAACCTGCGCCTGGGCGCCGGCGTCAACTACCAGCAAATCGACGCCGACATCGAAAACGCCGCCACCCGTCTGGAAGGTGACGATGACGCCTTCGGCTGGAACCTCGGCCTGACCTACAGCCCCGACGACTACAACCACTTCGGCGTGGCCTACCGCTCCGAAATCAGCTACGACATCGACGGTGACATTACCTTCAAGCCGGGTGCCTTCCCTGGCGTACCGGCTCCTATCGTTAACCAGTTGGCCGGGCAGTACTCAGGCAAAACCAGCCTGGACCTGCCCGCAGCGCTGCAGCTCTCCTACGCCGGCGACCTGACCGACCGCACCCAACTGCTGCTGAGTGTCGAACGTACCGACTGGAGCAGCCTGGATCAGCTGGTCATCGACCACACCGGCCCGGCCCCCATCCCCAACCCGGCCATCGAAGAGTTCAACTGGGAAGACACCACCCGCTACTCCGCCGGCGTGCGTCATACCCTGCACAACGACACCGTGCTGCGCTTCGGCCTGGCCAAGGAAGAGTCCACCCAGAGCAGCGACAACCGCTCCGCCATCTCGCCGGACTCCGACCGCATCTGGGCCACCATCGGCGCCGGCTTCAAGCCGACAGACAATGTCAGCATCGATGTCGCCTACGCCCACATCTTCGTGGACGACGCCGACATCTATAAAGACAGCCGTGCCCCCGCCGTTCTCGACGGCACCTACGAGCTGGAAGCCAACGTGATCGGCGCGCAGTTGAACTACCAGTTCTAAGCGCCGCCGCGACAGACCGGTCCGATACGCTTCGCGTGCCGGACGACACAAAAAAGGCGAACCCTCGGGTTCGCCTTTTTTGTTTGTGCCGGCACCGTCTACACCGCAGTGCGAATGTCTTCGGGTTCTCCCTGCTGGCGCGCAGCCCCGGTAACGCTGAGGCCCAGGGCTGGAAGAACATCCTCACGCAGGGTTTCCCCGGGGTGGGGAGGATTGAACATGTCCATGGCGGCCTCCTAATGGTCGTCCTGATAATCAACGAGGATGGCGTCGCCGTCCTTGAATTTAAAGGTTAACCGCCAGTTACCACTGACGCAGACGGAGTAATGACCGGTCAGGGCGTCTTTCAGAGGGTAAAGCCCCCACCCTGGAGAATCCATCTCCTGCGGCGATGCACAGACGTTGAGTCGGGCCAACTGGCGGCGGAGTTTCGGGGCATGGTTTGCCTGAATGCCGACTGTGCTGCCGGTGGTAAAAAACCTCTGCAGTCCCTTATGACGGAAACTTTTAATCATTGACTTCCCCTATCAATGCGGCACAACTGTATCGTGTAACGCGTCGAGATATAAGCGAAACTGAGTACAGCAATGGATGTTCAACAGGTGACGAAGTCACAATTCAAGGCCCGGGCCCTGGAGTTGTTTCGAAAGATTGAGGAATCCGGCTCAAGCGTGGTGGTGACCGACCAGGGCAGGCCCATTGTGGAGGTTCGCAGGTACCGCGGGAATCAGCGCTCTCCTCTTGAGGTGCTCCGAAATAGCGTGGCGGATTTCAAGCGACCGACCGAACCAATCTAAAGGCTCGCAACCTGTCTGTAGTTGCAAGAGGGCATTGGCTACACTGAGATACGAGTTAAATGCTCTTTAAAAATGTGGTCAAAATTCGTACAGAATGTTTGGTGGAAAATCTGGCTCCCGATTTTCCCTTATAAAACAATCATGTACATTTAGACTGTTCCCCGCACCTGCGGGGATGAACCGAGCGAGGGAGAATGCACGGTCCTGAACTGGAGCTGTTCCCCGCACCTGCGGGGATGAACCGGTGTGGTGGGCCCACTCGATTTTGGTGTTCTCGTGTTCCCCGCACCTGCGGGGTTAAGTCGGGTTGGTGGGGCAAGGGCGGCGCCTACGATCCCTGTTCCCTGCATTTGTAGGGATAAACCGTACGGTGCCAAGAAGGCCATGGGACCAGAGTTATATGCCCATGTTTGGTGATAAACCGGGCGCGCAGCGTTCTCTGCGCGCCTTTTTTGGATGTTCCCCACATCCGTGAGGATAGATGAACCGGCGGAATACGTCCTCAATTCACCACAGCGGTAAGCACGATGCGGCCCTCACTCACTTCCACGTCCAGCAACGTGTCCGCGCCGAAACCCGCTTCGCTCAGCCATTGTCCTCTCAAGAGGACTTTGGGAACCGCCGGCGGCGCCGGTTGGAAGCCCTGGTGGGGTTTGAAGGGGGTGCTGTCGCGGCTGTGATGTACCTTTAGCGTGCGCCAGTAAGGGAATGCCCGTGCCGGTTTGCCGGTGGGTCTTTCGGTTACGCGATACTCTGGCATAAGATTGCGCTCAGCCATAATGGACTCCTTGTCAGTCTGTTGTGGTTAGCTGCTTTCGGGTGCGCTAACACCCGGAGGCAGCGCTTCTAATGTGCACCTCCCATCCAACACCAAAATACTGTCCATATCAACAGTATCTGGCTGCTCCGTGGCTTCTTGAAACGCGGCGAGATGACGAGCTGGAGGATATTGCGTTTTGTACGCCATTGGCGTACATTTTCGTCATGATTTTCATTGAGACCCCGATATTTACCAAGCGCCTGCGCGGTCTTCTCGACGATGAGAGTTATGCCGATTTCCAGCAGGAGCTCGGCAACCGCCCGGACATGGGCGATGTGATCCAGGGGACGGGCGGGCTCCGCAAGGTTCGGGTCGCATCCAGCGGGCGCGGGAAGCGGGGTGGCGCCAGGGTTATTTACTACTATTTCGTTCGCAGATTGCTCTACTGCTGATCTACCCGAAGAGCGAAAAGGATGACCTGAGCGTGGCCGAGCGCAGAGCGCTCAAGCAAATCATCGAACATTGGAGGTAATCACCATGAGCAAACTCTTTGATGACCTCATGGAAAGCGTCCAGCAAATGGACGAAATCCAGCGCGGGGAGCGTCAGCCTTCGCGCGAGTTCACCGTGGATGCGGTGCACGTGAAAGCCATCCGTCAGGCGACGGGGCTCACGCAGGCCAAATTCGCGAAAATGATCGACGTGCAGTTGGCGACACTCCGCAACTGGGAGCAAGGCCGCCGCGAGCCTACGGGGCCCGCCAAGGCGCTCCTGCGCGCCATTCAGAAGGATCCGCGGCACGTGCTCCGAGCCCTGGCCTCCTGAGGTCGTGTCTTAATCCCGCTTGCCGAACCCGCACATCCGCTTTACTCCGCCTACCGTGCTCTGCGAGTCTTTGGGTTCCCCCCAAGACGGCGACGGTCGCCGTGAAAAAAGGGGACGGATGACCATGGATAACAAAGCACAAGGAAGGGAGGTCAGGGATGAAATTGAAATGCTGCAGCGGCTGTCGGTATGGCAACACCCGGGCGAGACGCACGCCTTACGGGCCGGGGGTGTGGTGCGGGCACCCGAAGAATAGGGACGGGGTGCCGCAGGGCGAACTGGACCCCGAATCGGTGAAAGTGGTGTGCGCCTTCGGCGAAGCGCCGGCCGGGAAAGCCGAGGCAACCCCGGCGCGCACGCCGGTGGTGAAGGTGCGTCGGCGTATCGCGGTTACGGCGACGTCGTGACGTCCGGTTCGGCGACGCGGGCCTCTTCGGTCGGACAGGCCGGCTTTCAGACGAACATGCGCTTAGCCAGCGGCAGGCCGCCGATGCCGGAGCCGATCACCAGGGCGTCATGGGGCCCGCTCGCACAAGGCTGGGTATCAGGGTGCCGGGTAGGTGAAGCGGTCGTGGATCGCATTCAGCTCCTTTTCCAGGTCCTTGTCCCAGGGCAGGTCGACGCTGTCCAGGTTTTCGCGCAGCTGGTTGAGGTTGGTGGCGCCGATGATGTTGCTGGTCACGAACGGGCGCGTGGTGACGAACTGCAGCGCCAGTTGCGTGGGGCTGACGCCGCGCGCCTCGGCCAGCCGGCAGTAGGCCTCGGTGGCGGCGGTGGACTGCTCGTTGGTGTAGCGGGCGAAGTGCTGAAACAGGGTCAGGCGGGCGTTGGCGGGCCGCTGGCCGCCGCGGTACTTGCCGGTGAGCAGGCCGAACGCCAGCGGTGAGTAGGCCAGCAGGCCCACGTTTTCCCGGTGCGCCACTTCCGCCAGGCCCACTTCGAAGCTGCGGTTTAGCAGGGAATAGGGGTTCTGGATCGATACCGGCGGCGCCAGGCCGATCTTTTCCGCCTCGCGGATAAAGGTCATGGCGCCCCAGGGGGTCTCGTTGGACAGGCCCCAATGGCGGATCTTGCCGCTGCCGACCAGCTTTTTCAGAGCGGCCACGGTCTCGGCGATGGGCACTGCGTCCTGGTCTTCCCGGTGTTTGTAGCCCAGGCGGCCGAAATAGTTGGTGGTGCGCTCCGGCCAGTGCAGCTGGTAGACGTCGATAACGTCGGTTTGCAGTCGTTTCAGGCTGGTTTCCACGGCGCGCTCCAGGTGATCCTGGTTGAGGCGCGGCCCGCCGCGGATGTGTTTCACGTAGTCGCCGGGGCCGGCGGCCTTGGTGGCCAGCACCACTTTGTCGCGGTGGCCGGTTTTGGCGAACCACTGGCCGATGATCTCCTCGGTGCGCCCCGAGGTTTCGGCGCTGGCGGGCACCGCGTACATCTCGGCGGTATCAAAGAAGTTGATGCCCCGGTCCAGGGCCAGATCCATCTGCGCGAAGCCTTCCTCGGCGCTGTTCTGGTTGCCCCAGGTCATGGTGCCCAGGCAGATGCTGCTCACCTTCAGGTCGGTGTTACCCAGCGGGCGGTATTCCATTGCTCTCTCCTGCGATTCAACGGCGCCGGCAAGCGGCGGAGGGCGGCTTTGCCGCCCGATGCAGGATGCAGGATACAGGATTCAGGGGCGCGGTCGGGAGTGTGCTACGAGGTCTGGCGTCCGGCGCGGAGCGAAAGCCTCTCCGCGTCTAGCCCGGTCAATCCGCGCTGTATCCTGCATCCTGTACCCTGAATCGCGGTATGCTCCGTCGCCGTCCCTCTGGCATGGCCTGCGTGCAGCTTGCAGCCTGTAGCTTGCGGCTGTCTTTACGCTTGTCTTTGCCGGGGGCGTTAAGTACAATTCGCACCCTCTTGCCCGGCGGGCTCTCGCCGGAGGGTTGGTATTACCCGTAACGTTATGAATTCAGGGCACAATTTTTAGGGAAGACTCCCATGAAGACCTACAGCGCCAAACCGGAAAGCGTAAAGCGCGACTGGTATGTGGTAGACGCCTCCGGCAAAACGCTGGGCCGGCTGGCCTCAGAAGTCGCCACCCGGCTGCGTGGCAAGCATAAACCGGAATACACCCCGCACGTTGATACCGGCGATTACATCGTTGTGATCAACGCGGAAAAGGTGGCGGTCACTGGCAAAAAAGCCACCGATAAGATGTACTACCGCCACACCGGATACCCGGGCGGCATCAAGGAAGCCAACTTCGAGACGCTGATCAACACCAAGCCTCAGTTGGTGATCGAGAAGGCCGTTAAAGGCATGATGCCGCGTAACCCGTTGGGCCGCGACATGTTGCGCAAACTCAAAGTCTACGCCGGCACCGAGCATCCGCACACTGCTCAGCAGCCGCAGCAGCTGGAAATCTAAGAGGTCAGTCGATGGCAACTGCAAACGCCGACTACGGAACAGGTCGCCGCAAAACGGCCGCCGCACGCGTTTTTCTTCGTCCGGGCAGCGGCAATATCACCGTGAATGGTCGCCCGCTTGACGTTTATTTCGGTCGTGACACCAACCGCATGGTGGTGCGTCAGCCGCTCGAGCTGGCTGATTCGCTGGACCGTTTTGACGTCTACGTGACCGTCAGCGGCGGTGGCAACAACGGCCAGGCCGGTGCCATCCGTCACGGGATTACCCGTGCGCTGATGGAGTACGACGGCGAGCTGCGCGGTTCACTGCGCCGCGCCGGGTACGTCACCCGTGACGCCCGCGCCGTGGAACGTAAGAAGGTAGGCCTGCACAAGGCGCGTAAGCGTCCGCAGTTCTCCAAGCGCTAAGACGGCCGTTCAGCGCCGTTTTACGTCCAAAATAAGCCCGGCTTTGCTGGGCTTTTTTTGTGTGCGAATCAGGGGTTTAGAGGTTTGCGCGCGGGGAATAACCGGTTGTCAGGTGTGGGCTTTTTCATTAACATTTGCGCCGCCTTACTCCGCCCGGAGCACGAGGACCGACCTCGAGTCTCGGATCACCCCCCGAGCGTGGGATTTAAGGGGAGAACTTCTCAATGAGCAATGACGGCGTAAACACCAGCCGCCGCACCTTTTTGATCGGCCTGACCTCAGCGGTCGGCGCCGCGGGTGCATTAGGCGCGGCGGTTCCTTTTGTTAAATCCTGGCAGCCCAGCGCCAAAGCGGAAAACGCGGGGGCTCCTGTCCAGGTGGATATCAGCAAGCTGGAGCTGGGTCAGCGCGTGGTACAGGAATGGCGAGGTCAGCCGGTCTGGGTGATTCGCCGCTCCGAAGAGACGATCGATGCACTCGACACGCTCAACGACCAACTCAAGGACCCGCTGTCCAAAGTGGATCAGCAGCCTCCTTACGCGTCCAGCCTGTGGCGCTCGATCAAAAAAGAATATCTGATTCTGATCGGTATCTGTACGCATCTGGGGTGTTCTCCTCTGTACGAAGAAGAACCCACCGTTGAACTCAAGGAGGGTGGCTTCTTCTGCCCTTGCCACGGTTCCAAGTTCGACCTGGCGGGCCGCGTCTACCAGGGCGTGCCGGCGCCGACCAATATGGTCGTGCCGCCCCATTCCTACCTGAGCGAGGCCGTGGTTATCGTCGGCTCTGAAGAAGGGGAGACCCAGGCATGATGAGAATGGTGAACGGTTTGATCGACTGGGTGGACGCCCGTCTCCCCGTCGTCAACGCGTATAAGAAGCACATGTCGGAGTATTACGCTCCGAAGAACTTCAATTTCTGGTACTACTTTGGCGTGCTGTCCATGGTGGTGCTGGTTAACCAGCTGATCACCGGCATCTGGCTGACCATGTTCTATTCCCCCAGCCAGGGCTTCGAGTCGGTCGCCTTCATCATGCGCGACGTGCAGTGGGGCTGGCTGATCCGTTACATGCACGCGGTGGGCGCGTCCGCGTTCTTCGCGGTGGTCTACCTGCATATGTTCCGCGGCCTGCTGTACGGCTCCTATAAGCCGCCCCGCGAGTTGGTGTGGATCTTCGGCATGCTGATCTACGTGGCGCTGATGGCGGAAGGCTTCCTCGGCTACGTGCTGCCCTGGGGCAACATGTCCTACTGGGGCGCGCAGGTGATTATCTCCCTGGCCGGGGCGATTCCCTTTGATATTCTGCCGTTCATCGATGCCAAGGACGCCAAGGAGATCGGCGACGCCCTGACCACCTGGGTGCGCGGCGATTATCTGCTGTCCACCGCCACCGTGAACAAGTTCTTCGCCCTGCACGTGGTGGCGATTCCGCTGGTGCTGGTGGCGCTGGTGTTCCTGCACATTCTGGCGCTCCACGAGGTGGGTTCCAACAACCCGGACGGCGTTGAGATCAAGCAGAACAAGGACGAGAACGGCATCCCGCGTGACGGCATCCCGTTCCACCCGTACTACACCGTGAAGGACTTGCCCGGCGTGATCATCTTCCTGATCATCTTCGCCGTGGTGGTCTTCTTCTTCCCCACCGGCGGCGGCTACCTGATCGAGAAGCCCAACTTCGTGCCGGCCAATCCGCTCAAGACGCCGGATCACATTGCGCCGGTGTGGTACTACGGCCCCTACTACGCCATGCTGCGGGCCACCACCATCGACTGGTTCGGCATGTCATCCAAGGCCTGGGGCCTGATTGCCATGGGTGGCGGCATCGTGGTGCTGTTCCTGCTGCCCTGGCTGGACCGTCACCCGGTCAAGTCGATTCGTTACAAAGGCTGGTTGAGCAAACTGCTGTTGCTGGCTTTCGCCGCCGACTTCGTGCTGCTCGGCTACCTGGGGACTCAGCCGGCGACGGGTCTGGCGAAGACCCTGGCGCAGATCGGCACGGTCTATTACTTCGCCTTCTTCTTCTTCGGGCTGCCTCTGGCGCACCGATTCGAGAAAGCCAAGCCGGTTCCTGAACGCGTAACGGGGGGTCACTGATGAGAAAGCTAGTCGCGGTAATGCTTTTCAGCTGCCTGCCGGTGATGACGTTCGCCGCCGGCGGCGGCAGTAACGAACATGTGGTGGACGCGCCGATCAACCTGCAGGACAAGGTGAGCCTGCAGAACGGCGCCAAGTTGTTCGTCAACTACTGCATGGGGTGCCACAGTATGGAATACCTGCGCTACGGGCGCATGGGTGAAGACCTCGGCATTCCCGATGAACTGGTGCTGGAGCACTTGAACTTCACCAGTGACAAGATCGGTGATCCAATGGAAAACGGTATGACCGAGGCGAACGGCAAACAGTGGTTCGGTGCCGCGCCGCCGGATCTGACCCTGGCCGCCCGCCACCGCTCACCGGACTGGATTTACTCTTACCTGATCAGCTTCTATGAGGACGAGTCCCGTCCTTACGGGTACAACAACCATGTATTTCCGAACGTGGGCATGCCCCACGTGATGGCCAAAATGCAGCAGGAGTTGAGTGAGGAAGAGTTCAAGTCCAATATGGGCGACATTGCCAACTTCCTGACCTACGCGGCGGAGCCGATGGCTCTCACCCGCGAGCGCATCGGCGTGTATGTGCTGGTGTTCCTGGGTATTTTGCTGATTCCGGCATACCTGCTGAAAAAAGAGTACTGGAAAGACGTTCACTAGGCGGAAATTACTGCCCGGAGCGCTTTTCAGCGAGCAACAGGGTACCCGCGCAAGCGGCTACCCTGTTTGTGTTATATAGAGACGTAGCGTGGAGATGATTCAACCATGGGTGTGGTGACAAAACGTTCCTCAATGACTTTCTTTTCCTCGCCGAACGACCATTACTGCCATCGCGTGCGGATCGTTCTGGCGGAGAAAGGCGTCACCGTGGATATCGTCGATGTGGACAATGGTGACAAGCCGGAAGATCTGGCCTCACTGAACCCTTACAACGAAGTGCCCACCCTGGTGGACAGGGAACTGACCCTGTACCAGTCCACGGTGATCATGGAGTACCTGGACGAGCGCTTCCCGCATCCGCCGCTACTGCCGGTGTACCCGGTGGCCCGGGCGCAGAGCCGCCTGCTGATTCACCGCGTCGAGCGCGACTGGTGCGCCCACGTGGACGCCCTGCTGGCCGGCACCGAGAAAGAAGCCGCGCTGACCAAGCGTCGCAAGGAACTGCGCGAAGCGATGATCGCCACCGCGCCGATCTTCAGCGAGCTGCCGTTTTTCATGAGCGAGGAATTCACCCTGGTGGATTGCGTGGTCGGTCCGATTCTGTGGCGGTTGCCGGCGCTGGGCATCGAGCTGCCGCCCAAGCAGGCCAAGCCGCTGCTGGACTACGCCGAGCGGTTGTTCGACCGCGACGCCTTCCAGGCCAGCCTTTCCGAAGCAGAGCGCGAACTGCGCCAGCTGTAAGCCATGAATGATGCCATGACCCCCAATCGCCCGTATCTGATACGGGCGATGCACGAATGGATCTGCGATAACGGCCTGACCACCCATTTGGCGGTGGATGCCCATTTCCCCGGGGCGGAAGTGCCCCAGGAATTCGTGCAGGACGGCCAGATCGTACTCAACATCGCCCCGCGGGCGGTGACCAATTTCGAAGCCAGCAATCAGGAAATCAGCTTTTCCGCCCGCTTCGGCGGCGTGCCGCGCACGGTACGCGTGCCGATGGAAGCGGTGATGGCGGTGTTCGCCCGCGAAAACGGTCAGGGCATGGCCTTCGAACCGGAGACGCCGCCCCCGGAGCCCACCCCCACCGACCCCAGCGACGACGACAAACCCCCTAAGGGCAGTCACCTAAAAGTGGTGAAGTAGGTCGGGTTAGGCCAACGGCCGTAACCCGACATCCCACCTAATCAATATACTCAATAATCTTAACGATCTTCTGGGCGCCGCCTACGTCCACGGCCTGCGCCACCACGGCCTCGGCTTCTTCATGGGTCAGCAGGCCCATCAGGTAGATAATACCGTTCACGGTGACCACTTTGGTGCGCATGCCGGGGGCGTCGCCGTCGACGAACAGACGCGTTTTTAGCTTGGTGGTCAACCAGGCGTCATTGGCCCGGGACAAGAAGCCGCTGTCGCCGGACAGTTTCAGTTCGTTGTGCACATGACGCACATGGCGGACCCGCGCGGCGATGTTCTCCGCCTGCACGCGCAAATCCTCGCTGGCCACTTCCCCGGCCAGCAGCACGTTGCCGTTAAAGCTCACCACCACGATATGGCTCTGGTCCAGCGCCTCGCTGGCGCGGGCGAGGTTGACCTTGATCTTGCGTTCGATGTTGGCGTCTTCCACGAAGGCGCCAAAGGTGCGCGAGCCGTGGTCCCGGTCGACCGGTTCCTGGGCCATGTTCTTGGTCAAGGCCGCGCAGCCAGACAGGGCGAACAGCACCACGAGCAGCGCCGGTAGAGCAAAGTGACGCATCAAGAGCCTCCGAAAAGCTGTTGATCGATAAAGTCGCAAAGCGCGTGGATCACCAGCAGGTGCACCTCCTGAATACGGGCGGTGGAGCTGGCGGGCACACGCACTTCGATGTCGCCGGGGCCATAAAGGTTCACCATTTCGCCGCCTTCCTTGCCGGTCATCGCCACCACTTTCATTTCCCGGTCGTGGGCGGCCTGGATCGCCTGAATCACGTTGGCGGAATTGCCGCTGGTGGAGATCGCCAGCAGCACGTCACCCGGGTTGCCCAGCGCGCGCACTTGCTTGGAAAAAATTTCGTTGTAGCTGTAGTCGTTGGCGATCGAGGTGAGCGTGGACGAGTCCGTGGTCAGCGCCACCGCCGGCAGAGCCGGGCGTTCCATCTCGAAACGGTTGAGCAGCTCGGAGGAGAAATGCTGCGCGTCACCGGCGGAGCCGCCATTGCCGCAACTGAGAATCTTGCCGCCGTTGAGCAGGCATTCCACCATCACCTGGCCGGCGGCCGCGATCACCTCGGGCAGCACTTCGCCGGCCTTGGCTTTGGTCTCCATGCTCTCGGCGAACAACTGTCTGATGCGGTCCACACTCATTACTGGTCTCCGTAAAATGCGTTTTGCACCCAATGATAACGGACTTCGCCGTGTTCATCCGGCTCCAGGCCCATGACGTCGAAGCGGCAGGGCCGTTGTGCTTGATAAGGGTAGCGGCCCAAATAGTGCCGCGCCGCGAGAATCAGGCGGCGTTGCTTGCGCCCGTCCACCGAGGCCAGGGCACCACCGTAACCGCGGTAAGCGCGCCAGCGGACCTCCACGAACACCAGCGTGTCGCCGTCGTCCATGATCAGGTCCACCTCGCCCAGGCGGCATTGATAATTCGCCATCACCGGCACCAGGCCCTGCTGTTCCAGCCAACGCCGTGCCCGGTGTTCCGCTCTCTGGCCGCGTTCCTTGCGCCAGTACATAGAAAACCTCCTCGTGCTTAATACTGCGTGCTATTCAGGCTTTCGTCGCTTACCCGTGGCACCGGCACCGGCACCGCTATCCCATCCCGAAACACCGCCCAGTCCGATTCGCGCACCAGCCGCGCGCCGTCCAGCCGCAGGGTGCCGGTGATGCCGGGCAGGGCGCTGCCGGGGAGGTTGCGCAGCAGATAAAGCCGCGCCTGCAACCGGTAGGCGTCCACGCCCATGGCGAACAGTCGGGCGTAGCGCCCGTGGCCGTCCGGCCAGGTTTCCTCGGCCATGCGGTGCAGCTTGGTGCCTTCGTAAAGAATCCACGGCATGTCCAGGAAGTGCACGCCGTCAAGATCCTGGTCCCGGCGCGGCGCCGGGGTGCCGTCGTAAATATAAGAAGTGGCGAACACCGGCAGGTCCCCGGCGTAGTGGAAATTCAGCGCCGGTTTGATCTGGCGACCCTCGTCCGGGTCGGCCACCAGGAACAGGAAATCCAGGCTTTGCGGCCGTTCTTCCGGCCGTCCGGAATGCGGGTCGGAGAACGACGTATCGCGGCGCGGATCCTTTTCGGCGCGTGCGGTGTCCAGCAGACTCTCCACGGTTGCACCGATGCTGTCCTCGGTGAACGAACTCTGCACCACGATCCGGCCGCCACCGTCCTGCCAGGCGGCCACGAACGCCTCGGCCACGCGCTGGCCCCAGGCACTGCGCGGATACAGCACGCCGGCCAGCCGGTCACCGGCTTCCAGGCGCTGGCGGGCGATCTGCCGTGCTTCGTCTTCCGGCGCCAGGCCGAACTGGAAAACAGGCGCGTTCTCGCTGCCCTGATCCAGATAATTCAACGCCAGCACCGTTACCGGCGGCGTGCCCATGCCGGCCAGTTCGGCCACATTGTCCTTGGAGAGCGGGCCGACCACGAATTCAGCGCCGTCATTCACGGCGCGCTGGAACACCGAGCGCACGTTGGCATCGCTGACATCGTAGAAACGCAGGTCCGGGGTCGGGTTGCCCGCTTCCTCGGCGCTGTAATAACCGGTCATCATGCCGTCGCGAATCGCCTCCGCGGCGGGCGCCAGGGGGCCGCTCTCGGGCAGCAGCACGGCAACGCGCTGGGGCCGTTCCCGGGCGGCGCGCTCCAGCGCCCGTACCGTCTCCGGCAACTGGCGGGCCGCCGGGTGGTCGGGCCAGGTTTCCCGCCAGCGCGCCAGCCGCTGTACCTGGCTGTCGATGTTGGCCTGCGGGTCGCGGTACAGCAGCGCCAGCTCCAGCCAGCCGCGCAGCTCGCCGGAGGTATCCTCGGCGCGGGTTTCCAGGGTCTCCAGCGGTAAGTGCATCAGCGCTTCCCAGGTCAGCTCGCGGTTGTATTCCTGGTCGTCGTCATTGAGCAGCGGGTCCACCGCCACCCGTTGCCGCAGGCTTTTCATCAGCTCGCCGTTGAGGGCCAGGGCGTCGGCGCGCAGCAGGTTCAGTTTGGCGCGACGCTGCACATCGAAGCTGTCGATGTCGCCTCGGTAATCGTCCAGCAACGCCACCGCCCGGTCCGCCTGCTGCTCGGCCATCCAGGATTGCGCGCGCAGTTGCAGCCAGCGAAAACGCTGGTCCCGGGACAGGGCGCCGTCGCCCACCTGGTCGAGCAACGCGCCGGCGGCGTCGGCACGCTCGTTGACCAGGTAGTAACGTGCCCAGGCGAGCGCGGTGTCGGTGCGCACCGGCTCCGCCAGTTGCGCCAGCCGATCGCTGGCGTCACTGATCTGTTGCGGCGCTTCGCGAAGGGGCGGGGATTCCTTGACGGTCGAGCCGTTCGGGCTCGGTAATTGAGAACAGCCGGCAAGGACCAAAACGAGGGCCATTGCGGCCAGACGGGCCTGTCGTAATTCCATGGCTCTGGGGAACCCCTTTGCTACTTCGGGAAAGAAGCCGCTATTGTAGGCGTTTTGCAAGTCTCGAATCACCCCCGGCGGCCCGCTATTGCGGAACCGGTCGGCGCCATCACACAACTCTTGACACCCGATCAGGAAAACGCCCCCCATGAGCGGCTCTTTGTATGTGGTCAGCACACCCATCGGTAACCTGGACGACGTTTCCCGCCGCGCCCTCGAGGTGCTTGGCCAGGTGGATTGGATCGCCGCCGAAGACACCCGGCACAGCCAGACGTTGCTCAACCACCTGGGCATCAAGGCCCGCCTGATCAGTTGCCACGATCACAACGAGGCCGAGCGCAGCCCGGAACTGGTGGCCCGCCTGCGCGGCGGCGAAAGCGGCGCGCTGATCAGCGACGCCGGCACCCCGCTGGTCAGTGATCCCGGCTACCGGCTGGTGCGCGCCTGCCAGGACGCCGGCGTGCCGGTGGTGCCGGTGCCGGGAGCATCGGCGCTGCTGGCGGCGCTGGCGGTATCCGGACAGCCCAGCGACCGCTTCCTGTTCGAGGGCTTCGTGCCCGCCAAGGGCGCCGCCCGCGAAAACGCCCTGCGCCGGCTGGCGGGTCTGGACGTCACCAGCGTGATCTTCGAGGCCCCGCACCGGGTGGTGTCGCTGCTGGAAAGCCTGGCCGGGCTGGTCGAAGCCGACCGGGAACTGACGCTCTGCCGGGAACTGACCAAGCGCTTTGAAACCGTGCGCCGGGGCCCGGTCGCCGAACTGCTGGAATGGGTGCGCGGCGACAAAGACCAGCGCCGCGGCGAACTGGTGCTGGTGCTGTCGCCCGCCGCCCGCGGCGAACAGCTCAGCGAGCAGGACCGCGCCCTCGCCAAAGCCCTGCTGGCGGAACTGCCGGTGTCCCGCGCCGCCCGCGTCCTCGCCGCCCACACCGGGCTGAAACGCCAAGACCTCTACAACTACCTGGAAGACCTGTAGGTCGGGTTGAGCAAAGCGAAACCCGACAACCAGCGGTGCGGCTGCTCCAGAGGCTTTTTGTCGGGTTTCGCTGCGCTTAACCCGACCTACGGTGCTTGCGTCTGCGCGCCGTGCTAGAATCCGCGCCGGATCGGTCAGGCAGCCGCTGGCGGTGCAAGCCGCTGGAGGAAAGTCCGGGCTCCATAGGGCAGGGTGCCAGGTAACGCCTGGGGGCCGCGCTGGTGACGGCGCGGTTACGGAAAGTGCCGCAGAAAAGGTACCGCCCGGCGGCTTTCGAGCCACCGGGTAAGGGTGAAAAGGTGCGGTAAGAGCGCACCGCGCCGCTGGCAACAGCGGTGGCAGGGTAAACCCCACCCGGAGCAAGACCAAATAGGGACCCATGGGCGTGGCCCGCGCCGGGTCCGGGTAGGTCGCTTGAGGCCCGTGGCGACACGGGTCCCAGATGAATGGCTGTCCACGACAGAACCCGGCTTATCGACCGATCCACCTAATTCGAAGCTTCAAGCTTGCAGCTTGAAGCCCCCTTGCCGCCATCAGCGGCCTGCGGCGAGAGTCAGCACTCACCCTTAACATGGGCTCTTTTTCTTATTTCCTGTCTTTTTTATTCCAAAATATTCTAACACTTAAAGTGATTCCTTAGCTGCACCCCGCAGCGCCCTGATTACGTTGACAACTATCCCCCTCCCGCACCCTCTCTACCTGTCCCGACCCCACTGTGACGCAGCTAACAAACTGATTTGCAAAGACTTTCTTTTACATTGGCCGATCCCGTCGAGCTTGACTTGGGAATTCCCGTGGACCTAGAGTGTCGCATTGTGGTGGAAAGTGGGATGAAGTGGGAAAATTTCTTCATCCCGCCGCCAGAAACGCACAAAGTGGGAAGGATCCCATCGCAAGGGGAAGGCCAGTGTTCAACGGGCGTACGGCGCTCAATCTAGATGCCAAGGGTCGGCTTACCGTGCCGACCCGCTACCGCGAGTCGCTGAACAGCGCTTGCGGCGGCCGCCTTGTGCTCACGCAACACCCCTATGACGCCTGCCTGGTGATGTACCCCTTCCCCGAATGGCGCGACATTGCCCGCCAGGTGGCGTCGCAAAGCGATGCCCACACCCAAGTGCGCGCGCTCAAGCGCCGCTTCCTGGGGCAGGCCGTGGAAATGGACATGGACGGCAACGGCCGCCTGCTGGTGCCGCCGGAGCTGCGCGCCGTGGTGGGTCTGGAGAAACACACCATGTTGGTGGGTTTGATGCACCGGTTCGAAATCTGGGCCGAGGAAACCTGGAACCAGTTGGAACAACAGGATTTGGATCAGGACGCCATGCCCGAGAGCGTGCAGTCCCTCTCCTTCTAAATGTAGCGGTCAAGGAAAGAGGGCATCCGGCCATGGCGAACAGCGACAGCAAGCAGTACGAACACCAGCCGGTAATGCTGGAGGAGGTACTGGAAATGTGGCCCACCCGAACCGACGGCTTGTACGTGGACGGCACCTTTGGCCGCGGCGGTCACAGCCGCGCGCTGCTGGCGCGGCTGGACGCCGGCGCCCGTCTGGTCGGTGTGGACCGCGATCCCGAGGCGGTGCGGGAAGGCGAGAAGCTGGCCGGTGAAGACGCCCGCTTCCGGATTCGCCGCGCCCGCTTTGATTGCCTGGGCGAGCTGGTGGCCGAAGAGGGCCGGGCGATCGACGGCCTGCTGCTGGATCTGGGCGTGTCCTCGCCGCAACTGGACGACGCCGAGCGCGGCTTCAGCTTTCTGCGCGACGGCCCCCTGGACATGCGCATGGATCCGGACAGCGGCGAAAGCGTCGCCGACTGGCTGGCGCGGGCCGGCGAGAAGCAGATCGCCGATGTGCTCTACCAGTTCGGTGACGAGCGTAAATCCCGGCGCATCGCCCGGGCGATTTGCGAGCGCCGCGAGCAGCAGCCGATTCGCACCACCGTGCAGTTGGCGAGCCTGATCCAATCGGTGATGGGGCGGGGCGAGCCGGGCAAGCACCCGGCGACGCGCAGCTTCCAGGCCCTGCGCATACATATAAACGGGGAACTGGACGCGTTGCGAAACACGCTGGACCAGGCCCTGGAGACGCTCGCCATCGGCGGGCGTCTTGTCGTTATCAGCTTCCACTCGCTGGAAGACCGGGTGGTAAAGCGTTTTATCCGCGACCACTCCGGCCAGGCGCCCAAAGGGCGCGGCGGGTTGCCGATGATGGAAGAGCCGCCGCAGCGGTTGAAGCCGCTGGGCAAGGCCCGCCACGCCGGTAAGGACGAACTGCGCGTCAACGTGCGCAGCCGCAGCGCGGTGCTGCGGGTGGCGGAGAAAGTGGCATGAGCGCCGCCCGGACTCCGGCACCGGGTTCCGTTCTCGCCGCCGCCTGGTTGCCGCCGCTGTTGTTGGTTCTGGTGGTGGCGTCGGCGGTGGCTGTGGCCTATAGCGTGCACGAATCACGCCGCCTCACCGACCGCGCCCAGCAGGCGCAGCGGCAACAGGCGCAGTTGGAAACCCGTTGGGGCCAACTGCTGCTGGAACACAGCACCTGGGGCAGTTACGCCCGGGTGGAGCGCCTGGCTCGCGAAGAGCTGGGCATGAAATTACCGAAAACCGATGAGCGAGTGTTGATACGGCCATGAAAGGCGCCCGTAGAACCACACCCAAGGCAACGCGCAAAGCCGCCAGCAAGGCGGCGCGCCAGGCCAACAGCTCCCTGCGCTGGCGATTCATGCTGACGTTCTGGGCCGGCTGCGCCTGTGTCCTGGTGGTGCGCGCGGTGCAACTGCAGGTGGTTCAGCACGACTTTCTGGCTCACCAGGGCGACATTCGTAATCTGCGGGTGGAGCCCTTGGCGGCTCACCGCGGCGTGATCAGGGATCGAGCCGGGCGACCGCTGGCGGTGAGTACGCCGGTTACCACCCTGTGGGTGAACCCCGGTGAAGCACTGGAACACCAGGCGCAGTGGGCGCGCCTGGGCAACAACCCGATTATCGACAGCGAGGCGTTCGCCAGTCGGGTTAACAGTCACAAAGACAAAGAGTTCATTTACCTGGCCCGTGGCCTGGCCCCGGAGCAGGCGCAAACCGTGCTCGACAAGCAAATCCCCGGCATTCATCCGCTTACCGAATACCGCCGTTACTATCCGGCTGGCGAAGTGGCCAGCCATGTGGTCGGCTTCACCAATATCGACGAGCGTGGACAGGAAGGCGTGGAGCTGGCGTTCGAAGAGCGGTTGTCCGGTGAGCCGGGCCGCAAAAAAGTGGTGCGCGACCTGCTCGGCCGGGTGATCCAGGATATCGAAGTGCTTGAGCCGGCCGCGCCGGGCCAGGATATTACCCTGAGCTTGGATCTGCGTCTGCAGTACCTGGCGTACAAAGAACTGCTGGCCGCCACCCGCCGCTTCAAGGCCACCGGTGGCTCCGCCGTGGTGCTGGACATCAAAACCGGGGAAATCCTGGCGATGGTCAACCAGCCCGCCTACAACCCCAACAACCGGGGCAACCTGGACACCGGCAGCCTGCGCAACCGGGCGGTCACCGATGTGTTCGAGCCCGGCTCCACGATCAAGCCGTTCACCGTCGCCGCCGCCATGGAGCAGGGCCTGGTCACGCCCACCACGGTGATCAACACCCACCCGGGCTACCTGCGGGTGGGCAGTAAAACGATCCGTGATCACCGTGATTACGGTGTCATCGACGTCACCACGGTGCTCACCAAAAGCTCCAACGTGGGCGTCAGCAAGCTGGCGCTGTCGATGGATGCCACGGTGCTGCCGCACTATCTGGAACGCTTCGGCTTCGGCCAGGCCACTGACATCAAGTTCCCGGGGGAAAGCGACGGGGTGTTGCCGTTCCGGGCACGCTGGCGCGACGTGGAACGTGCCGCGCTCTCCTACGGCTACGGCATCAGCACCACCGCGCTGCAACTGGCCCAGGCCTACGCGATCCTCGCCAACGACGGTCGCCGGGTACCGCTGTCGCTGCTCAAGGTGGATCAGCCGCCCGAGGGCGAGCAGGTGATCTCGCCGTCCACCGCCCGCTCCATCGTGCGCATGCTCGAAACCGTGGTCAGTGTCGAGGGGACCGCCAGCCGCGCCAAGATTCCCGGTTATCAGGTGGCCGGTAAAACCGGCACCGTGCACAAAATGACGCCGCATGGCTACGCCGACGACCGCTACATCGGTTTGTTCGCCGGCATCGCCCCGGCGTCCAACCCTCGCATCGCCGCCGTGGTGGTAATCGACGACCCGCGCGGCGAATCCTATTACGGTGGCCTGGTGGCCGCGCCGGTGTTCTCCGCCATCGTCGGCGGCGTACTGCGCACCCTGCACGTGCCGCCGGACAAGACCGACGGTCTGATCGCCGGCAACCTGGACGGGGAGGACGCCACGTGATCGCGCTGCGGCACCTGCTCCCCGATCATCCGCTGCCGGAACGGCTGCTCGACCTGGCCGTGAACCAACTGCGCCTGGACAGCCGCGCGGTGACGCCCGGCGACCTGTTCCTGGCGGTGCCCGGCCACAACGTGGACGGCCGCCGGTTCATCGACGCGGCGGTCCGCGCCGGCGCCACCGTGGTGGTGGAAGAGGGCGACACCTTCGCCGTCCACCAGCACGGCGCCGCCGAGCGCATCACCGTGCCCGAGCTGCGCCGCCAGGTGGGCACGCTGGCGGCCCGCTACTTCGGTGAGCCGGGGCGGCGCTTGAACGTAATCGGCGTCACCGGCACCAATGGCAAGACCAGCATCACCTGGTTCCTGCGCGACGCGCTCAACGCCCTGGGCCACGCCTGCGGCCTGATCGGCACCCTGGGCGTGGGGCTCAAAGGCCACGAGGACAGCACCGGGCACACCACGCCGGACCCGATCATCTTGCAGAAAGCGCTGCTCGCCCTGTGCGAGGCCGGCGCCGACAGCGTCGCCATGGAAGTGTCGTCCCATGCGCTCGACCAGCACCGCCTCGGCAACACGCCAGTGCGCATCGCGGTGTTCAGCAACCTGAGCCGCGACCACCTCGACTACCACGGCGACATGGACGCCTACCTGCTGGCCAAGGTGGCGCTGTTTACTCGCCCGCACCTCCAGGAAGCGGTCATCAATAGCGACGACGCCGCGGCCCCGGTGCTGCTTGGCCGGCTGAACGACGGTGTGCGCTGCATCACCTTCGGCGCCCAGGCCGGCGCTACCGTGCGCTGCGTGGCCTGGCAGCCACACCGGGACGGCATGGACCTGCGGCTCACCGTGGGCGGCGAAGCCCTCAATGTCAGCTTGCCGCTGTTCGGCGCCTTCAACCTCAGCAACGTGATGGCGGTGGCCGGGGTGCTGCACGGCAGCGGCGTCGAGCCGCGGGCGCTGGCCCGCGCCCTGGCCGCCATCACCCCGGTGCCCGGGCGCATGGAGCCGGTCCGCGAAGCCGGCAAGCCCACCGTGATCGTCGATTACGCGCACACCCCGGACGGTTTGGAAAAAGCCCTGGCGGCGGCCCGCGAGCATTTCCCCGGCCGCCTGCACTGCGTGGTGGGCTGCGGGGGCGACCGTGACACCGGCAAGCGCCCGCTGATGGCCGCCACCGCCGAGCGCGGCGCCGACCGGGTGCTGTTCACCAGCGACAACCCGCGCGGTGAACGCCCGGAAGCGATCATCGACCAGATGCGCGCCGGTCTTTCCGACCCGCGGGCCGCGCACGTGGAAATCGACCGCCGCCACGCGGTGACCCTGGCCGTCTCCGAAGCCGGCGCCGACGACGTGGTGCTGGTGGCCGGCAAAGGCCACGAGAACTATCAGGAGGTGGCCGGTCAGCGCCACCCCATGGACGACCGCGACCTGGCCCGTCAGGCCCTGGCCGCCTGGCCCACCCCGGCGGGACCGGTAGGGGGTACGGCATGATGCGTCTCTCCCAGATCCGCGACTGGACCGCCGGCGAGCTGCGCGGCAGTGACCGCACCCTGAGCGCGGTCAGTACCGACACCCGCAAGCTGGGCCCGGACAGCCTGTTCGTGGCGCTGCGCGGCGAGCGTTTCGACGGCCACGCCTTCCTGGCCCAGGCCCGGGACGCTGGCGCGGTGGCCGCGCTGGTGGAAGAGGGCAGTGACACCAGCGTGTTCGACGCGGACGTGCGCGTTGCCGATACCCGCCAGGGTCTCGGGCGTCTGGCCGCCGGTTACGCCGCCCAGTTTCCGGTGCCGCGCGTGGCGGTCACCGGCAACGCCGGTAAAACCACCGTCAAGGAAATGATCGCCACCCTGCTGGGCGAGGGCACCCTCGCCACCCACGGCAACCTCAATAACGACATCGGCGTGCCGCTCACCCTGCTGCGCCTCAACGCCGAACACCGCCAGGCGGTGATCGAGCTGGGCGCCAACGCCCCCGGCGAAATCGCCTGGACCAGCGGCCTGGTGAGGCCCCGGGTGGCGCTGATCACCAACGTCACCGGCGCCCACCTGGAAGGCTTCGGCTCCATGGACGGCATCGCCCGCGCCAAAGCGGAGATCTTCCAGGGCTGCGCCGCCGGCGCCACCGCGGTGATCAACGGTGACGACCGCTACGCCGCGTTCTTCACCGAGCAGGCCCGCGCCGCCGGCCTGAATATCGTCACCGTGGGCCGCGAGCAGGGCGATCTGTCCGCCGACGCGGTGCGCCTGGACGACCACGGTTGCGATTTCGTGCTGCGCCCGCTGGGCCTGACCCTGCGCCTGCCGCTGGTGGGTGCCCACCAGATCAGCAACGCGCTGATGGCGCTGGCGGCGGTGCGGGCGCTCGGCGCCGACCTGGCCGACGTGGCCCCGCGCCTGGCGCAGCTGCGGCCGGTTCCGGGACGCATGAATCCCACCGACTGCCAGGGCGGCACCCTGGTGGACGACACCTATAACGCCAACCCCGGCTCGGTGCGGGCGGCCATCGCCTGGCTGGCCGGGCGGCCGTCACCGCGCACTCTGGTGCTGGGCGCCATGGGGGAATTGGGCCCCAGCGCCGAGACGCTGGTGACTGAACTGGGCGCGGATGCCCGCGCCGCCGGCATCGACACGCTGATCACCTTGCCCGGTGCCGAAGCGGCCGCCCGTGGTTTCGGGGACGGCGCCGAGCCGGTGGAAAATGTCGACCAGGCCGCCGAGCGGGCAGCGGGAACGCTGGCCCGGGGCGGCACGGTATTGGTCAAGGGGTCGCGCAGTGCCCGCATGGAGCAAGTGGTGCAACGGCTTACCGATACGGGGAGGGGGCACTGATGTTGCTTTGGCTGGCGGAACAACTGGGCGAGTTCTACACCGGTTTCCTGGTGTTCCAGTACATTACGTTGCGCGCCATTCTGGCGGTGCTGACGGCGCTGTTCCTGGCGTTCTGGATCGGCCCGATCATGATCCGCAAATTGCAGGAAAAACAGGTCGGTCAGGCGATCCGCGACGACGGCCCCAAGAGTCACCTCAGCAAGGCCGGCACCCCGACCATGGGTGGCGGCCTGATTTTGATCTCGATCGTTATTTCCACCCTGCTGTGGGCGGATCTGAGCAACCGTTTCGTGTGGATCACCCTGGGCGTGCTGGTGGTGTTCGGCGCGGTGGGCTGGGTCGACGACTGGCGCAAGGTGATCGAAAAGAACCCGCGCGGCCTGCCGGCCCGTTGGAAGTATTTCTGGCAGTCGGTGGGCGCGCTCGGCGCCGGTCTGGCACTGTTCTGGACCGCGCAGAGCCCGCAGGAAACGCAACTGATCGTGCCGTTCTTCAAGACCGTGGCGATCAACATGGGCTGGTTCTACGTGGTGCTCACTTATTTCGTGATCAACGGCACCTCCAACGCGGTCAACCTTACCGACGGTCTGGACGGTCTGGCGATCATGCCCACCGTGCTGGTGGCGGCGGCGTTGGGCATTTTCGCCTACGCCAGTGGCCACGCGGAATTCGCCACCTACCTGCAAATCCCCTATATCGCCGGCGCCGGGGAACTGGTGGTGATCGTCGCCGGTCTGTGCGGCGCCGGGCTCGGCTTTTTGTGGTTCAACGCCTACCCGGCCCAGGTGTTCATGGGCGACGTGGGCGCCTTGGCGCTGGGCGCGGTGCTCGGCGTGATGGCGGTGATCGTCCGCCAGGAAATCGTGCTGTTCATCATGGGCGGCGTGTTCGTCATGGAGACGGTGTCGGTGATGCTGCAGGTGGCCTCGTTCAAGCTCACCGGCCGGCGCATTTTCCGCATGGCGCCGATTCATCACCATTTTGAACTCAAGGGGTGGCCGGAGCCGAAGATCATCGTGCGGTTCTGGATCATCACCGTAATTCTCGTACTGGTGGGTCTCGCGACCCTGAAAATTCGCTAAAGGACGATAACAAACGTATGGCGAAAGACGCGTTCGATCTGGTCATTGGTCTGGGAGTCTCCGGCCGCTCCGTGATCCGCTACCTGGCGGATCAGGGCATGGCCGTGCGCGCCCTGGATACCCGCGATGCGCCGGCGGGACTGGACGAACTGCGTCAGCAGCACCGCAAACTCAAGATTCACACCGGCGGCTTCAAAGCCTCCTGGATGCAGCGCGCCCAGCGCCTTATCGTCAGCCCCGGCGTAGCCGTGTCGACCCCGGCGATCGCCGAGCAAATCGCCGCCGGTAAAGAAGTGATCGGCGACATCGAGCTGTTCGCCCGGGCCGCCAGCCGCCCGCTGGTGGGCATCACCGGCTCCAACGCCAAGAGCACCGTGGTCACGCTGCTCGGCGAAGTGGCGCGCGCCTGTGACGCCAAGCCGGGCGTGGGCGGCAACCTGGGTGTGCCGGCGCTGGATTTGCTGCGCGAGGAAGCGGAACTGTATGTGCTGGAGCTGTCCAGCTTCCAGTTGGAAACCACCTACAGCCTGAACGCCCAGGTCGCCTCGATTCTCAATCTGTCCCAGGACCATCTGGACCGCTACGGCAAATTCAGCGACTACCTGGCCGCCAAACAACGCATCTACGACGGCTGCCAGGTGGCGGTGTGGAACCGCGACGACCTGGCCACCCGCCCGCAGAGCCAGGTGCCCCGGGAAATCACTTTCGGCAGCCACCCGGAAGCGCACTACCGGCTGGATACCGACAAGCAGATGCTCTGCCACCAGGGCGAGACCCTGCTGCACGTGGATGAGCTGGCGCTCACCGGCCATCACAACGCCATGAACGTACTGGCGGTGTTGGCCATGGCCGACGCCCTGGGCTTCGACCGGGATGTCACGCTGGCCACGGTCAAGAAGTTCCAGGGCCTGCCGCACCGCTGCCAACTGGTGGCGGAACACGCCCGGGTGCGCTGGATCAACGATTCCAAAGCCACCAACGTGGGCGCCACGCTGGCGGCGCTTACCGGTATTGGTGAAGCCATCGACGGCCGCGTGATCCTGATCGCCGGCGGCCAGGGCAAGGGCCAGGACTTCTCACCGCTGGGCGAGCCGGCGCGGCAGTATCTGCGCGCCGCCCTGGTGCTCGGCCAGGACGCGGACAAAGTGGCCGACGGTTTGTCCGGCGTGCCCTGTGAGCGGGTCGCGGACATGGTGGCGGCGGTCAAGCGCGCCGGGCAACTGGCGCAGCCCGGCGACGCCGTGCTGCTGTCACCGGCGTGTGCCTCCTTCGACCTGTACGACAGCTACGTGGCCCGCGGCGATGACTTCTCCGCCCGCGCCCGGGAGGTGGCCCATGGCTAGTGCACTGGTGGACGTGCGCGACCCGGGGCTTGACCGCCCGCTGCTGTGGACCGTGGTGCTGCTGGCCATGGCCGGGCTGGTGATCGTCACCTCCGCGTCGCTGCAGATCGCCGAAACCCGCCTGGACAGCCCGTTCTATTACGGGCTGCGCCACGGCATCTACTTGTTGATCAGCGTCGGTCTGGGCGTGTTCGTGTACTGCTGCGTGCCGTTGGCGCTGCTCGAGAAGCTGCGCTTCGCCATGTTGCCGGTGGCGATGATGGTGCTGGTGATGGTGTTCATCCCCGGCCTCGGCCGCGAGGTGAACGGCTCCACCCGCTGGATCGCGTTGCCGGGCATCACCATTCAGGCCTCGGAAATCGTCAAGCTGTGCTTCGTGCTCTATCTGGCCGGCTATATCGCCCAGCACAAGGCGGCGCTGGAAAGCGGCTGGAAGGCTTTTTTGCTGCCGTTGGGCGTGTTTGCCGTGCTCACCTTCATGCTGTTGCTGCAGCCGGACTTCGGCGCCGTGGTGGTGTTGGGCATCGCCGCCATGGGCATGCTGTTTCTGGCCGGCGTGCCGACCCTGCGGTTCCTGATCGTCGGTCTCGTGGTGGTGGTGCTGGGCGCCATGGTGGCGCTGGCGGAGCCCTACCGGGTGGCGCGGCTGATGAGCTTCACCGACCCCTGGGCGGATCAGTACGGTGCCGGCTACCAACTCACCCAGAGCCTGATCGCCTTCGGGCGTGGCCACTGGTTTGGCGTCGGCCTGGGCAACAGCGTGCAGAAGCTGTTCTATCTGCCCGAAGCGCATACCGATTTCGTGTTCGCGGTGCTCGCCGAGGAATGGGGGCTGGTCGGCACCCTGGCGATGATCGTCGGCTTCGTGGTGCTCGGCTGGCGCCTGTTCGTGATCGGACGCGGCCTCGAGCAACGCGGTTTTCTCTACCACGCCTATCTGGTGTACGGCACTGCACTGGTGCTGTGCGCCCAGGCGTTCATCAATGTGGGTGTGAACATGGGTGTGTTGCCCACCAAGGGACTGACGCTGCCGTTCGTAAGTTACGGCGGCTCCTCGCTGTTGATCTGCTCGGTGATGATCGCGCTGGTATTGCGCGCCAGCACCGAACAGTCACGGCTGCAGGCACGCGGGAGGAGCAAACGATGAGCGCCACGGTGTTGATTATGGCCGGCGGTACCGGCGGCCACGTATTCCCCGCGCTGGCGGTGGCCCGGCAACTGCAGGACGCCGGCTACCGGGTGCTGTGGCTGGGCGCCGAAGGCGGAATGGAAACCCGCCTGGTCGAGCGCCACGGTTTCGAGATCGTCAGCCTGGCGGTCGGGCGTCTGCGTGGCGGCGGCTGGAAACGCAAGGTGCTCGGCCCGCTGCAGTTGCTGCGGGCGCTGTGGCAGGCGCGCGCCGTGATTCGTCGCGAGCGCCCGGTGCTGGCGGTGGGGTTCGGCGGCTTCGTCAGCGCCCCGGGCGGCTTGGCCGCCAAGCTGTGCGGTCTGCCGCTGGTCATCCACGAGCAGAACGCGGCACCGGGGCTCACCAACCGCCTGCTGTCGCGTTTCGCCACCGAAACCCTGGAAGGGTTCGAAGGCGCGCTGCCCGGCGGCATCTGGGTGGGTAACCCGGTGCGCCGCGAAATCGCCGAGCTGCCGGATCCGGCGGAACGCTACGGCGTACGTCAGGGGCCGCTGCGCATTCTGGTGCTGGGCGGCAGCCAGGGCGCCCTGGCGCTCAATCAGGACCTGCCGGAATTGCTGCTGGCGTCGCTGGGCGCCCACCTGGCCGTGCGCCACCAGTGCGGCGCCGGGCGCACCGGCGAAGCGGAGCCGGTGTACAAGGCCCTGGGGCTGGACGCCCAGGTCAGCGAATTTATCGATGACATGGCCGAGGCCTACGCCTGGGCCGATCTGGTGGTGTGCCGCGCCGGCGCGCTGACGGTGGCGGAAGTGGCCGCCGCCGGCGTGGCGGCGCTGTTCGTGCCGCTGCCCAGCGCGGTGGACGACCACCAGACCCTTAACGCCCGCTGGCTGGCGGACCGCGGCGCGGCGCTGCTGTTGCCGCAGGCGGAGATGAACGCCGGTGCCCTGGCGCGCAGCCTGGCCGGCATGACCGAACGGGACGCCCTGGCGCAGATCGCGCGGCGAGCCCGCCAACTGGCGGTGCCGGACAGCGCCGCCCGGGTGGCGAAACTATGCGAGGAGGTCGCCCATGGCGATTAAACATACCGTGCCTGAAATGCGGCGGATTCGCGGTATCCACTTCGTGGGTATCGGCGGCGCCGGCATGTGCGGTATCGCCGAAGTCCTGGCCAACCAGGGCTATGCCATCAGTGGCAGTGACATCAAGGAATCGCCGGTGGTGGACCACCTGCGGGCCCTGGGCGCGCGGGTGGAAATCGGCCACCGGGCGGAAAACATCGGCGACGCCGACGTGGTGGTGACCTCCTCGGCGGTCAACACCGAAAACCTGGAAGTGGCCGAAGCCCACGCCCGCCGGGTGCCGGTGGTGCCGCGCGCGGAAATGCTCGCCGAGCTGATGCGCTTTCGTCACGGCATCGCCGTGGCCGGCACCCACGGCAAAACCACCACCACCTCCATGGTGGCGGCGATCCTCGGCGAAGCCGGGCTCGACCCCACGTTCGTGATCGGCGGCCGGCTCAACAGCGCCGGCACCAACGCGCGCCTGGGGCAAAGCCGCTACCTGGTCGCCGAAGCGGACGAGTCCGACGCCAGCTTCCTGCACCTGCAGCCGATGAGCGCCATCGTCACCAACATCGACGCCGATCACATGCACACCTACGGCGGTGACTTCGCGCGGCTGGAAAACACCTTTATCGAATTCCTGCACAACCTGCCGTTCTACGGCGTGGCGGTGCTGTGCGTGGACGACCCGGTGGTGCGCAAACTGCTGCCCCGGGTGAACCGGCAGGTGATCCGTTACGGCTTCAGCGACGACGCCGACCTGCGCGCGGAGAATGTGCGTCAGAACGGCATGCGCACCGCCTTCCGGGTGGTGCGCAGCGAAGGCGAGCCGCTGGAGATCACCCTCAACATGCCCGGCCGCCATAACGTGCTGAACGCCCTGGCGGCGATCGCCGTGGCCGCCGACGAAGGCGCCGACGACGAGGCCATCGTGCGCGGCCTGAACGGCTTCACCGGCGTCGGGCGCCGCTTCGACGTGCTTGGCGAGTACCCCTGCGCCGACGGCGGCAGCGCCACCCTGGTGGACGATTACGGCCACCATCCCCGCGAAGTGGCCGCCACCATCGCCGCGATCCGCGACGGCTGGCCCGGTCGCCGGCTGGTGATGCTGTTCCAGCCGCACCGCTACACCCGTACCCGCGACCTCTATGAAGACTTCGTCGACGTGCTCGGCGGCGTCGATCAGTTGCTGATGCTGGAAGTCTACGGCGCCGGCGAGGAAGCGATTCCGGGCGCCGACACCCGCGCCCTGATGCGCAGCCTGCGCCAGCGCGCCCGGGTCGAGCCGGTGTTCGTGGACGACCCGGCCAAGCTGCCCGAGTTGCTCGCCAACCTGCTGCGCGACGGTGATCTTCTGGTTACCCAGGGCGCCGGCAACGTGGGCGGCATCGCCCGTGATCTGGCGGCGCGCATCGAAGACACCGACGGAGGCGCCCATGGTCGATAACGGCAAGGCGCCCGGCATGGCGCTGACCAGCGAAATGAAGCGGCGCCTGGCCCGCATCGGCCGGGTGGCGGTGCTCGCCGGCGGTGATTCCGCGGAGCGCTCCGTGTCCCTGAAAAGCGGCGCGGCGGTGCATCAGGCGCTGCGCCAGTTGGGGCTGATCGCCGAGCTGGTGGACCCGGCGGAGCGCGGCGTGGACACCCTCAAGGGTTTCGACGTGGCGTTCATCGCCCTGCACGGTCGGGGCGGCGAAGACGGCGTTATCCAGGGGCTGCTCGAGCACCTGAACCTGCCGTACACCGGTTCCGGCGTGATGGCGTCGGCCATCGGCATGGACAAGGTGCGCACCAAACAGCTGTGGAAGGGCGCCGGCCTGCCCACGCCGCCGTTCTACGTGGCCGGCCAGGACGATCACGATATCGGCTTTCCGCTGATGGTGAAGCCGTCCCACGAAGGTTCGTCCATCGGCATGGCCAAGGTGGACAGCGCGGCGCAACTGAACAAAGCCCTGGAGGACGCCCGCGCCTACGACAGCGAGATTCTGGTGGAAGCCTGGGTGCGCGGCCCGGAGTACACCGTGGCGATCGTCGACGGCCGGGCGCTGCCGTCGATCCGGCTGAAAACGCCCAACGCTTTTTATGATTTCGAGGCCAAGTACCAGTCCAACAGCACCGAGTATCTGTGCCCGGCGGGCCTCGACGACGCCGACGAGCAGGCCCTGCGCACACTGGCCCTGAAAGCCTTCGAGGCGGTGGGCTGCCGTGGCTGGGGCCGCGTCGACGTGATGCGCGACGAGCACGGCGCCTGGCAGTTGCTGGAAGTGAACACCGTGCCGGGCATGACCGATCACAGCCTGGTGCCGATGGCCGCCCACGCCGACGGCGACGATTTCGCCACGCTGGTGGCGCGCATTTTGTTGGAAGCGGTGGACCGGTTTCCGCCGCGCAAGGCGAGCAAAGCAAACAAAGAGAAAGGGAGTAAGGCCCGTGGCTAAGGCAACGCGCCGCACACCGGACGCCGGCCGCCGCACGCGCGGCGCGTCCGCCAAGGCGAGCCGCGCCAAGCGGCCGGCACCCAGCGTGCCGCTCCGCGAGCGGTTGGCGGCGGCGTTGCCGGGCGCCCTGGCCGGGCTGGTGGCGATCACCGTGGTGGCCGGCGTGATCTGGCTGCCCCGGGTGCTGGACCAGTACCCGATCCGTCAGGTGGGCGTGGACGGCGTCACCGACGTGCGCCGCCAGCAGCAGGTGCAGACCGCGCTGGCCTCGCTGGTGCGCGACGCCAACTATTTCTCCGTGCCGCTGGAGCAGATCTACCAGCGCGCCCGGGGCCTGAGCTGGGTCTCGGAAGTGTCCGTGCGCCGCCAATGGCCGGACACCGTGAGTCTGGACATTACCGAGCGCGAGCCGGTGGCGGTGTGGAACGAGGCCGTCTTGGTGGCCCGCGACGGCGAGCCCTTCAAAGCGCTCAAACAGTACGACCTGTCCGGGCTGCCGCGCTTGAACGGCCCCGATCAGCGTCTGGAGGAAGTGATGAGCTTCTACCACAGCATGGGCAAGCTGCTGCGCGACGTGGGCCTGGGCATCGAACGAATGGAAGTGAACGCCCGGCTGACCGCCCGGCTGACTTTGGATAACCAAATGCAGCTGGTCGTGGACCGGGAAAATTACGTGGGCAAGTTACGCCGTTTCACGCGCCTGTATCGCGGTGTATTGAGCACCGACAGCCGTGGCGTGGCGCGGGTCGATTTGCGCTATGCCGATGGCATCGCGGTGACCTGGCGCGACGCGGAAGCGGACAAGAATGCTTAAGCAGAAACAGAGGATGTACCTCTAATGGCGAATGCAGCGGACAACATGATCGTGGGCCTGGACATCGGCACCTCCAAGGTCGTGGCCATCGTCGGCCAGATCACCGAGGAAGGCGTTGTGGAGGTAGTGGGTCTGGGCTCCCAGCCTTCGCGGGGCATGAAGAAGGGCGTAGTGGTGGACATCGAAGCCACCGTGCGCTCGATTCAGCGTGCCGTGGAAGAAGCGGAACTGATGGCCGGCTGCCAGATCCATTCGGTCTACGCCGGCATCGCCGGTTCCCATGTGCGCAGCCTTAACTCCCACGGCATCGTCGCGATCCGTGACCGCGAAGTGACCCAGGCGGACATCGACCGGGTGATCGACGCGGCCCAGGCGGTGGCGATTCCGGCGGATCAGAAAACCCTGCACGTGTTGCCGCAGGAATACGTGGTGGACAACCAGGAAGGCGTGCGCGAGCCGGTGGGCATGAGCGGCGTGCGGCTGGAAGCCAAGGTGCACCTGGTGACCTGCGCGGTGAACGCCGCCCAGAACATCGAGAAGTGCGTGCGCCGCTGCGGCCTGGAAGTGGAAGACATCATCCTTGAGCAGCTCGCCAGCGCCCACTCGGTGCTCACCGAGGACGAGCGCGAGCTGGGCGTGTGCATCGTCGATATCGGCGGCGGCACCACCGACATCGCCATCTTCACCGAAGGGGCAATTCGCCACACCGCCAATATTCCGATCGCCGGCGACCAGGTCACCAACGACATCGCCATGGCGCTGCGCACGCCCAAGCAGCACGCCGACGAGATCAAGATCAAGTACGCCTGCGCGCTGACGCAACTGGCCGGCGCCGACGAAACCATCAAGGTGCCCAGCGTCGGCGATCGGCCGCCGCGCACCCTCAGCCGCCAGAACCTGGCGGAGGTGGTGGAGCCGCGCTACGACGAGCTGTTCACGCTGATCCAGGCGGAAATCCGCCGCTCCGGCTTCGAGGACATGATCCCCGGCGGCATCGTGCTCACCGGCGGTTCCTCGAAGATCGAAGGCGCGGCGGAACTGGCCGAGGAAATTTTCCACATGCCGGTGCGCCTCGGTACGCCGCAGGGCGTGGCCGGGCTCACCGATGTGGTGCGCAACCCGATTTATTCCACCTCCGTGGGCCTGCTGTTGTACGGCCAGCGCATGGAGAAGGAAGGACGCAGCCCCCGTGCCCAGGCCGGCGGCGGCGACGTGAACTGGATGGAACGCTTCAAGAAGTGGTTCCAGGGCAACTTTTAACGGTTTCAGAAGCGGTCGGATGGTCCGGCCGGTTTTGGGAAAAGCAGTAAACAGGGAAGCATTAACGGGAGATCAACCATGCAATTCAAACTCGAAGATTCCGTACCCCATGGCGCGGTGATCAAAGTAGTCGGTGTCGGTGGCGGCGGTGGCAACGCCGTGGACCACATGGTGCGTTCCAACGTGGAAGGGGTGGATTTCATCTGCGCCAACACGGACGCCCAGGCGCTGCGCAACTCCTCCGCGAAAACCGTGATTCAGCTCGGCAGCCAGGTCACCAAGGGCCTGGGCGCCGGCGCCAACCCGGACATCGGCCGGCAGTCCGCCATGGAAGACCGTGAGCGCATCGCCGAGCTGCTGGAAGGCGCCGACATGGTGTTCGTGACCGCCGGTATGGGCGGCGGCACCGGCACCGGCGCGGCACCGGTGGTGGCCGAAGTGGCCAAGGAACTGGGCATCCTTACCGTGGCCGTGGTGACCAAGCCGTTCCCGTTCGAGGGCAAGAAGCGCATGCGCTCCGCCCAGGAAGGGATCGAAGCGCTCAAAGAGCACGTGCACTCGTTGATCACCATTCCCAACGAGAAGCTGCAGTCCGTGCTGGGCGGTTCCACCACCCTGCTGGACGCCTTCAAGGCGGCCAACGAAGTGCTGCAGGGCGCGGTGAAAGGCATCGCCGACCTGATCGTCCGTCCCGGCATGATCAACGTCGACTTCGCCGACGTGCGCACCGTGATGAGCGAAATGGGCACCGCGATGATGGGCACCGGCGTCGCCAGCGGCGAAAACCGCGCGGCGGAAGCGGCCCAGGCGGCGATCTCCAGCCCGCTGTTGGAAGACGTGGACCTGCGCGGCGCGCGCGGCATCCTGATCAATATCACCGCCAACGAGTCCATCGCACTGGATGAGTTCTCCGAAGTGGGCGATATCGTCAGCGAGCTGGCCAGCGAAGACGCCAACGTGATCATCGGCACCGCCATCGACCCGGATATGGGCGATAATATTTCCGTAACCGTGGTCGCCACCGGGCTGGGCGCCCAGCACCAGGAACTGAAAGTGGTGCGCGGACGTCAAACCCCCATGGGTGCTGACGGCCGGGTGGATTATAACGATCTCGATCGTCCGGCGGTGGAGCGCAAACGCGCCCAGCAACAAGCCGCGGGTGGCGGTGGTCGCCAGGCCGTGAACACCGCGGAAGACCTGGATTTTATCGATATCCCGACCTTCCTGCGCCGTCAGGCTGACTGACGGCGTCGGAAATATGGTGCGAAAAGGGGAGATTTGCTATCATCGCCCCCTTATTTCGCGTTGAGGATACCCGTATCCTCCGGGATACCGACGGATTTGTGACGGATCGATGATCAGACAACGAACTCTCAAAAATGTGATTCGCGCCACCGGCGTGGGTCTTCACACCGGTGAAAAGGTGTATCTGACGGTGCGTCCGGCGCCCGTTAACGTCGGCATCGTGTTCCGACGGGTGGACCTGGATCCGGTGGTGGAAATCCCCACCGGCGCCGATAAAGTCGGTGAGACCACGCTCTCCACCACGCTGGTTCAGGACGGCGTGAAAGTGGGCACCGTGGAACACCTGCTTTCCGCCATGGCCGGCCTGGGTATCGACAACGCCTACGTGGAGTTGTCGGCGCCGGAAGTGCCGATCATGGACGGCAGTGCCGGGCCTTTCGTGTTCTTGCTGCAGTCCGCGGGCATCAAGGAGCAGGACGCCGCCAAGAAGTTCATCCGCATCAAGAAGGAAGTCACCGTCCGCGAGGACGACAAAGTGGCCACCTTCAAACCGTTCGATGGCTTCAAGGTGACCTTCTCGATCGAATTCGATCACCCGGTGTTCGAAGAGCGCAACCAGGTGGCCAGCATCGACTTTTCCTCCACGTCGTTCGTGAAGGAAGTGGCGCGGGCCCGGACCTTCGGGTTCATGCGCGACATCGAGTTCCTGCGCAGCCAGAACCTGGCGCTGGGCGGCAGCGTGGACAACGCCATCGTGGTGGACGAGTACCGCATCCTCAACGAGGACGGGCTGCGTTATGACGACGAGTTCGTCAAACACAAGATGCTCGACGCCATCGGTGACCTGTACCAGCTCGGCCACAGCCTGATCGGCGAATTCGTGGGTCATAAATCCGGTCACGCTCTCAACAACGCCCTCCTGCGTGAGCTGCTCAAGCAGGAAGACGCTTGGGAAGTGGTGACCTTCGAGGACGCGGAAAACGCACCGATTTCCTATGTGAAGCCGGTGATGGCCGCCGAATAACGGCCCGTCCCGAAAACACCTCGCCGCGTGCCCGCGCGGTGTCGTGCCTCCCTGTGCGCCCCGACCGTTCTCCCGCGGCCGGGGCGCTCTCGTTTATGCAGCCTGTTGTCGGATTACGGCCTTCGGCCTAATCCGACCTACGGGATCGCGTAGGTCGGGTTAGCGAAGCGTAACCCGACATCCTCCGTTCTCAGCTATCCGCCCGCCCGGCGAGCCGCCGCAACGCCCGGGCCAACGCCTCATCCTCCACGCAATCCGCCGCCTGGCGAATATGCGCGGCGCTGCCCGCGTCCAGCGGCGGCCGCTCATTGGCGCGCAGCTTCTCGGCGGTGGCGGCGGGCGCCGCGCGCCGGCCGGTGACCAGAATCTTGATGCTCTTGCCCGGCGCCAGGCTGCGCTCCAGGCGCGGCAGGTGGAACCGCAATAACTGGGCGGTGGCGCTGGTCTCCACCATGGCCAGCCAGCGGCCTTCTTCTTCCACCAGCGTCACCCGGTCGCGCAGCGCGGGGGGCAGACAGTCCTCCGGCGGCGCGCCGGGACGCTCCGAAGCGCCGCGGGCGGCCTTCGCCAGCGGCGCCAGAGTGGTGTTTTGGCGCAACAGACCCTGCAATTCCTTGGGTAGGGACGGCTTGCTCATACCTTTTCCTTGGGCTACCCTGCGAATGTAAAAAAATTATAAAGCTTGCCAGGCGAGAGCACACGGGGAAGGCTCTTGCCCCCTCATTCACGGAAGAAAGGAAACCCTTTGCCCCGCCGGGCGGTCACGTCTCCGGCCAGGGTGCTTCTTTATGTGCGACAGCCGATTTCAGACAGGCGCGATACAACGATGAACATCATATTGTTGAACAGCAAGCGCGGCCACTCCCGCACCTTACATTTGCCGCGGTTTTTGCCCGCGCTGGTGGTGGCGGTGCTGGTATTGATTCCCATGGCGGCCGGTGTCGGCGCGTACTGGATCAGCTACCGGGTGGCCCCGCCGGCCTACAGCGAGGAAGTGGCGGACCGCTTCCGCACCTACCTGGCCCGGCAAAGCGAGCAAGTGGCGGACCTGAAGCAGCTCAGTGAAGAGCAGTTCCACGCCCTCACGCTCAAGCTGGCCGAGGCCCAGGCCCGCCTGGTGCGCCTGGACGCGCTCGGCGAGCGCCTGGTGGACGTGGCCGGCATCGAAAGCGACGAGTTCGACTTCGGCGGCGGCGAGCTGGCCATGGGCGGCCCCGAGCCCCAGGACAGTGCCGCCTTCGCGCCGCCGTCGTTCATCAAGGAGCTCAACAACCTCACCGAGACCCTGGAACGCCGCGAACAACAGCTCAATATTCTCGAAGACCTCCTCGCCAACCGCCACCTCGAAAACCAGACCTTCCTGTCCGGCCGGCCCATCACCCAGGGCTGGATGTCGAGTCGCTTCGGCCGTCGCACCGACCCGTTCTCCGGCAAGGTGGCCTGGCACGAAGGGGTCGATTTCGCCGGCAAGGAAGGCTCCGACGTGGTCGCCACCGCCGCCGGCGTGGTCACCTACGCCGGCGAGCGCTCCGGTTACGGCCGGCTGGTGGAGATCAACCACGGCAACGGCATCAGCACCCGCTACGGTCACGCCAAGACCGTGGAAGTGGAGGTCGGCGACATCGTGCGCACCGGCGACGTGATCGCCAAGATGGGCTCCAGCGGCCGTTCCACCGGCCCCCATGTGCACTACGAAGTGCTCAAGAACGGCCGCCAGGTCAATCCGCACCCCTATATCTACCGCGCCCGCCGCTAAAAAGCAGTTGCAAGTTACAAGTTGCAAGTTGAAAAGGGCGGTGGGAGCGGGCCCCGGTCTTCCTTGCAACTTTCAACTTGCAACTTGAAACTCTCTCCGCCGCACCTTATCTCCTTGGTCTATTGTGTTTAGAATGGCTCTTTTTCGCCCCACCCATTGAGAATAAACGGACGTTTCATGCTGGCTACCATCGTCAAAAAAGTCTTCGGGACCAAGAATGACCGCGAGCTCAAGCGGATCAGCCGTCTGGTGGCCGGGGTCAACACCCATGGCGACGCCATGGCGGAATTGGATGACGGCGCGCTGCAGGCCAAGACCGCCGAGTTGAAGGCCGCCCTCGCCGACGGCAAGACCCTTGACGAGATACTGCCGGAAGCGTTCGCGGTGGTCCGCGAGGCGGCCACCCGGGTGATGGGCATGCGCCACTTCGACGTCCAGTTGATGGGCGGCATCGCGCTGCACGAAGGGCGCATCGCGGAGATGCGCACCGGTGAGGGTAAAACCCTGACCGCGACCCTGGCGGCCTACTTGAACGCCCTGGCCGGCAAGGGCGTGCATGTGGTCACGGTCAACGACTACCTGGCCGCGCGGGACGCCAACTGGATGCGGCCGCTGTACGAATTCCTGGGCCTGAGCGTGGGCGTGATCTACTCCCAGCAGCCGCAGCCGGAAAAACGCGAGGCCTACGCCTGCGACATTACCTACGGCACCAATAACGAATACGGTTTCGACTACCTGCGCGACAACATGGCGTTCCGCCTGGAAGACCGGGTTCAGCGCGATCTGTTCTACGCCATCGTCGACGAAGTGGACTCGATCCTCATCGATGAAGCCCGCACGCCGCTGATCATCTCCGGCCCGGCGGCGGATTCCTCCGAGCTGTACCGGCAGATGAACGTGCTGATCCCCAAGCTGCAGCCACAGCGCGAAGCGGAAGGCGAAGAGGGCGAGTCGGGCGTACAGGGCGAAGGCCACTATTACATCGACGAAAAGCAGCGCCAGGTGGAACTCACCGAGGACGGCCACCAGCTGATCGAATCCATGCTGGTGGACAACAACCTGCTGGAAGCCGGCGAAAGCCTCTACGCCGCCCACAACCTGACCCTGCTGCACCACGTGCACGCGGCGCTCAAGGCCCACGCCCTGTTTCACAAGGACCGCCAGTACGTGGTGCAGAACGATCAGATCGTGATCGTCGACGAGCACACCGGCCGCACCATGCCGGGCCGGCGCTGGTCCGAGGGCATCCACCAGGCGGTGGAAGCCAAAGAAGGCGTGCGCATTCAGCAGGAAAACCAGACCCTGGCGTCGACCACCTTCCAGAACTATTTCCGCCTCTACGACAAGCTGTCCGGCATGACCGGCACCGCCGACACCGAGGCGATGGAATTCCGTCAGATCTACGGCATGGACGTGGTGGTGGTGCCCACCAACCGGCCGATGGTGCGCAAAGACGCCAACGATCTGATCTACCTGACGCTGCAGGAAAAATTCGACGCCATCATCGAGGAAGTGCGCGACTGCGTGGAACGGGGCGCGCCGGTGCTGGTGGGTACCGCCACCATCGAGGCCTCCGAATACCTGGCCGAGCGGCTTACCAAGGAAAACATCAAACACCAGGTGCTTAACGCCAAGCAGCACCAGCGCGAGGCGCAGGTGATCGCCCAGGCCGGCCGGCCTGGCACGGTGACCATCGCCACCAACATGGCCGGTCGCGGTACCGACATCGTGCTCGGCGGTAACGCCGAGGAAGAGATCAAGCACATGGACGAGCCTTCCGAAGAGAAGGCCGAGAAAATCCGCGCCGAGTGGGAAGCCAACCACAACGCCGTGCTGGAAGCCGGTGGTCTGCACATCATCGGCACCGAGCGCCACGAATCCCGGCGTATCGACAATCAGCTGCGTGGCCGCGCCGGCCGCCAGGGCGACCCGGGTTACACCCGCTTCTTCCTGTCCATGGAAGACGACCTGATGCGCATCTTCGCCTCCGACCGGGTGCGCAACATGATGCGCTCCCTGGGCCTGAAGGACGGCGAAGCGATTGAACACCGCTGGGTGACGCGGGCCATCGAAAACGCCCAGCGCAAAGTGGAAACGCGCAACTTCGACATTCGTAAGAACCTGCTGGAATACGACAACGTGGCCAACGACCAGCGCCGCGTGGTGTACAGCCAGCGCGAGCAGATTCTCGAGTCCGAGAGCCTGGCGTCGTCCGTGGAAAGCATCCGCCGCGACGTGATTCCGGAGGTGGTGCACAGCTACATGCCGCCGGGTTCGGTGGAGGATCAGTGGGACGTGGAAGGCCTGGAGAAGAGCCTGCAGGCGGAGTACAGCAGCGATATTCCGGTGCGTCAGTGGCTGGACGAGGACAACGGCCTGCACATCGAGGGCGTCACCGAGCGCATCATCGAACGGCTGGAAGCGGACTACGCCCGCAAGGAAGAGGAGATCGGTGCCGAGACCCTGCGTCCGATCGAGAAGCACCTGATGCTGCAAATCCTCGACCGCCACTGGAAAGAACACCTGGCCAGCATGGACCACCTGCGCCAGGGCATCCATCTGCGCGGCTACGCGCAGAAGAACCCCAAGCAGGAATACAAGAAAGAAGCGTTCGAGCTGTTCCAGACCATGCTCAACCAGATCCAGCATGAGCTGGTGCGCGTGCTGCACAACTTCGAAGTGCGCCGCGAAGACGAAGTGGAGCGCCTCGAAGCCCAACGCCAGGAAGAAGCCCGCCAGCAGGCGGAGAAAATGAAGGCGGAACAGGAAGAGCTGGCCGCCCCCACCGCCCGGGGCGACGGCGCCGGCCAGACCCAGGGGCCGCCGGAGAAGCCGCGCACCGTGGTTCGCGAAGGCCGTAAAGTGGGCCGCAACGAACCCTGCCCGTGCGGTTCCGGCAAGAAATACAAGCAGTGCCACGGAAAGCTGGATTAACCATGACACAGACAGAATGGTTCCCGGTGGCCGGCGTCAAACTCGCCGCCATCGAAGCGGGCATCAAGAAGCCCAACAAAAAGGATTTAGTGGTCATCGAGCTGGCCGAAGGCAGCCGCGCCGCCGGCGTGTTCACCACCAACCGCTTCCAGGCGGCGCCGGTGCAGGTGGCACGCCGCAACCTGGCCGAGAAAGCGCCCCGCTATCTGATGATCAACACCGGCTACGCCAACGCCGGCACCGGCGACAAAGGCTTCGTGTACTGCGAGGAAACCTGCCTGCTGCTGGCCGAGCTGGCGCGCTGCGCGCCTTCGGAAGTGCTGCCGTTCTCCACCGGCGTGATCGGCCAGACCTTCCCGATGGAACCGTTCGAGGAAGGCCTGCCGCTGGCCCTGGACGACCTCAGCGAGCACCACTGGGGCCGCGCCGCCGAAGGCATCATGACCACCGACACGGTGCCCAAGGTGGCCAGCCGCCGCCTCGAGCTGGACGGCGACACCATCACCATCACCGGTATCGCCAAGGGCGCCGGCATGATCAAGCCCAACATGGCCACCATGCTGGGCTTCATCGCCACCGACGCCAAAGTCGCCCAGCCGCTGCTCGACCAGTGGGTGAAGACCCTGGCGGACCGCTCCTTTAACCGCATCACCGTGGACGGCGACACCTCCACCAACGACGCCTGCATGCTGATCGCCAGCGGCCAGGTGGGCGCCGAGATCAACGACCGCGCCGACCGTAACGCGGAGCTGCTCTACCAGGCCCTGGAAACCGTGTTCGTGGAACTGGCCCAGGCGTTGATTCGCGACGCCGAAGGCGCCACCAAGTTCGTCTCCATCGAAGTGAGCGGCGCGCGCAGCGACCGCGACGCGCAAATCGTCGCCGAGACCATCGGCCACTCACCGCTGGTGAAAACCGCGCTGTTCGCCTCCGACCCGAACTGGGGGCGCATCCTCGCCGCCATCGGCCGCGCGCCCATCGAAACCCTGGACGTGGACAAAGTGGCGGTGTGGCTCAGTGAAGTGGAACTGGTGCGCGAAGGCGGCGTCGCCGACAGCTACACCGAAGAGCAGGGCGCCGCGGTAATGGCCCGCCCCGAGATCACCATCCGCGTCGACCTCGGCGCCGGCGACGGCACCGGCCAGGTCTGGACCTGCGACTTCAGCTACGACTACGTCAAAATCAACGCCGAATACCGGACCTGATGCTCCCTGAAATCACCGTGGTCGCCGCCATCATCCGCGACCGCGACAACCGCCTCTGCCTCAGCCGCCGCCCCGCACACAAACACCAGGGCGGCCTGTGGGAATTCCCCGGCGGCAAAGTGGAAGAGGGCGAGCCCCTGGAGCACGCCCTGGCCCGCGAGCTGGACGAAGAACTGGGCATGAAAGCCGTGCGCTCCCAGCCCTTCATGACCGTGCGCCACCGCTACCCGGACCTGCGCGTGACGCTGCATTTCCGCGAAGTAACCGCTTACACCGGCGAACCCCACGGCCGCGAAGGCCAACCGGTGGAATGGGTGCCCCTGCAAGACCTCTCCAGCCGCCAGTTCCCCGCCGCCAACCAGCCGGTGGTCACCGCCCTCAAACTGCCCCGGCAACTGGTGATTCCCCCCGAAGGCCTCAGCCATCGCGACGTGCTCGCCGGCATCGACCGGCTGAACCCCGACAGCCAGGGCCTCTACCTGCGGCAATGGTCGCAAAGCGACGCGCTCCCCGAGCTCGCCGCCCGTTGCCGCCAACGCGGCGTCCGCTTCTGGATCCGCGACGACGCCCACCTCGCCACCCGCGAACACGCCTTCGGCCTCCACCTGACTTGTAGGAGCGGGCCCAGCCCGCGAAAGGTCGGCGAAGCCGACCGGCAGGATCCCAGAGCCCTCCAAAACTTCCCCGGCATCCTCTCAGCCTCTTGCCACAACGAA
>DASUNW010000032.1:0-5082 GCA_036276955.1 Alcanivorax sp. | reverse complement strand
GGAATCATAATCCGCGTGTCGGGGGTTCAAGTCCCTCCTCCGCTACCAATCAAATCAATGCCTTAGCGGCAGACGCTCACAAAAATGGGGTTATCCGAACATTCCCGGATAACCCCTTGTTTTTCCTCATATGCCCCCGGAGTGTCCCGGAAAGTCCTGCGGCAAATGTGCGGCAAATTTTCTCCGGGATGTTCCGGGAACGTTCACCCCAGCGACTGCTCCATCTTGGATGCCATCACCTGGTCCTCGTCGTCCTCCGGCCACAGGTGTCCGTACACGTCCATCGTGAACTGCACCGACGAGTGCCCGGCCAGCTTGCTCACTCGCTTCGGCTTCAGGCCCTGCTCGATCCAGAGCGACACCGCGACGTGGCGAAGCGTGTGGAAGCCAAACAGAGGCTTGCCCTCGGCGTCCAGCAATTCGGCCTTGGCCATCAGCGGGAGCCAGACCCGGTTATACAGGTTGCCGTAGAGCCACGGCGTGCCGGTGCCGGTGGGGAACACCAGCCCGCCCATTTTGATCTCGCCGAGCCACAACTTGAGCGCCGCGGCGGTGGCGGGCGGCACAGGCACGTCCCGGCGGCTGGTCTTCGACTTGGGTGGCCCGATCTTGTTCCACCGGTCGGCCCGCTCGCGCACCAGGACCTTGCCGACCTTCAGGTCAAGGCGCTTGGTGTGGAGGCCGCGCGCCTCGCTGATCCGGAGACCGCAGAACATCAGGATGCGGACCAGAGCATCTTCCATCCGACCGGTTTCCTGCGCGGCCTCGATCAGGGCCTTCAGCTGGTCCTTCGGCGGGATCTCGACTTCGTCGTCGTCCGCCGTGAACCGGTCCCCGGCCTTGACCAGTTTCACGCTGGCCGCCGGGTTGTGGCCGATCCAGCCCTTGCCGGTGGCGTAGTCCAGGACCGTGCGCAGCAGGAACATCACCCGCTTGGACATGTCGTCGGATCGGGTGCTTTCCAGCCAGCGGGCGAACTCGACGCAATCCGGGCCGGTAAGCTCGGACAGCATCCTGGTGGCGATTTGGTGCTGGAGAAGGTGGAGCCGGTAGTGGATGCGGTAACCGCGGAGGGTCGAGCGTTCGCGCTTCTCCGCCTCGACCAGTTCCTCGAACTCGGTCAGGTAGGCGTCGGCGGCCTCGCCCACGGTCGGCGCCTTGCCGGCGATGTGGACGCCCTGGACCAGTTGGGATTCGACCTTCTGGCGCAGCGCCTCGGCGTCAGCCTTCTTCTTGCGCTGTTTCTCCACCCGCTTCCCGGTTTTCGGGTCAGTGTAGGCCACCACCCAGGCCTGTCCGGGTTTCCCGGTAGGGCCCACCCAGGTGCGCTTGCGGACCGTCGCCGTAACTGCCATGCCTGCCTCCCTCCCTGCTGGTTCCGCCCCAGTATTAGCCTGGCCGGTCGCCGGGGCGCCACCGCAATGGCGCCCGGGCGGCTGTCCATCAGTCGAAAGGCGTCTCGGTCGGTCGATCGCGGAATTGGTCGGTCAGGACCTTCGATGCCTTGAAGCGGACCGCCCAGCGGGCCGGGATCGTCACCGGCTCGCCGGTGGCCGGGTTGCGCCCGGGGCGTTCCGCGGTCAGTTTCATTGTCAGCTTGCCCAGCTTCGGCAGCTTGACCTCTTCCTGGGCATCCAGGGCCTTGGTGACCTCCTCCGCGAAGATGTCCAGCATCTCGGCGGCTTCGGTCTTGCTGTAGCCCTGGGCGTGCAGGCGGTTGATAAAGGCTTCTTTCATGCGGTTCTCCTTGTTCTCAGAAGGGTATGTCGTCGTCTTGGTCCGCCGGCGGCGGGCTGCTGTTCGTTGTCGGCGGTCGGGCCTGGCCGTTGGTCGGCTGGCGGTATCCGCCCTGTCCCTGGGGTTCCCGGCTCTGCTGGCGGGTGGCACCTGATGCCTGATTGTCGTTCCTGGGCTCGAAATAGTTCAGCAGGACGGTGCTGCGGTTGTCGGGGTTGATTACGCCGGCCGGGTTGAAATCCCGGTTCAGGAGGGCGAATTCGCGCCCGTCATCCCCCTGCATCACAACACCGACCCGCCGCCACTCCGGTTTCATCTGGCCCTGGACCTGATATTCACCGACTTTTACACAAATGTCGTACTTCTTTGTCGCCATTAGCGCTCCCGTTACATGGTCGATTCGGCGGGCAGCTTGAAGCAGATCCTACCGCCAGCATCTTGTTCACTGTCTCAATTCCCTTGCGGGAGATTATTTTCTTATTTACTTCTTCCGTGCGAGAGATAAGGGGCGGTGCTGCAACACCGCCCCTTCTGATCAGGCTATGTCAAACACCAGAAGGCTGGATACCAGGGCGGCGACTAGACACAGCAAATGGCTGCTGGCCGTCCTGGTTTCCTCCCACTTCAGGATATGATCCAGCCGATACAGTATTTTTCCTCCAATCTTCGTCCACTTCGGACCCGACTTTTTGGTCCGCCAATTCGCTAGCGTCTTCACCGTAATGGAGCCTTTGTAGCGGTCGGAAACCTCCTTGGGCGTCAGATAGGAGTGCATGGTGCTCACCTCTTTTGATTTATGTGATCTGCCCGGCCGCCCTCGATCCACACGACCTTACCTTGGTCGAGGCGGCTGATCGGCGGCAGGTCTTCTTGCTTTGCATACGTCATGCAAACCAGACACCGCATACCTGTCGAGTGCAGGAGACGTATGAGTCCAGATCGACCCTCCTTGTCCAAAATATCGGCGGCGTCTATGACCACCATTGGAGCCTTCTCCAGGGTGGCGATCGCCATCTGAAGCAAGACCCGAGTCCGAAACTTCTCAGATTCGGATAACAAACCGTAAATTCTCCCTCCATAGGTGATCGTAAGGTCACGATCGAAGGAGACCTCTGCCCACTTCGCCTGAGCCGCCAGGGGGGCGATATAGTCCTTGGCGAAAGCGCGGGTTTTGTCGTTCAGCACGGTCTGGCGCAGCCCGCCCGGGGCCAGGATTTCCAGGATTGCCTGGTTCTTTTCGATGTTGGAATGGATCCGGTCGGCCTGGGTTTTGTCCTGCCAAGCCTTCAGCAGGCGCTCGGCCTCGCCAACACGCTCCCGGGCGGCATCAATGTCCGTTTCGCTGGCGGATTTTCCACCGGTGTCCGGGTGGTCCTTGAGCCATTTCTGGCTGGCCTGGGCGTCGGCGTGCTGGCGCTTCGCCTGCGACAACCGGTCGCGCCCGTCGGCCACCGCGGCATTGGCGGCATCGACCCGTTTCCGTGCCTGCTGGTGGGCATCGGTCATGGCCTGCAACTCGGCCTCGTCCGGCTGAGCGCCGGGCTTCTCCAGGCGCCGGCCGCGAATCACCAGCTGCTCGCCACAGCAGGGGCAGGGAATCGTTTCCGGCCCGGCCACCGGGGGCGGGTTGTCGGTCAACTCCTGGTGGGCATTCTGCAGGTCGGTCTGGAAGGTCTGTAGTTCCACTTCGATGGCGGCCACATCCTCGGCGTACTGCGTCACCAGGGCCGCGCGCTCGGCGTGCTCGGCACGCTTGGAGCTATCCACCGCGTCGGCGGCGATCACCGCCTCAAGTTCTTCTTTGGCCTTGGCCAGCGCGCCCTGCAGACGGTCCTCGCTGGCGGAGTCTAGTTCCGGGGCCCAGCCCGCCGGCAGGAAGGTTTCGGCCTTTTTCGAGCCGTAGCGCTCGCCGCTGATCATCTCCCACTGGCCCTTGAGCTTGGCGCCCTTGTCCCGGGCCTGGACGTGGGCGTTATCCCAGCCGATCTCCTTAATGTTGTCCCACAGCTTATCGACGTGCTCGGGGTTCGTGACGCCGATCTTCTTCAGCGCGCCGGCCAGATGCTCCTTCTTCGGCGCGGCATCCAGCATGTCCATCAGGATGCTGGTGCGCTTCTTGTTGTCGATGTCGACAAGGCTGAGCGCGCCGGTGGCGAAGTCGCTGGCCGACGGCGGCAGGGCGCCCTCGGTGTGGATCTGAGCCTTTGGCCACTCCACCCGGGTCAGTTCGTTGGTGGGGGCGTCCGGGTCGTTGTCGTTGGCCACCTGGCTGAAGCCCGACGTGGCGCCGGAGCGCACCAGGAAGCCGGCCATGGCCTTGGTCATGCCGGGTACCGGCAGCGGATTGGCGTTCAGCGCCGCCTGGACGGCCTGGGAGATGGAAGTCTTGCCGGCGGCATTGGGGGCGCCGACCAGCGTGATGCCATCGACGGTGAAGTCGGCGACCTCGATGCCGCGGTAGTTCTCGATCGTGATACGCATAAAAGTTCCCTGTTGTGGTCCGGTTGGGGCGGCCGGGGCCGCCCGTCCGGTCAGTCGTTATCGAACATGCCGTCGAAGTCGTCGTCCTCGCCGGAGCCGGTCGTGGCGCCGTCCCCGGACTGCTGCTCGGCGGTCTGTTCCTGCTCTTGCTCGGCGGCGGGATTATCGTCCTGGGTCTCTTGGGCCGGCTGATCCTGCTGCTCGCCTTCGCCGTCCTTCTTCGTGGTGGTGGCTTTATTGGACTTCCGCCTGCTGCCGCCGCTCGGCTTGGTCGCCGCCGGCGGCTTGTTGTCGTTGCTGGCGGCGGGCGGCTTGTTGCCATCCTTCTTGCCGTCGGCCTTCGGGTCGGCGATCTCCGGATTGCCGAAGAAATCGCTCACCTGGGCCATGCCGTCCTTCAGCGACTTGAACACGCCGCGCAGCCGGGTGATGTCTTCCGGCAGGAAGTCGCCGCGTTTCTTGCCGATCAACCGTTCGATCATCTCGCCGGTGACTTGGAACCGTTCCTGGAAGGCGGAGGTCATCTCGCGCACCTGGTCGGCCATCGGCTTCTGGCTGCCACCCTCCAGGGTCTGGCGGCACTTTTCCTCGGCGGCCTGGACCAAGTCGCTCGGCAGGATGGCCAGTATCCGGGCGCGCATGCGCCGGGCTCCGTTGTTGGCGCCGAGCTCGTAGATGTCGCGCTGGTCGGTGATGTCGTAGCTGCCATTTCTGGTGTCGCGTTTGTGGCGCACCGTGAAGCGCTGGGAACTGGTGGTGTTCGTCTCCTTGTCCCAGGCAAAGGCCTCCAACTCGGTGACCCCGTCCTTGTTGGACAGTTCGCGCATGCCGTATTCGATGTTGGTCCAGCACCGGGCCAGTTCC
>DASUNW010000031.1:0-24461 GCA_036276955.1 Alcanivorax sp. | reverse complement strand
TGACGACCATAGCGAGTGGGAACCACCTGAATCCATGCCGAACTCAGAAGTGAAACCACTCAGCGCCGATGGTAGTGTGGGGTTTCCCCATGTGAGAGTAGGTCATCGTCAGGCTCTTAAATATAAAGAACCCCCGTCACGAAAGTGGCGGGGGTTTTTTATATTTAGGATACGATGAACTCCTCTCCCTACACGGCCCATGTGACCGCCGATGCTCCGCAGGAGCCAGGCGGAGGCGCCGAAGGCGTCGCGAAGCGATCGCGAGCAAGCTCGCGACCTAAAGTAGGTCATCCCACTCCACCCCCATCATCGGACACTCCTCCCCAACCACCAGCCCAATCGCTCCAGGCAATACCTTCAACGTAAACCGCTGATCCTTCAGCGGCTCACCATCCAGATTCAAATACATCGGTTCCGGCGTCTCGATCTCCAGCTCACTGACCCGGGCACGCACGAACAACCCCTCATGGGCACCGTCACCGTTGCCGCTATTGAACAGCCCCCGCACGCCGGCAAGCAGATCCATATCCGCAGGCAGAATCGCCACGTCCATCAAACCATCATTGATGCAGGCCTCAGGGCACAGTCGCTGACCGCCGCCGGCCTGACGGCCGTTGCCCAGGCCCAGAGCAAGAAACTCGCCCTGCCATTCGAAATCAGGCCCCCGGAACCGACCTTCGGCCGCGCGGACCTCGGCGAAGCGGCTCAATCCGGTGAGCAAATAGGCGGCGCCGCCGAGTAGCTCTTTCAAGTCTTCCGAAGTCTGGGTGGTCACTTCGGTGCCGAAACCGCCAGTGGCCATATTAAGGAAATAACTATCGTTCACCTGAATCACATCCACCGGGCGGGGCGCGTGATCCAGTAGCGCCAGAGCTTCGGTGGGGTCTTCGGGTATGCCGGCGGCGGTGGCGAAGTCGTTGGCGGTGCCCAACGGCACGATGGCGAGCGCCAGGTCGGTTTTGCCGGACGCCATCAGCGCCTGAGTAATATCCCGTACCGAGCCATCACCGCCCGCGGCGATCACCTTGCGATAGCCCAAGGAGAGCGCCTCCGCCACATAGCGCTCCGCATCGCCGCCTTCCCAGGTAACTCTTACCGCCAAATCCCAACCCTGCTCGCGGCGGGCCGTTATCGCCTCCCTGAGCGCCTGATGAGTGGCCTGTTTACCGTGCAAAATCAGTAGCGCTTTACGCTCCATGTAAGAGTCCTTGGCTGGTTTAGGGGGCGCCCGTCGGGCGGTGCCGGATAGCTTAGGCCGGACAGTGGCAAATCGCATCCAGGCGCTATGGCCCTTTACAACAATTAACCCGTCGACGCAGCTGGAATAGGGTTGGACTATTGAGGTAATGACAAAATCATCGCTTTAACTATTGTCGAGAATGGGTATCATTTACCCATTGGCTAGGAGGTGCTCCATGGGTAAGACATTCAGTTTCGGCATTATGCATATCAGCGTCGCCTTCCTGGTGGTTTGGGCGATGACCGGGGACTGGCGTATCGGCGGTGCTACCGCGGTGGTCGAACCCTGCGTGAATACAGTGGCTTACCACTTTCACGAAAAGGTCTGGAAGCGCTTAAAGCAAGGCAAAGGCCCTTCCGGAGGCGGCGGCGGAACCCTGATACCAGCGTGATAGACTGCCTGTTTACGGCCCGGTTGGCCTTGGTTAAGCTAGCGAGCCGGGTAAACAAAAACAGGGGAAAAATCACGTGCAACGCACACCGGAAGATCTGGACGCCATTCGCCAGGTCGTCAATCAGGTCCTTGAGGCCCACGCGGAAGATGAGGGCGGCCAGCGCTCCCAGGCCCGCGCGGAGATTCTCATTCACTCCATGTATGTGTTCGCCCAGCGGGGCCTGGCCCGGACCACCGTGCAGCACCTCCTGGACGCCGCCAAGGTGTCCAGACGCACCTTCTACAAGTACTTCCGCAACAAGATGGACGTGCTGGAGAGCATCTATCGCATCTTCATCGACAACATGCTGCTCCACTTCCATCAGGAAATGCGCCAGGCCCAGTCGGTAAAGGAGATCATCACCAATACCACCGAGGTGTATTTCAACTACCACGTCAGCATGGGGCCGGTGATCAAGCTGATGATGGAGGAGGCCCGTTCCTCGAACTCGGCGTTGGCCCCCCACCGGATTCGCGCGCAGCAGATTGCCGCGGAAGTTCTGTCTTCGGAAATCAGCCGACTGACCCAGCGCGATATGGAGCCGCTGGTAATGCGCACCATGCTGTGGATTCTGGAAAACTATTCGTTGTATATCTTCGAGAACGGAGAGTTTTCCGCCCAGCGCCTGGAGCAGTGCCGCCGCACCATGATCGGTATCGCCGAGTCGGTGGTGCTGGGCGGCGACGCCACCCCGGGCATGCTGGAGCGGCCGCCGGCCTGAAGGCCGGCGCTATTCCGGTTTCCGAAAGCGCAGTGTCATGCGGTCGCTTTCACCGATTTCCAAATAGCGCTCGCGATCCTTCTCCCCCAGGCGAGGCGTCGCCGGCGCGCAGACCGCGCACCAGCACTTCCATGTAGCTGACGGCTTGTTGCTCAAGCCGTCCCTCGCCGGTGAGTACCCAGGTGTAGGTGGTGCCCACCAGCAGATTCACCATCATCAAGATAGTGTCTCGGGTAGAGAGTGCAACGAAGTAGCCGTCGTTACGCAATTCGTTGAAGAAAGCGTCAGCCACCGGCAGGTTGTCTTCCACCAGTTGCAGATAACGCTGCTGGATCGGGCCGAGGAACTCACCGGCCTCCTGGATCAGAAGGCGGGAGAAGTCGCGTTCGCATTCGAGAAAACGGGCCACCGTGCGGCAGACGTTTTCCAGACGCTGTAGCGGCGGCGCGCCATTGAGCAACTCACCCAGCACCAGATCGCGGATCGCGGTGAGGTTCTCCTCCACCACGGTGAGTAACAGCGCGTCCTTGGAGGAAAAGAAGCGGTAGATGGTGGCCTTGCCGACGCCGGCCCGCTGGGCGATGGTCTTCACCTCCGCCCGGCGGAATCCCTGTTCGGCGAATACATCGCGGGCGGTGGCGAGAATGCGCGCGCGGCGCGGATCGGTGTCTGCCAAGGCCATGTCTCCTCGCGCGGCGCGCCTAGAGATATTTGATCTTCTCCATCTGTTCTTCCAAACGGGCCTGTTGGGAGCGATGATCATCCAGCTTCCCGCGCTCCTTGGCCACCACGTCGTCGGGGGCTTTGTCGACGAAGTTGGGATTGCGCAGTTTGCTTTCGCCGCGGGCGACTTCCTTGCGCAGTTTCTCGATCTCCTTGCCGAGCCGCTCGATCTCCGCGTCCTTGTCGATCAGGCCGGCCATCGGCACCAGGATTTCCATATCGCCGACCAGCCCGGTGGCGGACGCCGGCGCGGAATCCTCCGCGTTCAACCAGGTAATGCGCTCCAGCTTCGCCAGCCGGCACATGAAGTTGTGGTTGGCCGTCAGGCGCTCGCGGTCGCTGTCCTTGCCGTTGTGCAGATACACGTCCAGGGCTTTGCCCGGCGGGATGCGCATTTCGCCACGGATATTGCGCACCACGGTGATCACCGCTTTGATCCACTCAATGTCGCGTTCCGCTTCGGGATCCAGCCGCTGGCTGTCACTGACCGGGAACGGCTGTCGCATGATGGTGGCGCCGTCCTTACCCGCCAGCGGAGCCACTTTCTGCCAGATCTCTTCGGTGATGAACGGCATGAAGGGGTGGGCCAGTCGCAGGATGGCTTCCAGCACGCGCACCAGGGTGCGCCGGGTGCCGCGTTTCTCCGCCTCGCTGTACTCATCGCCGTACAGCACCGGCTTGGACAGCTCCAGGTACCAGTCGCAGTACTCGTTCCAGATGAATTCGTAGGCGGCGTGGGAGGCAACGTCAAAGCGGAATTGGTCGAGCGCCTCGGTGACTTCCGTTTCCGTCCGCTGCAGCGCACTGACGATCCAGCGGTCGGCCAGGGATAGGGTGACTTCGCCGCTGTCCGCGTCCAGGCCGCAGTCCTGGTTCTCGGTGTTCATCAGCACGTAGCGCGCGGCGTTCCAGATCTTATTGCAGAAATTGCGATAGCCTTCGATCCGGCCCATGTCCCACTTGATGTCGCGGCCGGTGGAGGCCAGCGACAGGAAGGTGAAACGCAGCGCGTCGGTGCCGTAGGCGTTGATGCCGTCCGGAAACTCCTTACGCGTGCGCTTGCCGATCTGCTTTTCTTTCTGCGGCTGCATCAGCCCACGGGTGCGCTTGTCCACCAGGGTGTCCAGGTCGATGCCGTCGATCAGATCAAGCGGATCCAGCACGTTGCCCTTGGACTTGGACATTTTCTGGCCTTCCGCGTCGCGGACCAGGCCGTGCACGTACACCTGTTTGAAGGGCACCTGGCCGGTGAACTTCAGCGTCATCATGATCATCCGGGCGACCCAGAAGAAAATGATGTCGAAACCGGTGACCAGCACATCGGTGGGGTGGAAGGTTTTCAGTTCCTTGGTTTGTTCCGGCCAGCCCAGGGTGGAGAAGGTCCACAGCGCGGAGCTGAACCAGGTATCCAGCACGTCCTCGTCCTGGCTCAAGGGGCGGTCGCCGAGGTTGTGCTCGCGGCGCACTTCATCTTCGTCGCGGCCCACGTAGACGTTGCCGTCTTCGTCGTACCAGGCGGGAATGCGGTGGCCCCACCACAGTTGCCGTGAAATGCACCAGTCCTGCAAGTCACGCATCCACGAGAAGTACATGTTCTCGTAGTTCTTGGGCACGAACTGGATGTCGCCGTTTTCCACCGCCTTGATGGCCGGCTTCGCCAGGGACTCCACCGCCACGAACCACTGGTCGGTCAGATACGGTTCGATTACTACCCCGGAGCGGTCGCCACGGGGCACCTGCAGGGTGTGATCCTCGACTTTTTCCAGCAGACCGAGCCGGTCCAGGTCGTCGACCACCTGCTTGCGGGCGTCGAACCGGTCCAGGCCGCGATAGGCTTCCGGCGCGTTGTCGTTGAGGCGCGCCTCGATGGTGAACAGATTGATCCGCGGCAGATCGTGGCGCTTGCCCACTTCGTAATCGTTGAAGTCGTGGGCCGGGGTGATCTTCACGCAGCCGGAGCCGAAGTCCGGGTCCACGTAGTCATCGGCGATAATCGGAATGTCGCGGTCCGCCAGCGGCAGACGCACGGTCTGGCCGATCAGATCCTTATAGCGGGGGTCTTCCGGGTGCACCGCCACGGCGGTGTCGCCGAGCATGGTTTCCGGGCGGGTGGTGGCCACCACCAGGTGGCCGGAACCGTCGGAGAGCGGGTAACGGAAGTGCCACATGTGGCCCTGTTCTTCGCGGTTTTCCACTTCCAGGTCGGAGATCGCGGTGTGCAGCGCCGGGTCCCAGTTCACCAGCCGCTTGCCACGGTAGATCAGGCCTTCGCTGTGCAGCCGCACGAACACTTCGCGCACCGCATTGGACAGGCCCTCGTCCATGGTGAAGCGCTCTCTGGACCAGTCCACACTGCTGCCCATGCGGCGCAGTTGCTGGGTAATGGTGCCGCCGGACTCCGCCTTCCACTCCCAGACTTTGTCCAGGAAGCGCTCGCGGCCCAATTGGTGGCGGTTGGTGCCTTCCGCCGTCAGGCGGCGCTCCACCACCATCTGGGTGGCGATGCCGGCGTGGTCGGTGCCCACCTGCCACAGGGTGTTGCGACCCTGCATGCGGCGATAGCGCACCAGGGTATCCATGATGGTGTCCTGGAAGGCGTGCCCCATGTGCAAGCTGCCGGTCACGTTCGGCGGCGGGATCATCATCGCGAAGGATTCGCCCTCGCCGGAGGGGCGGAAATGGCCCGCCTCTTCCCAGCTCCGGTACCAGGCCTGCTCGATGCTGTCGGGTTGGTAGGTTTTATCCATGATCTCCGCTGTCTTCACCGCAAAAACGAAGGGCGAATTATAGCGAAAGGGGGCGCCGTCGTCGCGCTCCGTGGCGCAAGCGGCGGCGCCGGATCAAAGACGGTGGCTCTGGATCTGAAAGCCCCGGTCGCGGTAGAAGCGGAAACGGGCCCGGCCTGCCTCGCGCAGCGGCCCGTCACCGGTGATCATCTCCGCCACCCGTTGAAAACGGGTGGCGAAATCAGGCACCTCCGGCGCCAGGTTGATCAGCACATCATGGTGATCGCCGGGATCATCGCCATGGCCCACCACCACCGGCGAGGCGGCGTCCGGCGCCAGGTCGTGGGGCAGAAAGCCGGTGGCCGGCTGCGCCCAGAAGGCGGCGTCCACCTCGCGGGCGTGGGCGTCGTCCCGGCAGTGCACATAAATGCGCCGGGATTGCCGCCAGGCCTTCTCCGCGATACGACGGGCGAGGGCGGTTTGCACGCCTTCGCCAGCCTGCTCGGTGATGTAGAACAGTATTTCCGTCAAGGGATCAGCCTTTGCGCTCCGCCAGGTTGATCAGGTAGCGGGTCAGCATGGGTACCGGCCGGCCGGTGGAACCCTTCTCCTTGCCGCCGCTGTTCCAGGCCGTGCCGGCGATGTCCAGGTGTGCCCATTTCACGTCCCGGGTAAAGCGGTGCAGGAAGCAGGCCGCGGTGATCGAGCCCCCTTTGGGGCCGCCGATGTTCTGCATATCCGCGAACGGGCTGTCGAGCTGGCTTTGATAGTCCTCCCAAAGCGGCATCGGCCAGCCCCGGTCGCCGGTGTCCCGGCCGGCGTCCAGCAGCGCCTTGCTGAGCGCGTCGTCGTTGCTGTACACCGCCTGGGCGTGGCTGCCCAGGGCCACTACGCAGGCCCCGGTCAGGGTGGCGATATCAATCACCGTGTGCGGCTTGTGCTTCTGCTGCACGTAGGTGAGGGCATCGCACAGCACCAGCCGGCCCTCGGCGTCGGTATTGAGGATTTCCACGGTCTGCCCGGACAGAGTTTTGACGATGTCCCCGGGGCGCGTGGCCTCGCCGTCGGGCATGTTCTCCGCCGCGGCGACCACCGCCACCAAGTGAATCGGCAAACCCAGCTCGCACACGGTTTTCATCGTCCCGAACACGCTCGCGGCGCCGCCCATGTCGTACTTCATCTCGTCCATGCTGGCGCCGGGTTTCAGCGAAATGCCCCCGGTATCAAAGGTGATACCCTTGCCGACCAGGGAAACCGGCTTGCCGGCCGCGCCCTTGTAGTCCATCACGATCAGACAGCCCTTGCGGCTGCTGCCCTGGGACACGGCGCAAAACGCGCCCATGCCCATCTTTTCCGCCTGGGCGTGGCTGATCACCTTCACGGACAGCTTCTTGTCATAGTCCTTGCCGAGCTGGCGGGCGCGCTGGGCCAGATAGTCCGGGTAGCAGTCGTTGGGCGCCATGTTGCCCAGATCCTTGGCCAGCGCGGAACCGGCGGCCACCGCCTTGCCCACGTTGGCGGCCTTCTTCAGGCCGTTGTTGCGCTCGGCCACCCAGAAGGACCACTTTTTCAGTGTCGCCGCCTTCGGCGCTTTGCTGCGGTACATATCGAACCGGTAGGCGGCTTCTTCCGCCACCCGGGTGCCTTCGCGCACCTGCCATTCGGTATCCCGCGACACCGTCACCGAGCCCAACAACCACACCGCTTGCTTGGCCGGGCCGCGCTGCAGCCCGCGGCTCACCTGGCCCACCAGCTTCAGGAAGGCGTAGCCGCCCAGTTCACTCTTGTCGCCGCAGCCGACCAGCAGCAGGCGGCTGGCGGCCAGGCCCGGCGGCTGGTGCAGCCACGCGGTCCGGCCTTTTTCGCCGGAAAAGTCACCGGCTTTAATGAACGCCTTGACCGCTTCGCGTGTCTCATCGGGCAGGTTTTCGGGCAGGGTTGCGTCGCTGCTCAAGGGAAGAATCACGCAATCCGCTTTGATTTTTCCCAAAGCGGAATGGCTAATGGCGTACTCCATGCTGTCTCCTGAGTTACAATGCCGCACACTTTAGTAGGCGCAGGCGGGGTCGACGTTGATATTACACCGCTATATAAATCGACAGGTATTCATGACTACGGTGCTGGTCACCTTCATCCTAGTGATGGTGCTGGTCAGTGGCCGCTTTATCAAGTACTTAGCCGAGGCCGCCGCCGGACAGATCGCGGCGGACGCCTTGTTTCTGGTGATGGCGTTCCGGCTTCCCGAGTTCTTGCAGATGATTCTGCCGCTGAGCCTGTATATCTCGCTGCTGCTGGTGCTCGGACGCATGCACATGGACAACGAGATGGTGGTGCTGCGCGCCGGCGGGCAGGGCGATGGCCGCGTGGTGCGATCGTTAATTGTACCCGCCCTGGTGGCGATGAGCGTGATCGCCCTGTTCGCGCTCTACGTGACCCCGCAAGGGGACGCGGAAGTAAACCGTATCTTCGAGGAACAGAAGGGGCGCTCGGTGCTGGAGCTGCTGACCCCCGGGCGCTTCCACGTCAAAGGCGATGGCGACAACCAAAGAGCCACCTACGCGGAAAGCCTCAACCGTGAGGAAGGCGTGTTGGAAAACGTGTTCGTGGCCGACGCCAGTTTCTCCAGCGAAGAAGCCGGCCGGCTGCTCACGGTTTGGGCGCGCAGCGGCAATCTGGTGCAACAGGACGGTATCAGCTATCTGGAATTGAGCGACGGCTATCAATACCAGGGCAAACCCGGTGAAGCGGATTACCGGGAAGTGGCCTTCGAGAAAGCCCGCGTGCGCATCGGTAGTGAGCGCTCCAGTAGCCGCCCACCGGAGGTTCGTGGTCGCTCCACCCTGGATTTGATCAACGACGGCGGCAATCAGGCCATGGCGGAACTGGCGTGGCGCTGGTCCCTGGTGCTGACGGTGCCCATCATGTGCCTGGCCGCGGTGCCCCTGGCCCGCGTTAACCCCCGCCAGGGGCGCTTTCTGCGCATGATCCCCGCGGTGCTTGGCTACATGCTCTACGTGGGGCTGTTGTTGACGATGCGAAGCTGGATCGCCGAAGTGCCCGGCAGCGAGCGGCCCTGGTACTACTCCATGATCTGGATCCACCTGATCGCCGCTTTCGCCGTCTTTATGCTGTATTTCGGCGCTCGCCTGAAACCGAGGAGGGGCCGCGCATGACCCTGCTCAGGCGCTATTTCTGGCGCTCGGTATTGCTGCCGTCACTGGCCATCGTGGCGATCATCGTCGGCCTGGACTGCCTGTTCAGCTTTATTTATGAGCTGGAATTCCTGCGCGGCGGCTATCAGGTGATGCAAGCTTTGCAGTTCGTGCTTACCACTATCCCACGCCGCTTTTACGAATACCTGCCAATGGCGATTCTGTTGGGGACCCTCATCGGCCTTGGGCTGATGGCCAACAGCGGCGAGCTGTCGGTGATTCGCGCCGCCGGCGTTTCCACCCTGCAGGTCAGTTGGATGGTGCTGCGCCCGGTGATCTTCCTGATGGTGCTGTCGATCCCGGTAGGTGAATATCTGGCGCCCTATACCGAGCAGGTGGCGCAGAGCAACCGCTCCCTGCAGGAAGGCGGTGGCGAGGCATTGCGCAGCGAATACGGCTTCTGGCACCGCGAGGGTGATGAGTTTATACACATCAATACGGTGCAACCCAACGGTGTGTTGTATGGCGTCACCCGTTACCGCTTCAATGACAACCACCAATTGCAAGAAAGCCAGTTCGTGGAACGGGCGCTGTATCAGGGCGACTATTGGACGCTGCAGAACATTCAGGGCACCCGATTCACCGATCACGGCACCGAAACCTACACAAAGGGCGCCGGCCGCTGGGATACCAGCCTCACCCCGCAGCTGCTCAGCATCGTGGTGCTGGAGCCTCGCCGCCTTGCCATTGCCAAGCTTTGGGACTACACCCGCTACTTGAAAAAGCAGGGACTGCAAAGCGGGGACTATATGCTGGCGTTCTGGCAGAAGCTGCTGATGCCGGTGGCCACCATCGGGATGGTGCTGATCGCGATCTCCTTTATTTTCGGCCCCCTGCGCGAAGTGACCATGGGATTGCGCATGGCGGCGGGCATCGTCGCCGGCCTGACCTTCAATTACGGGCAGCAGTTTTTTGGGCATCTGTCCCTGGTGTTCCGCACCGAGCCGCTGCTGGCGGCGGGGCTGCCGCCCCTGCTGTGCCTGGTGCTGGGCATCTGGTTATTGTTGCGGGTGCGCTGAACGGCTGGCAATGTCAGCCCGGCTTGGTATACTCGCCGCCCGGGGCAGCGAGATCGATGCCCCGTGATTAAGCCAAAGCCAGAGTGGTGGAATTGGTAGACACGACGGATTCAAAATCCGTTGCCCGCGAGGGCGTGCCGGTTCAAGTCCGGCCTCTGGTACCAAACATTTAAAAAGGCCCGCGCCGCGCGGGCTTTTTATTCCGTATCCGTTCGTCGCCAGACGCTGGTCCGCCCGTCGGAGCCCCCATGATTCAAGACGCCAAACCCGCCGGTTTGCTGAAACGCTTTATGGCCCTGGTTTACGATGGCTTCCTGGTGGCGGCGCTGTGGTTTATGACCACTGGGCTTTTCGTCATCGTGTATAACCAGACGGGGTTGCCGGAAGAGGGCGCCGCCGTAACTGCTCCCCCCCAGCAAGTTCTCCAAGGCGTACTGTTCCCGCTGCTGATTCTGGAAACCTGGGCCTTCTACGCCTGGTTCTGGCTGCATGGCGGTCAGACCCTGGGGATGCGGGCCTGGCGCCTGCAGGTGCTCGATTACCGCGGCGGCCCGATGCGTTTCTGGCAAACGGTGGCGCGCTTCGCCGCCGCCGCCTTGTCCTGGCTGACCCTGGGCGCCGGCTACCTGGTGGTGCTGGTGCACCCGCACCAGACCCTCCACGATCGCCTGTCGCTCACCGCCACCGTGGTGTTGCCCAAGGGCGCCAAGGCGGTCTGACCGGGGTGGAGGAATGACCGCGTGAGAGTGGACGACTTCGATTTTGATCTGCCCCAAGAGCTGATTGCCCGCCACCCGCCGCAGCGGCGCCGCGACGCCCGGCTTCTGGCGCTGACCGCGCAGGACCTGCGTCACCAGCACTTCCCCGACCTGGCTGCCCACCTGCGCCCCGGCGACCTGTTGGTGTTCAACGATACCCGGGTGATTCCCGCGCGCCTGTTCGGCCACAAGAGCTCCGGCGGCCAGGTGGAGGTATTGATCGAGCGCCTGCTGGAAGGCACCCGGGCGCTGGCCCATGTGCGTGCCTCCAAGTCGCCCAAGCCGGACACCGGCCTGGTGTTCGAGCAGGGCATCGGCGCGCGGGTCGAGGGCCGCCGTGGCGAACTGTTCGAGTTGGATTTCAGCGGCTGCGAAACCGCCCTGGAGGCCCTGGAGCGGATCGGCCATGTGCCGCTGCCGCCCTATATCGACCGTCCCGACGAGGGCGCGGATCAGGAGCGCTACCAGACCGTCTACGCCCGCGAGCCGGGTGCCGTGGCGGCGCCCACCGCCGGCCTGCATTTCGACCAGGCGATGCTGGAGCAATTACAGGCTCAGGGCGTGGAAACCGGCTTCGTGACCCTGCACGTGGGCGCCGGCACCTTCCAGCCGGTGCGGGTGGAGCGGGTCGAAGACCACCCCATGCACAGTGAGCGGTTCCGGGTCGAGGCCGCCCTGGTGGAGCAGGTCGCCAATACCCGTGCCCGGGGCGGCCGGGTGGTGGCCGTGGGCACCACCGCCCTGCGCACGCTGGAGGCGGCCTCCGCAGGCGGCGCCCTTCAGGCCGGCGAATCGGAAACCGATATTTTTATTTATCCCGGCTATCAATTCCGCCAAGTGGACGCGCTGGTCACCAACTTCCATTTGCCGCGTTCCACGTTGCTGATGCTGGTGAGCGCTTTCGCCGGCCGCGAGCGGGTGCTGGCGGCCTATCAGGCGGCGATCCGCGAGCGCTACCGCTTTTTCAGCTATGGCGACGCGATGTTTATTGAAAGAGCGTCCGACGCTCAGCGAGGTTTTTCATGTGCCGAATGACATTCCAGCACCTTGCCTGTGACGGCGCCGCCCGGCGCGGGCGGCTGACCTTCCCGCGCGGCAGCGTGGAAACGCCGGCGTTCATGCCGGTGGGCACCTACGGCACCGTCAAAGGCATGCTGCCCCGGGATCTTGAGGACATCGGCGCGGAAATCTGTCTGGGCAATACCTTCCACTTGATGCTGCGTCCGGGCACCGAAGTCATCGGCGCCCACGGCGGGCTGCACGGCTTCATGCAGTGGCAGCGACCGATCCTCACGGATTCCGGCGGCTTTCAGGTATTCAGCCTGGGGGAAATGCGCAAGATTTCCGAGCAGGGCGTGGTATTCCAGAGCCCGATCAACGGTGATCGCATCGAGCTGACGCCGGAAATCGCCATGCGGGTGCAGGCGGATCTGGACAGCGACATTTGCATGATCTTCGACGAATGCACGCCGTATCCGGCCACCGAGACCCAGGCCGCCGAGTCCATGCGCCTGTCGTTGCGCTGGGCGAAGCGCTCCAAGCAGGCCCATTTCGACGATCTGGGGAACGATGCGGCCTGTTTCGGCATCGTACAGGGTGGCATGTACGATGCCCTGCGCCGGGAATCGCTGGACGGGCTGGTGGATATCGGCTTCGACGGCTACGCGGTGGGTGGGCTGAGCGTGGGCGAGCCGCAGGAAGAAATGCTGCGCACCCTGGGCGCGCTGACGCCGCACATGCCCCAGGACCGGCCCCGCTATCTGATGGGGGTGGGCCGGCCCGAGGACATCGTTGAAGCGGTGCGCCGCGGCGTGGATATGTTCGACTGCGTGATGCCCACGCGCAACGCGCGCAACGGCCATATTTTCGTCGGCGAGGGCGTGCTCAAGATCCGCAACGCCCGCCATCGGCACGACCTGGCGCCGCTGGACGAGAACTGTGATTGCTATACCTGCCGGCATTTTTCGCGCAGCTATCTGCACCATCTGGATCGCTGCAACGAGATGCTCGGCGCGCAACTCAATACCATCCACAATCTGCGCCATTACCAGCGGCTGATGGCCGGATTGCGGGGGGCTATCGAAGCGGGTACATTGAGCGCCTTTATTAGCGACTTCTACGCGGCTTTGGGCCGTGCTGTACCCGCGATTTAACGACGATAACGTGGAGTAACGTCATGAACTGGTTGATTTCACCCGCGCACGCTCAAACCGGTGGGGCCGCTCCTGGCGGCGGCGGTATCGAGCTGATCATGCTGGTGGTAATGGTAGCGGTGTTCTACTTCTTCCTGATCCGCCCGCAGCAAAAGCGTGCCAAGGAACACAAGAATCTGGTCCAGAGCCTGAACAAAGGCGACGAAGTCATCACCAGCGGCGGCATTCTCGGCCGGGTCACCAAGGTCACCGACGATTTCGTGGTGCTGGAAATCAGCGGCAACCTCGAGATCAAACTGCAGAAACAGAGTGTCCAGGCGACGTTGCCCAAAGGCACCATTAAATCCATATAAGTCCTCGCCGGCAGAACCGGAAGACCATTATGACCCGCTATCCGCGCTGGAAATTTTTCCTGCTCCTGGCCGTGCTATTGGGGTGTGGCCTCTATGCGCTGCCCAATCTTTACCCGGATGTTCCGGCCATTCAGATCAGTGCCAACGAAGCCGGCGGTCAGGTGCCGGTACCGGTTCGTGACCGGGTGCTGAGCGCCCTCGACGACGCCGGTATCGAACACGGTGACGGCGAAACCGTGAACAACTCCTGGATGGTGCGTCTGGAAAGCACGGACGCACAGCTGCGTGCCCGTGAACGCATTTCCAACATGCTCGGTGAGGATTACGTGGTGGCGCTCAACCTGGCCCCCACCACGCCGGACTGGCTGCGCGCGGTGGGCGCTTCGCCGATGAACCTGGGCCTGGATCTGCGTGGCGGGGTGCATTTCCTGTTGCAGGTGGACATGGGCACCGTGATCGAGCAGCGCATGGACGCCTGGGCCGGCCAGGCCAAGCTGACGTTACGCAACGAGGGCATCCGCTACCGCAGTGTGGATATCCAAGGTCAGGATCTGGTGATCACCCTGAACGACCAGGTCGCCGCCGATGCGGCGCGGGCGCCGCTGCGCACCGCGCTGCCGGAATTCACCCTGAACCAGTCCGAGGACCAGCCGCGCCGCCTGACCTTGACGCTGAATCAAAGCACCCTGGACGAGCTTCAGGATTACGCCGTCGATCAGAACCGTACCGCATTGAACAACCGGGTCAACGAGCTGGGCGTTAGTAACGCGGTGGTGCAGCGTCAGGGCGCCGACCGTATCGTGGTGCAGTTGCCCGGTATTCAGGATGCGTCGCAGGCTCGCCGTATTCTCGGCCGCACCGCGACCCTGGAGTTCCGCTTGGTGGCCGACCAGTATTCTTCCAGCCGGGCCCGCACCGGTGTGGCGCCGCCGGGTACCGAGATCTTTCCGTTCAAATCCCAGAATGACCGGCCGGTAATTCTGGAGCGGTCCAAGATCGCCACCGGTGATCAGGTCACCAATGCGCAGATGGGCTTCGACCAGCAAAGCGGCACGCCACAGGTGAACGTGGAGTTGGACTCCACCGGCGCGCGCAGCATGCAGCGGGTGACCAGCAAGAACGTCGGCAACCCCATGGCGGTGCTGTTCATCGAAACCAAAACCGAGATGGTCACCGTCAAGGGCGAGGATGGCGAGCCCCGCCAGGTGCCGGAAAGCACTACCGACGAGTATGTGATTAACATCGCCACTATCCAAGACACCCTGGGCAGTCGATTCCGCATCACCGGCCTGGACAGCCCGGCGGAAGCGTCGGAGCTGGCCCTGCTGTTGCGCGCCGGGTCCCTGGCCGCCCCGGTAACCATCGTCGAGGAGCGCACTATCGGCCCCAGCCTGGGCCAGGAAAACATCGAAGCCGGCCTCAAATCGATGGTGCTGGGCGTGGCTCTGGTGTTGTTGTTCATGGTGATCAGGTACAAGGTATTTGGTCTGTTCGCCAATGTGGCGCTGCTCGGCAACCTGGTGATCATCGTCGGCGTCATGTCGCTGATCCCCGGCGCGACGCTCACTATGCCGGGCATCGCCGGTATCGTTCTTACCGTGGGCATGGCGGTGGACGCCAACGTACTGATCTACGAGCGCATCCGCGAGGAACTGCGTAACGGCCGGCGTCCGCGCGAGGCGATCGAGGAGGGCTACGGCCGTGCCTTCACCACTATTCTGGACGCCAATATCACCACCATGATCGTGGCGGTGATCCTGTTCTCCGCGGGCACCGGGTCCGTGCAGGGCTTCGCGGTGACTCTGTTCATCGGCATCCTGTCCTCCATGTTCACGGCCATCATCGGCACCCGGGCGCTGGTGGAAATGACCTACGGCCGGGGCGCCCACGCGCCGACCAAACTGAGTATCTGAGGCGGTTATGAGTAAGGCTCCCGCGAAGCACATCAACTTCATGGCGTCGCGCAAGGCGCTCGGCATAATGTCGATCGTACTGGTGGTGCTCTCCATTGCGCTGCTCGCCACCCGTGGCCTGAACCTGGGCCTGGATTTCACCGGCGGTACGTCGGTGGTGGTGAAAAGCGAGCAGGCCCTGGACCTGGACCGGGTGCGTGACGCGGTGTCGGAACGGGGTTTCAGCGACGCCGTGATTCAGCAGTACGGCTCGGCCCGGGAAGTCAGCATCCGCGTGGCGCCCACCGATGGCGTGGAAGCGGATCAAGTGGGCGGCATGGTGTTCGAGGCCGTGAAAGCCGAAATCGGCGATCTGGAACTGCTTAAAGTGGAGTTTGTCGGCCCGCAGGTGGGCGACGAGCTGCGTGACCAGTCTGGTTTCGCCATGCTGATGGCGCTGGGTCTGATGCTGGTGTATGTGTGGTTCCGGTTCACTAACAAATTCGGTGTCGCCACCGTGGCCGCGCTGCTGCACGACGTGATCATCGTGCTGGGTCTGTTTTCCCTGATGCAGTGGCACTTCGATCTGACCGTGCTGGCGGCGATTCTGGCGCTGATCGGTTACTCGCTGAACGACTCCATCGTGGTCGCCGACCGGATCCGCGAGAACTTCCGCAACACCCGGGAGACGGACCCCGAGAAGATCGTTAACGACGCCGTCAACGAGACGCTCGCCCGCACCATCAACACCTCGTTTACCACCGCGTTGGTGTTGCTGGCGCTGTTCTTCTTCGGCGGCGAAGTGATGCGCGCGTTCTCCGAAGCGCTGCTGGTGGGTATCGTGGTGGGGACATATTCTTCCATCTATGTGGTCGCCAACCTGATCTTCGCGCTCAAGGTGAGCAAAGAAGACTTCCTGGTGATCGAAAAGGAAGAAATCGACGAAATGCCCTAAGCGACCGCGGTCGCCAAGTTGCAACTTGAAACTTTTAACTTGCAACCAGGTTTACCAGTCCTGCTTTTCCATCCAGGGGATGATGCGCTCGAAGGCCGCTTCGATCTGGTCCAGTGAGGTGGAATAGCTGATGCGCAGGGCGTTGCTGCAGCTGTCGCCGAAGGTTTCCCCGGCCACCGTGCAGACGCCGGTCTCGCGCAGCAGTTTCAGCGCCACGTTGCCGCCATTTACGCCCTCGGGCAGAGACGGAAACAGGTAGAACGCGCCGTCCGGCCGGTAACCGGTGAGGTGCGGCGTGGCTTTTACCAAATCCACCAGCCTGTCCCGGCGGCGCTGATACTCCACCAGCATATTGTCGATAAAGGTGCGTTCGCCGCGCAGTGCCGCCACCCCGGCCCATTGGCAGGGCGTATTGGCCACGGTGGTGGTGAACATATGGTAGCGGCGCAGTTTCTTGATCGCGCCCTGGCTGGCCATCAACCAGCCGATGCGCATACCCGCCATACTGAAAGTTTTCGAAAAGCTGGAAACGACCATCACATGGTCCAGGTCCGAACAGCAGGACAGCACGCTCGGGTATTCCTTGCCGTCGTACACCAGGTGGTCATAGACCTCGTCGCTGATCACGTACACGCCCCGGTAGGCCGCTTCCTGAACAATCGCTTCCACGGTGTCGCGGGGGTAAATGGTGCCGGTGGGGTTGCTCGGTGAGTTGAGCACGATGGCGTAGGTGTTCGGGCCGATGGCATCGATCACTTCCTGCGGATCCAACTGATGCTGGTTTTCCGCGCGCGTGGGGATGGTTTTCACCACGCCGCCGTTCATGCGTATCAATGGCGCGTACAGCATGAACGACGGATCCGGCACGATGAACTCCCGGCCCGGTGCCGAGGTGGCGGTAAGCGCCAGATACAGCGCTTCGGTGGCGCCGGTGGTGATCATGATGTTTTCCGGCACCAGAGGCCGGTTATAGCGCTCGCCGTAGTATTCCGCCAGCGCTTCAAGCAGTTCAGGCAGGCCGGCGTCCATGGTGTAGCCGGTCTGCCCGGCACGCAGCGCGTCCACCGCCGCTTCCACCACATGCCCCGGCGGCTTCAGATCCGGCTGTCCGATGGACAAATGAATTACATCCTCCATGGTGGATGCCAAGTTCACCATGCGGCGAATACCCGGCACCGGGATGGTCAGCAGGGCCGGATTCCAGATCGGGTCTTCGGTTTCGTAGAAGTCCGTGTCCAGGTTGATGCTGCTCATATCACCGCTCCCTTTTCTAAACGACGGTTCAGGCGGTTGCGCCGGCCAGCGCCAGCGATGGACGGTCGGTGAATGGACGAAGCTGTTCGAACAGATGCCCGGCCTTGAGAACCTGTTCGTCCTCGAAGCGGCGGCCGACAATTTGCAGGCCCATGGGCAGGCCATCGCCGGCCAGCCCCAGCGGCACGGACAGCGCCGGTTGACCGGTCATGTTGAAAGGATAGGTAAACGGCGTCCACGTAGGCCAGCGGGTGTTGGGCCAGTCCGGCGGCACCTCCCGGTTGGTCTCGAAAGCGGTGATCGGCAGGGTCGGGGTGATCAGCAGATCATACTTCTGGTGGAACACCGCCATGCGTTCCGAGAGCGTCATGCGTTCATTCACCGCCGCCAGATAGTCGAGCATGGACAGCCGCTCGGCTTTGGCCACCACCTGCATCAGTCCCGGGTCCATCTGTTCGCGTTGACGCGGGGTCAGGTCCCGGCAGGCGTTGGCGGCGCCGCCGTAGAACAGATGGCCGAAGGCGGCCAGGGGGTTGCTGAAACCCGGGTCCACTTCCACCACGGTGGCGCCCAGGTCCCGGAACACCTCCACGGCGGCGCCGCAGGCCCGCTCGATGTCCGGGTCCACCTCCACGTAGCCCAGGTTATTGCTGTAAGCGATGCGCAGACCGGAGAGGTCGCCTTCCAGGGCGCCCAGGTAATCAGTGCCCCGTCGCGGCGCCGCCTGGGAGTCGCGCGGGTCCGCTTCGCTGAGCACCTGCATCATCAGGGCGGCGTCGGCCACCGTGCGGGTCATCGGCCCGGCATGGGCCAGGCTGCCGAACGGGCTGGCCGGCCAGTGCGGCACTTCGCCGAAGGTGGGCTTGTGCCCGACGATGCCGCAAAAGCCCGCCGGAATACGGATGGAGCCGCCGGCGTCGGTGCCCAGCGCCAGGGGCGCCATGCAGGCGGACACCGCCGCCGCGGAACCGCCGCTGGAGCCGCCGGCGGTTTTCGACGGGTCCCAGGGGTTATTGGTGGGGCCGCACAGCGGGCTGTCGGTGACGCCCTTCCAGCCGAATTCCGGGGTGGTGGTTTTGCCCAGCGGCACATAGCCGTGGCGTTCCAGCGCGGCGGTGGCCGGCGAGCGCTTGTTCAGCGTGCTCGCCCCGTCAATGGTGCGGGACCCTTTCAAGGTGGGCCACATGGGCGTCAGGAATACATCCTTCACCGCCACCGGGATGCCATCCAGCAACCCCTGAGCTTCGCCTTTCAGGTAGCGTTGCTCGGACGCCTTGGCGATCTCCAGCGTGGTCTCGCGGTCGATCAGGCACCAGGCGTTCAGGGCGTGGTCGTGATGCTGCACGTGGTCGAGCAGATTCGCGGCCACCTCCACCGGTGACAATTCCCGGCGTTCGAACGCCTTTTTCAATTCAAGCGCACTCAGGGTCCGCAGTTCCTCGCTCATGGATGTGCCTCCTCTCTTAGCGGTGACCGTAGCCGCGTGCCTTATCCACCGGGTTGGCCAGCGGCTGGCCGCGCCGCCAGCGTTGAAAGTTATCGACGAACTGTTCGCCCAGCGCCTGCCGCCAGCCGACGAAATCGCCGGCCATGTGCGCGGACAACATCACATTGGGATAGCGCCACAGCGGGTGCTCCGGCGGCAGCGGCTCTTCCTCGAACACGTCGAGAGCGGCGCCGGCCAGCCGGCCGCTGTCCAGCGCGCCGAGCAAGGCGCCGGTGCGCACCACGGCGCCACGGCCCACGTTGATGAACACGGCGCCGGGTTTCATCAGGCGGAAATGCCGGCTGTCGAACAGGCCCCGGGTGTCGTCGGTGAGCGGCGCCGCCACGATCACGTAATCCGCGTCGCCCAGCAGGGCCAGCAGATCCTCCTGGCGGTGTACCCGGGCGAACGCGGCATCCTGCCGGGCGCGCCGCGCGGTGCCGACCACTTCCATGCCCAGAGCGCCGAGCACGGTGGCGATCTCGCGGCCGATCGAGCCGGCGCCCACCACCAGCGCCCGCGCGCCACGGATCATGGTGGTTTCCCGGTGCTGCCAGCGCCGCTCCCGTTGCAGGGTCAGATTGGTCAGGGTGTCCTTGGCGAACAGCAGCACCGCGCCCAGCACGTACTCGGCAATGCCCCGATCGAAAACGCCCGAGGCGTTGGTGACCGGGAAATCGCCGTTCTGGATCGGTGGGATCATCAGCGCGTCCACGCCCGCGCTGGTGGCGTGTACCCAGCGTATCGGGCAGGGCTCGGGCCAGGCCGCCTCCAGGGCGTCAACGCGGAAATCGGTCACCACCAGGATGTCGGTTTCCGCCAACGCCTCGGTGAGGCCCTGGTCGCCGCGTACTTCGCGTATTGTCGCTTCCCCGCGCAGCCGTTCCAGGCCGGGCAGGGCGGGCTCGCCCTCCGCCAGCAGAACGGTCACCCGGGGCTTATGTAATGCGCCTGCGCTCATGGCGCCTCCTTCAATGCCTGCAATTCAGCGTGTTTCTTCGAGCGCGTCCTGGAACAGGTCCACCGCTTGATCAATCTCCTGCCGGCTGGCGGTGAGCGGCGGCAGCCAGCGCACCACCTGCCCATGAATGCCACAGCGCAGCAACAGCAGGCCGTTCTGTTCGCAGGTCTTGAGCAGGGCGGCGGCGCGCTCGCCGTGGGGCTGGCCCGGCGCCTTGACGATTTCCATGCCCAGCATCAGCCCCATGCCGCGCACCTCGTCGATGCAATCCTGGCTTTCGCGCAGGGCGTCCAGGCGTTCGAACAGGTAGGCGCCTTCGCTGGCCGCGTGGCTGACCAGGTCTTCTTGCTCCATCACGTCCAGGGTCGCCAGGGCGGCGGCGCAGGCCACCGCGTTGGCGCCATAGGTGCCGCCCTGGGAACCGGGGAGGCCGTCGGACATCAGCCCCCGGCTGGCGGCCACGGCGGACAGCGGGTAGCCGCTGGCGAGGCCCTTGGCGGTGACCAGCAGGTCCGGGCGCACGTCGAAATGTTCGTGGCTCCAGAAGCGCCCGGTGCGACCGTAGCCGGCCTGAATCTCATCGGCGATCAGCAGGATGCCGTGCCGGTCGCAGCGTTCGCGCAGACCCTGCATGAAGCGTTTGGTGGCCGGGTAGTAGCCGTATTCGCCCTGCACCGGCTCAATGATCATGGCGGCGGTGTCGGACGGCGCGGACTGCGTCATCATCACGTGGTCCAGTTCGCGCAGACAAAAGTCCACGGTCTCTTCCTCGCTCCAGCCGTAGCGGTAACTGTGCGGGAAGGGGCTGAAGCTGACGCCGGCCATCAGCGGCTGCCAGCCGGTGCGTACCTTGGTGGTGGAGGTGGTCATCGAGGCCGCCGCCAGGGTGCGGCCGTGGAAGCCGCCGGTGAAGGCAATGACGTTGGGCCGGCCGGTGGCCTGGCGGGCCAGACGCAACGCGGTTTCCACCGCCTCGCTGCCGGAGTTCGAGAACGCCACCGAGTCCAGGTGGTGGGGCAGATGTTCGTAAAGCCGGTCGGTGAGACGCAGCATGTTGGGGTGAGTGACGGTGGCGTACTGGGCGTGCACCAGCTTGCCGACCTGTTCGCGGGCGGCCTCCACCACCTTGGGGTGACAGTGACCGGTGGCGGTGACGCCGATGCCCGATGTGAAATCCAGCCAGCGGCGGCCTTCGCCGTCAAACAGCCAGCTTCCTTCGCCCCGTTCCGCGCAGATCCCGCTGGATTGCACCAAAAGTGGAGACAGATGATTCATGGCTTGCTCCTCCATACCCGATTCCCGGGCGGAGGTACGCGCTGCGATTCAGCGGTTCCCGCCCAGGGCGCCTTGAATCCGTGCACCGACCGCATCGGTGCCGCACGCCGGGTGGCCGGCGGCGAGGTCCGATACCAGCGTCTCATGCAAATGCTGGGCCGCGCTAGAAAAAATCGGCTCTTTTTCCCCCATCCATTGCAGCATCAACGCCAGGCTGAAAAGGGTGGCGCGGGGGTCGGCCACACCCTGACCGGCGATGTCCGGCGCCGAACCGTGGGTGGGTTCGAACAGGGCCGGCTGCGAAGTGTCCGCCGGGTTCAGGTTGGCGGACGGCGCCACGCCCAGACCGCCGGCCAGTACCGCCGCCAAGTCGGTGAGGATGTCGCCGTGCAGGTTGCTGGCCACCACCACATCGAAGCGCCACGGCGCTTGCACGAATTTCATCGCCGCCGCGTCCACCAGTTCATGGTGGGTGGCCACATCGGGGTAGTCGGCGGCCACTTCCTCGAACACCCGGTCGTACAAGGTGCCCCAGAACGCCTGGGCGTTGCGTTTGGTGATCAGGCACACCTGGGATTGGCGCGGCGCGCCGTCGGCGCCGTCGAAGCGGCGCGGGGAATCGGCCCGCTCGGCGGCCCGTTGCCGGGCCCGCTCGAAGGCGTGGCGTATCAGCCGCTCGGTGGCGGTGTAGGTGAACACCTCCAACTGCGTGGCGATCTCCTCGCGGGTATCGGCGCGCAGCCGACCGCCCTGGCCCACGTATTCGCCCTCACTGTTTTCACGGATCACCAGCATGTCCAGATCGCGGGCGCGATCGTCGGCCAGGTATTGGATGGTGCCGGGGTAAAAGCGCGCGGGCCTTTCGCAGGCCCACAGGTCCAGACCCTTGCGCAGGGTCAGCAACGGCGCCAGGGAGACGCCGTCGGGAAGATGGTAACGCTGCGGATCACTGAGTGGCCCCGGGTCGCCCAGGGCGCCGAGCAGCAGCGCCTGGTATTCGCGTAGCCGGGCCAGCGCGTCGTCCGGCATCATGGCGCCGTGGCGCCGATGCCAGTCGGTGGCAGGCCACGGCAGCACGTCGTACGCTAGCGGCAGGTCGTGGCCGTGTATCAGCGTCTTCAGCACCGCTTCGGCCACGGCCATTACCTCCGGGCCGATGCCGTCGCCAGGAAGCAGCGCTACTCGCAACGTGTTGACCATGCGCCTCTCCCGAAATGGCTTTCCGTTCGTGGTGGGCCAAATGCGATACAGGATTCAGGATGAAGGATACAGGGGGCTCCTGTGTATCCTGAATCCTGCAACCTGCATCGTTTTTTCAGCCCATGCAGAGGTACTTCACCTCCATGTATTCTTCCATGCCCTGGTGGGAGCCTTCGCGGCCCAGGCCGGATTCCTTGACGCCGCCGAAGGGCGCCGCGGCATTCGAGATTAGGCCTTCGTTGATGCCCACCATGCCGGCCTCCAGGGCTTCCGCCACCCGCCATACGCGGTGGATATTCTCGCTGTAGAAATAAGAGGCCAGACCGAACGGCGTGTCGTTGGCGATGCGGATGCCTTCCTGCTCGTCCTTGAAACGGATCACCGCCGCCAGCGGGCCGAAGGTTTCCTCGTGACAGAATGCCATGTCCTGGGTGGCGCCGGTGATCAGCGTGGGCTGAACGAAGTTGCCGCCGCGCTCATGGGCGCCGCCGCCCAGCACCACCTTGGCGCCTTTGGATTTGGCGTCCTCGATATGCTCGAGGACTTTTTTGGCGGCGCCGGCGTTGATCAGCGGTGCCTGGGTAACGCCTTCCTCGAAGCCGTCGCCGACCTTCAGTTTTTCAATCGCCGCCTTAAGCTTCTCCACGAAGGCGTCGTGCACGCCGTCCTGAACCAGGAAGCGGTTGACGCACACGCAGGTCTGGCCGGTGTTGCGGAACTTGCTGGCGATGGCGCCTTCCACGGCCTTGTCCAGGTCGGCATCGTCGAACACCAGGAAGGGCGCGTTGCCACCCAGTTCCAGGGACACCTTCTGGATATGCTCGGCGCAGTTGGCCATCAAGCGGCTGCCCACTTCGGTGGAGCCGGTGAAGCTGACCTTGCGCACCACCGGCGAGCTGGTGATGGTGTCGGCGATGGCGGCGGCGGAGCCGCTGATAATATTGATCACCCCGGCGGGGATGCCGGCGCGCTGGGCCAGCTCGGCCAGCGCGAAAGCGGAATAGGGGGTGGCGCTGGCGGGTTTGACCACCATGGTGCAGCCCGCCGCCAGGGCGGCGCCGGCCTTGCGGGTGATCATCGACGCCGGGAAGTTCCACGGCGTGATCGCGGCGGTGACGCCGATGGGCTGCTTGATCACGATGATGTGCTGGCCGGGTTTGGCGCCGGGGATGGTGTCGCCGTAGGCGCGGCGGGCTTCCTCGGCGAACCATTTGATAAAGGAGGCGGCGTAGGCGATCTCGCCCTTGGATTCCGCCAGCGGCTTGCCCTGTTCCAGGGTCATCAGCGCGCCCAGGTCGTCCTGGTGCTCCATCATCAGGTTGTACCAGGCGTACAGCAGGTCGGCCCGTTCGCCGGCGGTTTTGGCACGCCAGGCCGGCAGCGCATTGTCGGCGGCGGCGATCGCTTGCAGGGTGTCCGCTTCCTTCATGCGCGGCACGGTGCCGATGATGTCACCGTTGGAGGGATTGTCCACGTCGATGGTGGCGCCGTCTTCGGCATCGCACCACTGGCCGTTGATAAAGCACTGCTGGCGGAAAAGGGACGGATCCTTGAGGTTGAACTGGGTCATCGGGAGCTCTCCTGAAAGCGTTCTTAGCGCAAAAGAAATCAATGCTTCAACGCTAGCAGAGCTCGGCGCCCAGGCCTATCCCTTAGGGATGGGTTTTACGCATCGGGGCGACAGGGAGAAACAGCTTCAAGCTGCAAGCAGGCCCTGCCGGAGGAAAGGCCGTGCCGCTGGCGGGGCCGTGGGCGGCTTGCGCCGCCCGATACAGGATTCAGGATGCAGGATACGCGGGCGAGGGCGGTGCCGTCCGGGTGGCGCCTCGCTTCGCATCGTGGTCCGGCGCTCGGTTGTGGTGCCAGCTTAGAAGGTTGGCACCACGTCATCCCCTGCATCCTGTATCCTGAATCGTCTTTTGCTGCTTGACCGGCACGGCCGGCCCGTCACCATCGCTGGCTTGCAGCTTGCAGCTTGCAGCTTGCAGCTTGCAGCTTGCAGCTTGCAGCTTGCAGCTTGCAGCCGGTAACAACTTGCAACCATCGTGCGGCGCCGGTGCCTCGACGCTGTCGGGTGCTTGGGGCTACACTTGAGCGCAC
>DASUNW010000030.1:0-38985 GCA_036276955.1 Alcanivorax sp. | reverse complement strand
CGTCGGTGCGGGACCCGAAGGCAAGCAGCTCATCACCGAACTTCTCGGAGCCGATCATCACGCCCAGGTACATGGGCTGGCCCAGTTCGGTGAGGTCGCTGAGGTCCGCTTTCAGGCCCAGCAGCACTTGCTGGGTGGGGTCGTCCTGCACGGTGTAGGTGCCGAACTGCTCGCTGTCCGCCTTGAGGTTGTGCTCGGCGTGCATCAGGCCGGCGGTCAGCTCGCTCTTGGTGCTGTGCGCCAGATAGGCCGGGTTGTAGTAGGTGGTGGACACCTGGGTATTAAACATGGAAAGCGCTTGCGCGGACGCGATGTCCGTGGGCAGCAAGCCGTAAGTGGTGGCGGTGTTGCCCATGTTCGCCATGGAGATAGCAGGTGCCAGCAATAGGGCGCTGGCGCACAGCCCGGTCTTCAAATAAGGAAGCGGTCGCATGCGGATTTTCCCTCCGATTTGTTTGTTGTTCTCTAATTGTTCGCGGGTGTACGCCGCAAACAGTCGTTATTGGTTTTATGTCCCGAACTGTCCATGAACGGGTGAGGCACCGACGGGATGGTGCAACTGCTGAGGCTATAGGGGCCGCACTAACGTCGGACACAAGAAAACGTGAAAACAGGTCTTTCAAAAAACGAAATAATGCCGGAAATCCTTTATTCACGGGCCTGACCAGCCGGTCATATATTATGGTGACGGACACTTTTTGCGTATTTTCAGGCCGCCAAAGTCGGAAGGTTTATGAAAAAGTAAACAAATAAATAAACAATGGCGATCTAAGTGTCTACTTGTTTCTGTGCACCAGGTCCGCCGTTTGTAACGGGTGCAAAAGCCGCCCCGGGCGCCATCAAAACGCCACCATGTTTACAGGTGTTACCAGAAGAAACACTGCCCCGTTTCGCGGCCGTTTTTTTAACAACGGGCCTGACTTTTTTGTAACAGAGACTTGGCGAAGCTCGCTCTTTCTTCTTCGAAATGCCCGAACCATGCGGCTTCGGAGCGCGCCGCAAGGTATTTTTGCGAGACGCCGCGAAAGCGTATTCAAAACGTTTTCTTGTGTTATAGTTTTTAAAGAACTGTCCAAGGATCGGTAAGAAAACACCTGAACGGGACGGGTGCTGGGCCCCCGGGGCGGGCTTGTGCCCGGAGGGGATCAAAACCCTGAAGAAAAACAAAAGGTGGAAGGAACCGCTGTACCGTTTTGTGTATCGGTTCCTTAAAAAAAGGATTCGACGATGAAACGGATAGCTGATCTCAGTGTGTTTGTATCGGTCGTGAAGGCGGGGAGTCTTTCCGAAGCGTCCAATGATCTGGGTCTTTCCGTAGCGTCCATCAGCAAGTACATATCGCGCATTGAGCAGGAGCTCGGCGTGCGGGTGCTGGTGCGTCACGCACGGGGACTCAGGCTCACCAGCGAGGGCCAGGCACTGTACGTGCGCGTGGACACCCTCCTCAGCCAGCTCAATAAAGCCATCGACTATGTCAGCGCCTGCCAGGACATACCCCGCGGCATGCTCAAGGTGAGCTCCACTATCGGCTTGGGGCGCAATCGCATTGCGCCTCTGGTGTCGGAATTTTCCGCGCTCTACCCGGACGTGACGGTGCAACTGTCACTGGGGGACCGCTACGTGGACATGGTGCTCGACGACGTGGACGTGGCGATTTCCATCGGCGCGCCGGAGGACACCTCCCTGGTGGCCAAGCGCCTGATGAGCAACCCCTGCTGCGTGTGCGCCTCGCCGGCGTATTTGAAGGGCCGCAAAGCGCCCCGCCACCCCAAGGATCTGAAGAAGCACCACTGCCTGATCCTGGATTGCCACGGTTCGTTCAAGGATCAGTGGCAGCTTGAGGATGAGTACGGCGGCCAGCACCACGTCAAGGTGTCCGGCAACCTGATCACCGACAACAGCGAGACCCTGCGCGAGTGGGCGCTGAAAGGTTACGGGGTGGCCCTGAAGAGCCGCTGGGACATCGCCGAGCACCTGGAGCGCGGCGAGCTGGTGCAATTGATGCCGCGCTACCGGGCGCCGGACCTGGATTTCTATCTGGTCTATGCGGGGCGTGATCTGCTGCCGGCGAAAACCCGCGCGTTCATCAAATTCCTGGAAGACAACGTGGAACGCCTGAAAAAGCCGATCTCCGGCCCCATCAAGACGTGATTCAGGCGTAGGCCTCGAGCGGGCGTTCCAGCCGCCGCACCCAGGGCAGCACCTGCGCGCCGAGACGCAGTTGCAGGTCCTGGGGGTGGATGGATACGCGCAGCGTGCGCCCGCTGGCCAGCGCGGCCAGGTAGTTGCCCCGGTTGAACAGGTTGAGACTCCAGGCGCGCGGCGCGGTGTCCGCTTCGAAGCCAAGCAACGGCATGGGGTGGAAGCGTTGCTCGCGGGCGTCGTAAAGACCGCCCAGGGTTTCGTAGTAGCGGAACGGCAGCGCCGCCAGGCGATGTTTGCGCACCGCGCCCAGGGCCCAGGCCGGCGGCACGTACAGCGGCCCGGGCGTGAGGCCGTGCTCCACGAACCAGCGGTGACAGGCCTGAATCAGCGCGACAATGCGTTCTTCGTCCAGCGACAGGTGCTCCGCCGCGTGCCGGGAAATAAAGGCGCTGTGCAAGCGATGGTGGAGGCTTTTCGGCGTGTCGCAACGGTGCCGCCAGCCGTGGCCGGCGAGCGGGTAACCGCGTTCGCTGAGATCGCGTAACCAGTCCAGATCGGCAGCCCGCCAGTCCTTGCCGGGTACCACCAGCAGCGTCACCGCCGCCGGCGGCAGCCAGGCAAGCTGATCCAGAATCTCGCTGACCCGCTCACGGGTTTCCGGCATCACGTCGTGGATCGAGATCAGGCCGTTCAACGCCATTGTTTCACAGCTCCGGGCGGGCGGTGCTCAAACGGCGCAACACCGCCAGCGTCGGCGACGGCCAGCGCTTGGGCAGCAGCGGCGCCTGATGGGCGCAGTGGCCGAGCATCTGCAGCCAGGTGTCCATGGCGCGCTGGTTCATGGTGAGCGCGGCGCGGCGGGCCTGTTCGGCGCAGGCGTGGCGTTGCGCCGAGCTCTGCGCCTGCAGACGCGCCAGGGTGTCGCCCAGGCTTTCGCCCTCTTCCATGATCGCCAGCCCACGGGCCAGTTCCGGCCATTGATTGATGCCGCAAGCCGGCGTGGTGATCACCAGCCGCTGGCGGGCCATGGCCTCCAGGGCCACGGTGCCGAACGCTTCCACCACCGACGGCAACACCAGCACCTGGGCGGCGTCCAGTAGTTCGACCACCTGCTCCCGGCTGCACCAGCCCAGGAAGGTGAGATTGGGCAGGCGGCGGGCCTGCCGTTCCACGTTGTCGCGCAACGGCCCGTCGCCGGCCACGGTGAAGTGGCAGTCCGGCCGCTGGGCGGCCAGCGCCAGGAAGCGTTCGATGTTTTTCTCCGCCGCCAGCCGGCCCACATAGAGCACCGAATCGAGCTTGTCCGCCAACGGCCGCGGCGGCCGGTCGACGAACTCCCGGCCCAGCGGCGTGCCCACCAGTTGCGGGTGGCGGGCGCCGGCGGCGCGGGCGTCGGCGATCAGGCTTTCACAGATGGTGGCCACCGCGCTGCTGCCCTGGAACAGGGTGCGGTTGAGCCAGTTGAGCAAACCGCCGGCCAGGCGTGCCAGGCGTGGGCCCCAATACAGCCGCACCAGGCTGTCGTAGTCGGTCTGGAAGGTCACGCACACCGGAATGCCGAGCTTGCGCGCCACCCAGAACGCGCCCAGGGAGAAAATCCCCGGGCCGGGAATCACGATCACGTGGGGTTTCATTTCCCATACAAGGGCGGTGAGTTCGCGCATTTTCGGCAGGAACAAGCGCTGGGTGGGGTCGCCGGGGATCGGCATCGACAGCCCCTGGCAGGGGTGGGGGTCTTCCAGGCTGGGGGACACCAGCTCGGCCCGGGCCACCACCCCGTCCAGGTGGGCGACCAGGTCCTGGAAGTAGGCGCCGACCCCATTTCGGCCTTTCATGGCGTCGACGACGAACAGTACGCGCAGGTCTTTTGTTTTCATGGTCGTCAGTATCCGCACCGCGTGTGTCGTATTTATGACACCCCTAGCCTAGCACGGTTCAGCCGGCGGGCTTAGGGTAGCCGAACCGGTGGTAGACCCAGCCGAAGGTGTCCACCAGACGGCGCGGGTCCACGCCCAGATTTTCCAGGGAATAGCGGTGGCCGCTGCGGTAGGCCCGCGCGCGCTGGTCCTCGCCGGCCAGAAACGCCCGGTAGGCCGGCGACGGGGTCCAGCCGAAGGCGGCGTAGAAGGCCGTCACGGTGTCACCGGGGGCGGCCGCCAGGGTTTCCATTACCGACAGCGCGCCGCGCCCCTCCGGCAGGCCGTCCAGCTGTTCCAGCAAATGCCGGTAGTAGTAATCGAGCATGGCGAGAAAGCCTTCGCGCCAGTAGTCGGCGGTGTCGCGGCCGTCGAACAGCTTGCCGCCGATGACGATGGAGTTGATCTGCGACGGCACCGCCGCGGTGGGATCACGCAGGCAGCCGATAAAACGGGCGTCGGGAAAGGCGTCCGCCAGGGTGGCCATGAACGGCGTGAACGAGGGGTTCTTGGACAGGAAAGTGCGGTGCTCGCCATGGAAATACAAGTGACGCTGCACGAACCGCCGGTAGGCGGCCATCAGCCGCTGTTTCTCCGCCGCCGGCAGGTCCCGGTCGGCATAGGTGAGCCGCCACAGGGCCGGGTCCGGCACCGCCAGAACCAGCAGGAAACAGCCCAGCACCGGCAGCAGTGCCAGGTAATCCTCTTCCGGCTCGCGCAGCCCGGTCTGGTGGACATCGTCCAGCCCGCCCAGCACCCGACGTTCCAGGCGGAAGAACAGCCGGCTGAGCGGCGCGCCGAGCCAGGCGTCCAGGCGCCCTATTCCGCGCCAGATCCAACGCTGAGTGATGGAGGGCGCGAAGATCAGCTCCCACAGGGCGGTGGTGGTGAAGCGCTCGCTGTCGCCGGCCAGCAGCCGGTGCAGGAAGGTGGTGCCGCTGCGCGGCACGCCCACCACGAACAGCGGCTCGCGCACCCGCACGCGGCGGAAGTCGGGGAACAGCAGGTAGTCGAGCAGCAGGCCGGCGCCGTTAACCGCCTGCAGCAGCAGAAACAACGGCCAGAACAGCGCCATCACCAGCCAGCGGCGCGGCGACACGCCCTTCAAGGTGCCACCGTAGTCCGGACACCAGGAGCGCACGAACAACCGCGCGTAGGCTTTTAACAAAGCACCCATAGCTTCCTACTTCCGTCGACGAAGCGCCGACACTAGCAGCAAAAAGATGACAGAACCATGTCATACACAACTACGAAGTGGTGTGTTTGTGCTGCCGTTAGAAAGGGCTCTGGAATCCTGTATCCTGCACCCTGAATCGCGGTCGCAGGCCGCCAAGGCAACCTTATCAATTCGAGGCTTGATGAGTACCTTCCCCACCATTGTCGGCCACCGCGGCGCCCGCGGCGAGGCACCGGAAAACACCGCGGCGGGTTTTCAGGTCGCCATGGAAGCGGGCGTCACCGAAATCGAACTGGACGTGCGGCTGTCCCGGGACGGTCACCTGATCGTGGTGCACGACGCCAACGTCACCCGCACCACCGGCGAGCGCGGCAAGGCCCACCACTTCACTCTGTCGCAATTGGCAGTGCTGGACGCGCGCCGCAACACCCCCGGCTGGCACAGCCCGCTGGGCATTCCGTCACTGCGGGAAGTGGTGGAATTGTGCGGGCCGTCGATGCGCTTCCAGTTCGAAGTGAAAGGCGCCGACCGGGCGATTCTTCACCGGCTCGCCCACCAACTGGTGGACTTCATCACCAAGCAAAACCTCAACGATCGGGTGGTGGTGACCTCCAGCCACACCGGGTTTCTGCGCATGCTGGCCACCATGACCGCGCACATCGAGCGCGGCTATGTGGCGGAATACCGCTACCAGCAACCCACCCGGCGGGCAGTGGCGCTAGGCTGCACCTGGCTGATGGCGCGCCACACCCTGGTGACGCCGGCATTGATGCGCCGGGCGCGGCGCCGCAACCTGAAGGTGTCCACCTGGACCGTCAACGACCTGACCCGGGCGGAACGCATGGCGGAGCTGGGGGTGGACGGCATCATCACCGATTTCCCGACCAGCTTTATCGCGCATTTTGAGAAGCGGGCGGCGCGGAAGGGTTAGCGGCCTCCGGCCGCGATGCAGGATTCAGGATGCAGGATGCAGCGCGGATGAAACCCGGCGGTTAACGGAACGGCTTTCCCCGCGCACGAAGGGAGGGACAGCAAGTTGAAAGTTGCAAGTTGAAAACAAGAACAACCCAGGCACTCCGATGGCCGTTTTCTCTTTTCAACTTTCAACTTGTAACTTGCAACTGCGGTGCGCGGGCACGGCCCATCAGCACGCGAATCGCCAGTCCGCGCTGCATCCTGCATCCTGAATCCTGCATCGCGGCCGAAGGCCGCTAGTCCTCGAAAAACGCGCGAATCTCGTCCTCGCGCGCCTTGGCATCCTGGTAACCCAGCGACATCAACCGCCCGGTGAAGCCCGGCTCGAACAGCAGGTAGCTGACCGCGCTGGCGCCGGGCGAACGGGTCGCGCCGGAGCCACTCAGGAAGAAGCGCAGCGTGCGTGGCAGCTCCTTGATGTGTTCGGCGGCGATCTCGTCGATGGGCTGGGAGGGATAAATCTTGAGCACATCCACCTGGCGCAGTTGGATGCCGTGCTGGCTGCGGGCGCGCTTACCGAGTGCCTCCACGGTGCGGTTGATGCGCTCCAGGCGCTCCACGTCCCCTTCCAGGGTGTCCACGAACACGCTGTTAAGCACATGGCCGAGCACCTGGGCGAGCGACGGGTAGCCGCTGAGCTGACGCTGATGGTCGGCACTGACGTTACCGGACACCCCCACCACCAGCAGCTTGTCGGCACCCAGGTGCAGCGCCGGGCTCACCGGGGCGAGCTGGCGCACGGCGCCGTCGCCATAGTAGCTGCCGTCCACCTTTTCGGCGGGAAACAGCAGCGGAATCGCCGCCGACGCCAGCAGATGCTGCACGCCGATGTCCGAGCGGCGGCCCAGCCGGCGGGCGCGGGTCCACTCTTCCACACCCCCGGCACCCTGGAAAAACGCCACCGATTCGCCGGTGGCGTAGCTGGACGCGGTGATCGACAGCGCCCGCAGATGCCCCTGGCGAATGCTTTCCTCGATGCGCTGGAAGTTGATCACCAGCCGCAGCAGCCGCTTCAGCGGCGTGCTGTCGAGCAGCGCGCTGCGGGTCACGGCGCGCCCGCCGGCGGCGGAGCTGACCAGCCAGCGCAGCAGGCTGCGCAGGAAGGCGAAAATGTCGGTGCGGTAGACCTGCTCGGCGGTCATGTTGGCCCACACCCGCTCCAGGCCACGCACCGCCAGCCGGTAGTCGTGGGCGCCGGCGGCCAGGGCGGCGGCGTTGATGCCGCCGGCGGAGGTGCCGCAGATAATCGGAAACGGATTGCTGGTGTGCGGCGGCAGCATATCGGCGATGGCGCTCAGCACGCCGACCTGATAGGCGGCGCGGGCGCCGCCGCCGGACAAAATCAGCCCTCGATTGGGGGCGGACGCTTGGGGCATGGTGTGATCTCCTTATCGCGCCAGTATGCCGTTTGACGGCCCCCGCCGTCATCCGTCGGGAACCGCTGGCTTCATCGCCCCACTCCGCTTTATGCTGCCCCGGTCTGTTTCCGGAATACGCTATGACCGCCGCTTTTTCGTTTCGCCCCGCCCACCCCGAAGACCTGGATGCCCTTGTTGACCTGGAGCAACGCTGCTTCGACGGCGACCGGTTGTCGCGCCGCAGTTTTCGCCATTGGATCCGCCAGGCCCACTCCGGGCTGATCGTGGCCCATGCCTCGGGCGGCGAAGAAGGGACCGAAGGCCCCCTGGCCGGCTACGCGCTGGTGATTCTGCAGCGCGGCACGCGTATGGCGCGGCTCTATTCGATCGCCGCCGACCCGGCGTGGCGCGGCAAAGGCCTCGGCGAACAGCTCATGGCCGCCGCCGAACGCTATGCCCACCGCGAAAAACGCCTGTACCTGCGCCTCGAAGTGCGCCGTGACAATGACGCGGCGATCCGCCTCTACGAACGCCTGGGCTACAAGGTGTTCGCCGAGACGCCGGACTATTACGAGGACCACCAGGACGCCCTGCGCTTCCAGAAACGGCTGCATTACCGACCGGAGAATCCGGCGCGGCTGGATATTCCCTGGGTGCGCCAGACCACCGAATTCACCTGCGGCCCGGCCTGTCTATTGATGGCCCGCCACGCTCTGGACGGCCATTCGCCGGCGGACACCGACGAACTGCTGATCTGGCGGGAAGCGACCACCATCTTCATGACCGCGGGCCACGGCGGCTGCCACCCGCTGGGGCTGGCGCTGGCCGCGCGCCGCCGGGGGCTGAGCGCCACGGTCTACTGCAACCAGAGCGGGCCTCTGTTTTTGGATTCGGTGCGCGACGAGAATAAAAAGCGGGTGATCGAAACCGTGCACCGGCATTTCGAGGACGAGGCGCGGCGCCAGGACGTGCCGGTGCATTACCGGGAGCTCACCGCCGGGCGGCTGGATCAGGCGTTACAGGACGGGGAAGTGGCGATCGTGCTGATCAGCACCTGGCGCCTGGACGGGCGCAAGGCGCCGCACTGGGTGGTGGTGAGCGGCGCCGATCGGGAGTGCTTTTATATTCACGATCCGGACCCGGCGGACGATCAGGTGCCGCTGGATTGCCAGCATGTGCCGATCAGCCGCGACCGGTTCGAGCAGATGACGCGCTACGGACAATCGCGGTTGCGGACCGCGGTGATCGTGGGCCGAGAACCGTAGGTCGGGTTAGGCCAAAGGCCGTAACCCGACACTCCATCAGGTCTTCAGAACGTCCTTGCCGAGTTCACCGGCGCGCTTGGCGTTCACTTCACGGGTGTTTTCATCGCAGGCGCTCTGGTCACCGCCGCAGATTTCACAGCCGTCCTTCATGCCCAGAGTGGCGAGACCACCGCAGGACCCTTTCACCGGCTTGTTGGCGAGAATCGAGCCAATCGCCATACCGGCGAACAACAGCCCGAAAACGACAATGCTGGCTATCACGGTTGCGAACATATCAGCTTCCTCCTTCGGGGCTTTTGAGAAGCGCCTCAAAAGCCGGGGTCATGACTTCTTTGACCCCACTATCGGTTCGGACAATAAACAACACCGCCAGTTCACGCGCTTTGGCGAACGCCAGGCCCTCTTCCGGGCCGAGCACGGTGAGCGCGGTGGCGAGGCCGTCCGCCGTCATACAACTGGAGTGTAACACGGTCACCGACCCCAGTTTGTGATCCACCGGCCGGCCGGTGCGCGGGTCCAGGGTATGGGAATAAACTTCACCGTCTTCTTTGAAGAAATTGCGATAATCACCGCTGGAGGCAATGGCCATATCGCGCAGTGGCACGACGGTCTCCACCTCGCGGACGCCGGGCACCGGCCGCTCTACCGCGACCCGCCATGGCCGGCCATGGGGCTTGCTGCCGGACGCGCGCAGTTCGCCGCCAATCTCCACCAGATAATTTTTGATGCCCGCTTGTTCCAGCAACAACGCCACCTTGTCGACGGCGAAGCCCTTGGCGATTGAAGACAGATCCAGGTAAACGCCGCCGGGCTGCGTGAGGGTGCGGTCGTCCAGCGTCAGCTTTTGCCAGCCGACCCGCGCCCGGGCCGCTTCGATGGCGTCCGCCGGCGGTGGTTCGAAGCGTCGCGGATCCGGACCGAACCCCCATAAATTGACCAGTGGCCCGACGGTGGGGTCATAGGCGCCGCCGGTGGCGCGGGCGATCTCCAGAGCCTTGCTGAGTACCAGGGCGAAATCCGATGGCAGCACCAGACTGCCGCCTTTCTCCAGATTATTAAAACGGCTGATCGCCGAGTCCGGCAGGTAGGTGCTCATTTCCTGGTTGATGCCTTCCAGGGACGACTCAATGGCGCTCTTGAGCGCCGGCACCCCGTTCTCCGGGGTGCCGGTGAACTTCACCGACCAGGTGGTACCCATGGTGGGGCCCGAGAGCTGGGAAAGGCGGTCGGTGGTGTCGTCGCAGGCGGTGAGGAGTGCCAGCGCGGTGAGCAGCAAGAAAAAGCGTGGGAGGGACAATCGCATGTCGGTGCCATACGGTGGAGAGAAAGGAAAGGTGAGCAGGTGTCGGGTTACGGCCTTTGGCCTAACCCGACCTACGGTGCGCGGTAGGTCGGGTTAGCGCAGCGTAACCCGACAGAGGGTTCACCCGCCGAAGTCATCCAGCATGATGTTTTCGGGTTCGACGCCCAGGTCCTCGAGCATCTTGATCACCGAAGCGTTCATCATCGGCGGGCCGCACATGTAGTACTCACAGTCCTCCGGCGCCGGGTGGTCCTTAAGGTACATATCGTAGACCACGTTGTGGATGAAGCCGGTGGGGCCTTCCCAATTGTCCTCGGGCAGCGGATCGGACAGCGCCAGGTGCCACTCGAAGTTATCGTTCTCTTCGGCGAGCTTGTCGTACTCCTCGGAGTAAAAGGTCTCGCGCACCGAGCGGGCGCCGTACCAGAAGCTGATCTTACGCTTGGAGTTCAGGCGTTTGAGCTGGTCGAAGATGTGGCTGCGCATCGGCGCCATGCCGGCACCGCCGCCGATAAACACCATTTCCGCGTCGGTTTCCTTGGCGAAGAATTCCCCGAACGGCCCGAACACGGTGATCTTGTCGCCGGGCTTGAGACTGAACACGTAGGAACTCATCAGGCCGGGCTGAATGCCCTGGGAGCCCGGCGGCGGCGTGGCGATGCGGATGTTGAACTTGAGAATGCCGCGCTCTTCCGGGTAGTTGGCCATGGAATAGGCGCGCACCACGGTCTCGTCGCTTTTCGCTTTGAGATCGAAGAAGTTGAAGCGCTCCCAGTCACCGCGGAATTCCTCTTCGATATCGAAGTCGGAAAAGTTGATGTCGTAGGGCGGCGACTCCAGCTGCACGTAACCGCCGGCGCGGAAATCCACGTTTTCGCCTTCCGGCAGCTTGAGGGTCAATTCCTTGATGAAGGTGGCCACATTGGGGTTGGACACCACTTCGCATTCCCACTTCTTCACGCCGAAGAATTCTTCCGGCACCTTGATCTTCATGTCCTGCTTGACCGCCACCTGGCAGCTCAGGCGCCAGCCGTCGCGAATCTGACCCTTGGTGAAATGACCTTCCTCGGTGGGCAGGATCTCGCCGCCCCCTTCCAGCACCTGACACCGGCACTGGGCGCAGGTACCGCCACCGCCGCAGGCGGAAGACAGGAAAATACCCTGGTCGGCCAGAGTGCCGAGCAGTTTGCCGCCGGCCGGCGCGTCGATCGCTTTTTCGGCGTCGTTGTTGATGTCGATGTGCACATCGCCGCTGACCACCAACCGCGAGCGCGCGACCAGAATCACCGCCACCAGCGCCAGCACGATAGTGGTGAACATGACCACGCCGAGAATAATTTCAAAACTCATGATGCTGATTCCCCTTTACAACTGCACGCCGGAGAAGGACATGAACCCGAGCGACATCAGCCCCACGGTAATGAAGGTGATGCCCAGACCCTTGAGGCCGTCGGGCACGTCGCTGTATTTCAGTTTTTCCCGGATACCGGCCAGCAGCGTGATGGCCAGGGCCCAGCCGGTGCCGGCGCCGATGCCGTACACCAGGGACTCGCCCAGGTTGTAGTCACGCTCGACCATGAACAGGGAGGCGCCGAGAATCGCGCAGTTGACCGTGATCAGCGGCAGAAACACGCCCAGCGCGTTGTAGAGACTGGGCACGTACTTATCCAACGTCATCTCGAGTATCTGGATCAGCGCCGCGATCACCCCGATGTAACTGAGCAGCCCCAGGAAACGCAGGTCCAGCTTGGCCAGCGCTTCGATGCCGGTCCAGGCGAGAGCGCCTTCGCCGAGCAGGTAGTTCAGGATCAGGTTGTTCACCGGCACGGTGATGGTGAGCGTCACCACCACGGCGATCCCCAGGCCGATGGCCGTGGAGATTTTCTTGGACACGGCGATAAAGGTGCACATGCCAAGAAAGAAAGCCAACGCCATGTTCTCAACGAAAACGGCGCGTACGAACAGGCTCAGATAATGTTCAAACATGCTTCAAATCCTCCAGGCCTTCGCTTAGAACGCGTCGCTGACACGGGTGTGCGGCTTCATCTTGAAGTCGTCCTGTTCCACCTGTTCCGGCTTCCAGGCGCGCAGCGCCCAAATAAAGAAACCGATCAGGAAGAAGGCGCTGGGCGGCAACAACAGCAGGCCGTTGGTCTGGTACCAGCCGCCTTCGGCGACCAAAGGCAGCACCTGCACGCCGAACAGGCTGCCGGCGCCGAACAGTTCGCGGATAAAGCCCAGCACCAGCAGCAGCATGGAGTACCCCAGGCCGTTACCAATGCCGTCCATGAACGACGGAATCGGCTTGTTCTGCATGGCGAAGGCTTCGGCGCGGCCCATCACGATACAGTTGGTGATGATCAGGCCGACGAACACCGACAACTCCTTGGAGATGCTGTAGGCGTAAGCCTTGAGGAACTGATCCACGACGATCACCAGCGAGGCGATGATGGTCATCTGCACGATGATGCGGATGCTCGACGGAATGCTGTTGCGGATCGTACTGACGAAAAAGTTGGAGAACGCCACCACCAGGGTCAGCGCAATGCACATAGTGACCGTGGTGCTGAGGTTACTGGTTACCGCCAGCGCCGAGCAGATACCCAGGATCTGCAGCGCGATGGGGTTATTATCGAAAATAGGCCCGAACAACAGGGTTTTGGTATTCTCCGCCATTACGCGTCTCCTTCCGGCTGTCCGAGCGCGGGGGCCTCGGACCCGCCCGCCGGGTTTTGTTTCTGCATCCGGTCCAGATAGGGACCGAAGCCATTCTCACCCACCCAGAAGCGCACCAGATTGCTGACGCCCTTACTGGTCAGGGTGGCACCGGCCAGACCGTCGACCTTGTTCTCGGCGTTGGCCGTGTTGCTGTCGACGGTGCCCTTGATCACCTGAATCGCGATCTCACCGTCTTCGTTATACAGCTTCTTGCCATCCCAAAGCGCCTTCCAGTCCGGGTTATCCACTTCACCGCCGAGACCGGGGGTTTCACCGTGCTGGTAAAAGCCCAGGCCGGAAATGGTTTTGGCGTCGGCTTCCAGGGCCATGAACCCGTACAGGGTCGACCACAGGCCGTAACCGCGTACCGGCAAAATAATACGGTGGAGTTCGCCGTTGTCGTTGCGAGCCAGGAATACCTCGGCCACTTTCGCCTGGGTTTTAATGCCGGCGATGTCTTCCTCGCTGCTGAGACGTACGTTGCGTTCCGGGTCCTTGGCCGCCTTGAGCTGATCGTAGGAATCCGGTTTGTCCACGTACTCGCCGGTGTCCAGATCGACGAACTTGCGATCAATGGTGTTGAACGCTTTTTCCACGTTCATGCCCGGCTGGTACATATCCGCCGCCATCAGAATGTTGATGCGGCGGTCCAGCGTCTGGTTCTTCTGCTGCACCGGACGAAGGGTCACGGCGGCGGTGGAAACCACCACCGCGCACACCAGGCAGACCAGGAACGCGACCGTCAGGGTTCTTGCTACGCTTTCGTTCTTTCCAGCCATTACGCCACTCCCCCGGTCCGACGCAGGCGACGACGGATGTTCGCCTGGGTCACAAAGTAGTCAATCAAGGGCGCGCACAGGTTGCCGAACAGAATCGCCAGCATGATGCCCTCCGGGAACGCCGGGTTGATCACCCGGATCAGCACCGTCATGACACCGATCAGCGCGCCGAAGATCAGCTTACCGGTGTTGGTCATCGCCGCGGACACCGGGTCGGTGGCCATGAACACCAGGCCGAACGCCAGGCCGCCCACGGTCAGGTGCCAGTACCATGGCATCGCGAACATCGGGTTGGTGTCGCTGCCGACGCCGTTGAACACGGCGCTCATCGCCACCATGCCCAGCAGCACACCCAGCATGATGCGCCAGGAAGCGATCTTGGTGAACAGCAGGAACACCGCGCCCAGGCCAATGGCGATCACCGAGGTCTCGCCGATACAGCCCTGGATACCGCCCAGGAAGGTGTCCATCCAGGCCAGGCTCTGGGTGGCGCCGTTGGCGCCGGCGGCCAGGGCGTTTTCGCTAAGCCCGGCGGCGAAGTTCAGGTCGCCGCTGGCGGCCAGGGACAACGGCGTGGCGCCGGAAAAGTTATCCACCGCGGTCCACACCGCGTCGCCGGACATCTGCGCCGGGTAGGCGAAATACAGGAACGCGCGGCCCACCAGCGCCGGGTTGAGGAAGTTCTTGCCGGTGCCGCCGAACACTTCCTTGCCGATCACCACGCCGAAGGACACCCCCAGCACCACCTGCCAGAGCGGGATCGCCGGCGGCAGAATCAGGGTGAACAAAATGCCGGTGACGAAGAAACCTTCGTTCACCTCGTGGCCGCGCTTCCACGCGAACAGGGCTTCCCAGAAGAAGCCGGTGATGTAAACCGTGGCCAGAATCGGCACGTAGTAAACCAGGCCGTGCAGCATGTTGGCCCAGAAACTCTGGTAGTCGAAGCCGGCCAGCATGGCGACCAGCTCGGAGCGCCAGCCGGGAATGGGGTCGTAGCCGAACTCGGTGATCTGCAGGTTGGCCTGATAACCGGTGTTGTAGAGACCGAACAGGATCGCCGGAAAAGTGGCGAACCAAACCGTCATCATGATGCGCTTCAGATCGATGCCGTCGCGTACGTGGGCGGCGGACCGGGTCACCGAGTCCGGGCTGTACAGCATGGTGTCGAACATCTCGAAGAAGACGTAGTACTTCTCGAGCTTGCCGCCCTCGTGGAAATGAGGGGCGATTTTGTCGTCGATGTAGTTTCTCAGGCCCATCTCAGCTCTCCACCTCGATCGTGGTCAGGTTGTCGCGCAGAATCGGCCCGTACTCGTACTTGCCGGGGCACACGTAGGTGCACAGCGCCAGGTCCTCTTCCACCACTTCCAGGGCGCCCAGCGCCATGGCGGAATCGGTGTCGCCGACGATCAGCGAGCGCAACAGTTGAGTGGGCAGAATATCCAGCGGCATGACCTCCTCGTAGGCGCCGATCGGCACCATGGCGCGCTCACTGCCGTTGGTGGTGGTGGTCATGTTGAAACGCTTGCCGGGCATCAGCCTGGACAAATAAATGTTCATCACCGAGAAGCGGTTGGGCCCCGGTGAAATATAGCCCAGCAACTGCCGCTCGCGGCCTTCACGCAGCACCGTCACCTGATTACTGAAACGGCTCAGGAACATCAGCGGGCCGCGGGCATGATGGCCGTTGAACACCGAACCGCCCACGATGCGATTGTCGCCGTCCTTGAGTTCGCCACGCGTGAAGTCTTCCATGCCGGCGCCCACGCGGGTGCGCATCAGGCGCGGGGTCTTCACCTGGGGACCGGTCAGCGCCACTACCCGGTCGGTGCTGACCTTGCCTTCGGTGAACAGCTTGCCGATCGCGATCACTTCCTGATAGCCCACCGTCCACACGGTCTTGGCCAGGCTGACCGGATCAAGATAATGCACATGGGTGCCGGCGTTGCCCGCCGGGTGCTTGCCGGTGAAGGTCTCTTCACGCACCTGTCCCTCGGCGAACGCCGGCAGCTCACCGCCCGGCCCGCGACACACCCATACCGGGCCGTCGGTGAGGCGGCCCAGCACGGCGAGACCGTGGCGGAAGCTGCTCTCGTTGGCCTTGATCACCACCGTCGGGTCCTGGGCCAGGGGGTTGGTGTCCATGGCGGTGACGAAAATCGAATTGGGGGCGGTGCCCGGCGCCGGCACCTTGCCGAACGGGCGGGTGCGCAGCAGCGTCCATTCGCCGGAATCGACCAGTTGGCGCTGCACCGCTTCACGGTCCAGAGAACCGAGTGCGCCGGCCTCGTGGGCGTCGAACTCGACCTCGTCTTCCTGGTCGGCCACCTCGATCACCACCGACTGCAGCACGCGCTTGTGGCCACGGTTGATCGCCACCACCTTGCCGGCGGCGGGGGCGGTGTATTTAACGCCATCGGTCTTTTTATCCGTGAAGAGCAACTGGCCCTTCTTGACCGTGTCGCCTTCGCGCACCTCCATGGTCGGCTTCATCCCCATGTAGTCGCCGCCGAGCACGGCGACAGAACGGACCTGATGACCTTCCTCAATCGCCTGGCGTGGCGCGCCGGCGATGGGCAGGTCAAGCCCCTTCTTGATTTTGATCATAGTGTCTCGCCCACGTTGCGTGTTCTGAAGTCAAGCGGTGCTTTCCCCGGATGGCCGCGATGGAGGCGGAGATGGGAAGGCGGCGCCATTATAATGACCGAGTGGTCCGGATGCCAGGACTGACCGTGTGGGATTCCCCCCCTGGGGCCGCGTGTCCCGGTCGAAAAAAAGCCCGCGAAAGCGGGCTTTTTCAGATTCCACGGCTCAGTCCTTGGGGTAGATCGGGTACTCGACCCCGGACAGTTGCTGCAGAAGGCGCACCACCTGGCAGCTGTAACCGAACTCATTGTCGTACCAGACATAAAGCACGCAATGGCGACCGTTGACGATGGTGGCCTCGGCGTCCACCACCGACGCATGCCGGGAGCCCACGAAATCCGTGGACACCGCGTCCGGGCTGCGAATGAAGTCCAGCTGACGCTGCAGCGGCGAGTGCAGGCTCACCCAGCGCAGGTAGTCGTTGAGCTCCTCGAGCGTGGTTTCCTTCTCCAGGGTGAGGTTGAGAATCGCCATGGAGACGTCCGGGGTCGGCACCCGGATGGAGTTACCGCTGAGCTTGCCGCCCAGCTCCGGCAGCGCCTTGGCGGCGGCGGTGGCGGCGCCGGTCTCGGTCAGCACCATGTTCAGCGGCGCGGCGCGGCCCCGGCGCGGACCCTTGTGGAAGTTATCCAGCAGGTTCTGGTCGTTGGTGTAGGAGTGCACCGTCTCCACGTGGCCGTACTCAATGCCGAACTTGTCGCTGAGCGCCTTGAGCGGCGGCACGATGGCGTTGGTGGTGCAGCTGGCCAGGGACAAGATGGTATCGCTGTCCTCGACCATGCCGTGGTTGACGCCGGGCACGATGTTCTTGATGTCGCCCTTGCCGGGCGCGGTGAGGATCGCCTTGCTGATACCCGGGCACTTCAGGTGCTGGCCGAGACCTTCGCGGTCGCGCCATTTGCCGGTGTTGTCCACCAGCAGCGCGTCCTTGATGCCGTATTGGGTGTAATCAATCGCCGACGGGTCGTTGGCGTAGATGATCTTGATGTAGTTGCCGTTGGCGATGATCGCGTTGTCGTCCTCGTCCACGGCGATGGTGCCGGCGAACGGGCCGTGCACGGAGTCGCGGCGCAGCAGGCTGGCGCGCTTTTGCAGGTCGCCCTTGCCGGTCTCGCGGACCACCACCGCCTTGAGGCGCAGGCCGTCGCCGGAGCCGGTCTTCTCGATCAGCAGGCGGGCCAGCAAGCGGCCGATGCGGCCGAAGCCGTAGAGCACCACGTCGGTCTCGCCGGGCAGGTCGACTTTATTGTTGACCGCCTCGCCCAGCTCTTCACGGACGTAATCTTCCACGGACAGGCCACGGCTGTCCTTCTTGTACTCCACCGCCAGCTTGCCGATATCCAGGCGGCAGGGGCCCAGATCCAGCTTGGTCACTTCCTGCAGGATCGGGAACGAATCGACCACGGAAAGACCGCTCTCGAACAGCTCGGAGTCCTCGATCTGCTTGACGAAGCGATGGGTCTTGAGGATCTGGATCACGGAATTATTGACCAGCGAGCGGCTGTACACCGTGGTGGTCACGTTCTTCTCGCGGTAGAGGCGGCCGATCATCGGGATCATGGCCTCGGCGATTTCTTCGCGGTTTTTCCAGCGTCCGAAGTGGTCTTCCAGTTTGTTCACGGCTGCGCCCCTCATCATTTGGGTTGGCGGTCATGGGGGCGCGCATGATAGCGCCAAAACCGCGCGGCTTCCAGAGCGGCCGGAGGCCGCTCAGACCGGATCCTCGCCCGGCCGCAGACGCATCAGGCCCTCCTGGGCCACCGAGGCCACCAGAGTGCCGTCGCGGCGGTAGATGTGCCCGAACGTCAGCCCCCGGGCGCCGGCGGCCCCGGGACTCTCGCAGTGGTACAGCAGCCAGTCATCGACGCGCAGGTCGTCGTAGAACCACATGGCGTGGTCGAGGCTGGCGCACTGCACGTTGCTCTGCCAGAACGTCATGCCGTGGGGCTGCATGGCGGTGCCCATGAAGCCGAAATCCGAACAATAGGTCAGTAACGCCTTATGGGTCATGCGGTCCGCCTCGATCGGGTCCGGCACCCGGAACCAGAACTGCTTGAGCGGCTCGCGGGACTCCGGCGCGAACACATCGCGCGGCATCACCGGCCGGAACTCCACCGGCCGCTCGCGCAGAAAGGCGGCGCGGAACTGCTCGGGAATACGATCCGCCACCCGCAGACGGGCGCTCTCGTCGCTTTCCAGGTCCTCCGGCGCCGGCACGTCGGGCATCGGCGCCTGGTGGCGGCTGCCCTCCTCTTCCACCTGGAACGAGGTGGACAGACTGAAAATAGGCCGGCCGTGCTGGATCGCGTTGACCCGGCGCGTGGTGAAGCTCTTGCCGTCGCGGATCCGGTCCACGTCGTAGACCACCGGCTGGCGGATATCCCCGGGCCGCAAAAAATAGGCGTGCAGGGAATGCACCGGGCGGTCCTCCGGCACCGTCATGGAGGCGGCCAGCAGCGCCTGGCCGGCCACCAGGCCGCCAAAGATGCTGCTCTGCCCATTGGCCTCGCTGAGCCCCCGGAACAGGTTGTCCTCCAGGGGCTCCAGACGGAACCGCTGCATCAACTCACTGACTGATTCCCTCATGCTCTTTCCCCAGCGCATAAATAAAAACGGCAACGATGTTACCACACCATTGTAGGAGCGGGCCTTGTGGGAGCTTGCTGGCAAGCGAAAGGCCGGCAGGATACCAGAGCTTTTCTCTCCAGAGAGTCCGCACCGGGATCGGGTGGGCCCATACAGGACACGCTGCAAGTACATCCCTGTAAGCTCGACTTTGGCCATCCCTGGCCAAAGACGGTCCTGTATGGGCCCACCCGATCCCGGCGCTCCTTGGAAAATTGAAAGGTCCTGGCGGTTATTTGGACCCGTGGCGGTTCCGCTGCCAAGTGAGCGGGGCAATGGTGGTGCCTGGAGGGACCTATTTGGCCAGGGATGGCCAAATGAGAGCGGCCAGGGATGGCTTGAGCGTTCCCGGAAGGCACCACCATTGCACCGCGTCTCCGATACGGAGCACCAACCACCACGCTCCCAAAGCGACACGCCGGTGGGGTACAATGCGCGCCCTCTGCTGGAGACGAAATGACGCTGTTACCCGATACCCCCCTGTTCCCCACCGGTCAGGAGCATTACAAGGACTGGCAAGGCCTGTCCGACGGCAGCCTGGCCGCCGTGCTCGCCGAGGTGGCGCGCGCCGCCGATGGCCCCTTGCTGGTGGCCGCGCCGGACAGCAGCCGCGCCCAGCAGTTGGCGGACGCGTTAGGGTTCTATTTGGCCAGCGACGTGCCGGTGATGCTGTTCCCGGACTGGGAAACCCTGCCCTACGACCTGTTCAGCCCGCACCAGGACATCGTCAGCGACCGTATCCGCGTGCTCAACGGGCTGCACGGCGCCCGCACCGGGGTGCTGGTGGTGCCGGTGAACACCCTGATGCAGCGCATCGCGCCGCCGCTGCATATCGGTGGCAACAGCTTTATGTTGCGGGTGGGCGAGCGTTTCGACATGGAAACCACCCGCTCGCGTCTGGTGGACTGCGGCTACCGGCAACGCGACAACGTCTACGAGCACGGTGAGTTCGCGGTACGCGGCGCGATCATGGATGTCTTTCCGATGGGCTCGGCGCAGCCGTTCCGGGTCGAGCTGTTCGATGAGGACATCGAGTCCCTGCGCCTGTTCGACCCGGAATCCCAGCGCTCCACCGGGCAGGTCAGCGAGATCAATCTGCTGCCCGCCGCCGAGTATCCGCTCAGCGCCGAAGGCATCCGTCATTTCCGCACCGCCTTCCGCGAAACCTTCGACGTGGACCCGCGCAAGGTGCCGCTCTACCAGGACGTGTCCGAGGGCATCGCCACGCCGGGCCTGGAATATTACCTGCCGCTGTTCTTCGAGCGCCTGGCCACCCTGTTCGACTACCTGCCGGACAAAGCGCGGGCGGTGGAAATGGCCGGCTGCGAAGAGGCCGCCCAGCACTTCTGGGACGAAGTCAGCGCCCGTTACGAATCCCGTCGCCACGACATCCGCCGCCCGGTGCTGCCGCCGGCGGAACTGTTCCTGCGCCCGGACCAGCTCAACAGCGCCTGGCAGACCCTGCCCCGGGCGCGCCAGAAGGATTCCGCCCAGGCGGTGCGCTTCCACGTGGACGTGCCGCCGACCGTGTCCGCCGACGCCCGGGCGCGCAACCCGCTGGCGCCGCTGCACACCTTCGCCGACGCCCACCCGGACACCCGCATCCTGGTGGTGGCGGAAACCGCCGGCCGCCGCGAGGCGCTGCTGGAGATGATGCAGAAAATCGGCATCCAGCCGGCGATGAAGGAAGGCTGGGCGCATTTCGTCGCCGAGCCGGACCGCTGGGCGCTGACCCGCGGGGAGCTGGACGCGGGTTTCTACGCCCCCGATCACGACCTGCTGGTGGTCACCGAAAACGAACTGTACGGCGAGCGGGTGATGCAACGCCGCCGCCGGCGCACCAGCGAAGAAAGCGGCAACGAACTGGGCATCCGCACCCTCGGCGAGATCAGCGCCGGGGCGGCGGTGGTGCATCTGGACCACGGCGTCGGCCGCTACCAGGGCCTGGTGCACATGGAAGTGGACCGCCAGCAGCACGAATTCCTGCTGCTGGAATACGCCGGCGGCGACAAGCTCTATGTGCCGGTGTCCTCGCTGCATTTGATCAGCCGTTACGGCGGCGCCGACAACCCGCCGCTCAACCGTCTGGGTACCGAGCAGTGGACCAAAGCGCGCCAGAAGGCGGCGGAAAAGATCAACGACGTGGCCGCCGAGCTGCTCAACACCTATGCTCGCCGGGAAGCCCGCCAGGGCCGCGCCTTCGAGGTGGAAGCGGAGGATTACGACCGCTTCGCCGCCGGCTTCCCGTTCGAGGAAACCCCGGATCAGGAAAGCGCCATCCGCGCGGTGCTCAGCGACATGCAACTGGCCAAGCCGATGGACCGGCTGGTGTGCGGCGACGTCGGCTTCGGCAAGACCGAGGTGGCCATGCGCGCCGCCTTCGTGGCGGTGCAGAAAGGCGCCCAGGTGGCGGTGCTGGTGCCCACCACCCTGCTCGCCCAGCAGCACTATGAATCCTTTATCGACCGCTTCGCGGACTGGGCGGTGAACGTGGAGGTGCTGTCGCGGTTCCGCAACGCCAAGGACCGCGCCGATGTGCTCAAGCGCCTGGAAAGCGGCAAGGTGGACATCGTGGTGGGTACCCACCAACTGCTGCAGGAATCGGTGGCCTTCCACGATCTGGGGCTGATCATCGTCGATGAAGAACACCGCTTCGGGGTGCGCCACAAAGAGCGCCTTAAGGAATTGCGCGCCGAGTGCGACATTCTCACCCTCACCGCCACGCCGATTCCGCGCACCCTGAACATGGCAATGAGCGGCATGCGCGATATTTCCATTATCGCCACGCCGCCGCAAAAGCGCCTGTCGGTGAAAACCTTCGTGCAGCAAAAGGACGACACCGCCATCAAGGAGGCGATCCTTCGTGAGCTGCTGCGCGGCGGCCAGGTGTACTACCTGCACAACGACATCGACAGTATGCAACGCACCGCCGACGACCTGCGCAAGCTGGTGCCGGATGCCCGCGTCGGCATCGCCCACGGTCAGATGCGCGAGCGCGAGCTGGAAGCGGTGATGAGCGACTTCTACCACCGCCGTTTCAACGTGCTGGTGTGCTCCACCATTATCGAAACCGGCATCGACGTGCCCAGCGCCAACACCATCATCATCGAACGCGCCGACAAGCTCGGCCTGGCGCAGCTGCACCAGCTGCGCGGCCGCGTGGGCCGCAGCCACCACCAGGCCTACGCCTACCTGACCACCCCCGGCCAGCGGGCCATGACCAAGGATGCGGTCAAGCGCCTGGAAGCCATTGAGCAGGCCACCGACCTGGGCGCCGGCTTCGTGCTCGCCAGCCAGGATCTGGAGATTCGCGGCGCCGGCGAACTGCTCGGCGACGAGCAGCACGGCAACATGGAGAGCATCGGCTTCTCGCTGTACATGGAGATGCTGGAGCAGGCGGTGGAAGCGCTCAAACGCGGCGAGCAGCCGGACACCGCCAAGCCGCTGTCCGGCGGCCCGGAAGTGAACCTGCGCATTCCCGCGCTGATCCCCGAGGACTATCTGCCCGACGTGTTCACCCGCCTGACGCTCTACAAGCGCATCGCCGGCAGCAAGAACACGGATCAGCTCAAAGAGCTGCAGGTGGAAATGATCGACCGCTTCGGGCTGCTGCCGGACCCGGTGAAGAACCTGTTCCAGGTCACCGAGCTGCGACAGAAGGCGGAAACGCTGGGCATCACCCGGCTCGACGCCCATGCCCGCGGCGGCAAGTTGGAATTCGCCGAGCGCACCCCGGTGGACCCGCTCACCATCGTCAAGCTGGTACAGTCCGGGCCCCACCTCTACAAGCTGGAAGGCGCCAGCACCTTGCGCTTCGAGCTGGAATCGGAAACCGCCCAGGAGCGTATTGAGGTGGTGGGGGAAGTGCTCGAGCGCCTGAGCGGCTCAAGCACCTGAATGTCGGGTTACGCTGCGCTAACCCGACACCCGGTGGTCAATGGTGCCCGCCGCCGGCGACCCGCTCACCGGGCAACCAGTCCACCACGCCTTTCACGGCGACCGGCTTACCGTCCACGGTAACCGGCAGGGACCAAGTGGCCACCTGCGTGCGGCGGCCGGCCCGGGACACTTTTTCCGGTGGTCGCAGCGCGCCGTAGGTGGCACGGGGTTCGGTCCAGGTGTAGCGGGAGCCGCCGGCCACTTTCACCCATTGCGGCTCGCCCTTTTCCCGGTTGGCGTTGATATAGCTACCGCCGGGGCCGATGCGCAAATGCGCGCGGCCGTCGGCGTCCGCCACCACCACCGGTTTGCCGCTCTGGTTACGAATGTGTACCGCCGGTACGGTGCCCGGCGCCAGACCCACGGTGACGCCCTTGACCGGTTCCGGGTCGGAGGTCAGCCGTGACCGGAAGGATCCGGGCGGCAACGGCTCGTAGCGAAACTCGCCCGCCAGGCTGCTTTCCTCGCCGCCGAACCGCACCGGCACCGACCACGTGCTGATCGGCGCCGGCTTGCCGGCGTGCTCCATGTCATGGGGCACTTCAATCCCATCGGTGCGCAGCCGCGGGTCGAACCAGCCCCAATTGGGTTCTTTGTGCACCAGGGCCCAGCGCGGTTCCGCGTCCTGGGCGGCGCCTTCCGGAATCGGCACGCCCCGAGCGGCGGTCTGGCTGCGGTACCAGGCCGGGCTGGCCAGATCCGCCAGCACGCCCTGCTCGTTGATTCGAAGGAATACCCGCCCTTCCTGATCAAGAATCTCCAGGGTACGCGGACTGTCGTTAGCGACCACCAATTGTGGCGCCACCGTGGTCTGCACCTGGGCATTGATGCCGGCCAGGGTGGGCGACAACGGATCCAGGCGCACCTTTACCGCCTTGGCTTCCGGCCCGTGGGCCGGGGCCAGAGCGGGCGCCGTGGCAAGCACGGCACCCAGCAACCAGGCGGCAAGACGAGCGCGGATGTAACGGTTACGTCTCGTCATGTCGACTCCTCAGCGTTGGACCAACAGACCCGGCGTGCTTGACGGCAGCATCACCTGCACCGGCGCGGATACAGACGGCACCACCATGCTGGAACCGTCGCTGGCGATACGGTTGACGAACAGCATGTAATGACCGGCCGGCAGCACCGCCGGATTTTCCGGAATGTCCACCCGCACGCTATTGCCGTTGGCGGTATGCGGCAGCACCACGGTGCGCTGATCGCCGTCCACCAGGTGCGTCAGGGTGGTACGACGCACCAGCATCACCTCGTTGATGGCCGAGGCGTTATCCACCGCGATTTCGATGCGGTCACCGTGATCGACCTGATCCGGTGCGGCGAGGATTTCCGGGCGATCCTTGAACACGTACGGCGGGCTGTAAATCTCGAAGGACGGATCACGACCGTCGTTCGGGGACAGGCCCAGTTCTTCCAGGTTGAGGCTGAACAGGTACGCGGTGTTGATCGGCGCGTGGCCGCCCACCAGCACCCGGCCGTCGGGCAGCAGCAGCGCGGTGTTGTGGTAGGTGCGCGGGTTCAGCGAGGTGGCCATTTCGGTCCATTCGCCGGTATTGGGATCGAACCGCTCGGTCATCTGGACCGGGGTGGCGGAACCGGGCAGTACCACTTCATCCCGGTTGGCGCCGTTGAACGCCATCACCGAGCCGTCCGGCAGCAGCACACCGGAGGAGTACCAGCGCGGACCGCTCAGGTTACCGACGATCTTCGAGGAATAACGCATGCCGGATTCGGTGTCCGCGTTCACTTCCACGGTGTCCAGACGGCTGTTCGGCACCGCCAGGTAGCTGCCCGGGCTGGTAGCCGCCACCGCGCCCACTACACCGCCGGCGGTCAGGAAGCTGACTTCACTGTAGTTGCCGTTCTCATCCTGACGCAGGGGCATCATGATGGAGAAACTGGAACCGCGAAAGCCGGCGCCGATCAGGCGGTTGGCGACTTGCGGATCGGCCACGTCGCCAAGCACGTTCTGAAGCTGTTCCAGGCTGCCGATGGGGTCGCCGAGCAGGTTGGTCAGCAGGCCTTCGCTGGTGCCGATCAGGTCTTCCAGGAGATTGGGGCTGGTCAGGGTCAGCGCCGAGGTAATGCGCTCCAGACCCAGCTCATCGAGCTGCACATTAAGACCGGCGTAGCCCAGGTCGGTCCACAGTTCCTCTTCCGGATCGTAGGCGGAGACGAAATTCCACTGCGCCTGGTTGTAGGACTGGCCGAACGGATTGAACGCCTGACCGGCGGCGTTATAGAACACATGGCCGTTGGGCAGCAGATGCAGACGCGGGTACAACGGCAACGCCTTGCCGGCGGTGGTGTCCAGGCCCGGCAGCGGACGCTCGCCGTTTTCCGACCAGGTGCCGGTCTGCAGATCATAGGTTTCGCTGGTGCGAACATTGTCGGCGGACTGCAACAGTTCGCGCAGGCCGGTGCTTTCACCGCCCAGCAGCGCGCCGGTGTAGACCGGCTTGAGCAGCTTGGTAACGCCGCTGGCGACGAACACGTCGCCGCTCGCCAGGGTCACCATGCTGGGGTACCAGCGGCCGTGGTTCATGTGACCGGTCTGAGTCCAGCTGTTGTCTTCCGGGTTGAAGATACGGGCGTCCTTCAAACCTTCCAGTTCCACCACGCCGATGTCGTCGGGCACGCTGATTTCGCCGAAGCTACTCGGCAACGGCACCTCGTTATCGATCGAGCCGAGCACTTCACGGGCCTGCGGGAACACCGACCCCAGGGACGGCTCGGTGTAATAGTCGGTACCGCCCACCGCCATGATGCGGCCGTCGGCGAGCTGGATTACGTCGGCGCAAAACAGCGCACCGTCGTTACCGGGGGTGCTTTCCGCGTCGGACAGCTCGGCACCGGGCAACAGGGTATCGCTGTCGTTGCCGTCCACATTGGCGCCGCCGCGTACCGGCGACGGACGCTGCCAGGAGATCTGATCATCGGGACCGGCGGGACCTAGGTTCAACACCCGTGTTTGATCATTCACCGACACGAAGCCGAACTCGGCGACGATGGAGAACTCCACGTTCTCGGTGCCTTCCAGGGCGTTGAAATAGAGCAGCCGGTTGTCCGGCAACAGCGCGATGGAACCGGCGGCGGGCTTACAGCGCAGCGCGCCGTCCGCGTCTTCCAGGCATTTGTCCTCGGTGGTGACCACTTTCAAGTTATCGCCGGTGCTGGAATCACTGTAGCGAATGGTGGGTTCGGCAAACGGGCCTTCGAATTTACCCAACACACATTCATCGCCCACACAGCTGTATTCGCGGCCTTCAAAGGACGACGCTTTCGGCGCCGGAGCCGGCGCCAGCGGCCCCTCGGCACGCGGCGTGCCACTGTCCGTCGACGGGGCACCGCCAGCACCGCCGCCGGTGCTGGCCGTGGTGCCCGCACCACTGGAACCGCCACCGCCGCCACAGGCGACCAGCGCCGTGGTCAGCAGACCCAGTCCGATAAGCCGTTCAAGGTTTTTCATTTGTCTCTCTCCCGAGGGCGTTGTTATTCAAACCTGAGGTGTTCAAAACCAGTCAGTGAGACGCGATGTATACGTCTCTCAGGCGGGATTGTGCGCCGTGGGAAAGAGGGGCGTCATGAAGGCAGTGCCGGGTCTTACCACATCACGACAGTTATTCACCGCGCGAACATGCCGCTTAACAAAGAGGTCTAAAAAGTTTCACGCGTTAATGACGACAACAGGAAAACAAGACCGAAAGGATTAATACTTTGGGAGGATAAACCGGCGGCCCCTCTATTCAGGGATGCGGTGCAGCGTCACCGCCACGGGTCGTAGCACCACCAGGACCTTTTCAGACAGGTTCGGCGCCAGCGATAACCCGGGGCACCGGAATCTCCCCAGTGAGCGTGTCTGTGTTCTGCCCTTCCGGGACCCTGGAGAACAGGACGTTCGACAGGGAGCGTACAGGGACGTATTCACAGCGTTCCCGGAAGGGCAGAACACAGACACGCGTCCTCGCTGGAGGGGAGCCTCAGAGCGCCTGGCCGGCGCACCAACCGCTGGCCCAGGCCCACTGGAAATTAAAACCGCCAAGTTCGCCGGTCACGTCCAGGGCCTCGCCGATAAAGTACAAACCGGGCACGTCTTTCACCTCGAACGTCTTGGAGGACACGCCGTCCGTATCCACCCCGCCCAGGGTCACCTCGGCGGTGCGGTAACCTTCGGTGCCGGACGGCTTGAAGCGCCAGCCTTTCAAAACGGCGGCGATCTCCGCCAGCGCCTCATTGCTGTAATGCTGCAACGGCCCGGACCAGCCGAAATGCGCGGCCAGGGCGCCGGCCAGCCGCTGCGAGAAGACACCGCGCAGCCACTTTTCGATGCCGGTGGAGGGCTGTTCCCGGCGCGCCTGCCGCAGCGCGGCCAGCGGGTCCGCCAGGGCCGGCAGCCAGTCCACCGTCACCGCGTCCCCCGGCGACCAGAAGCTGGACACTTGCAGCATGGCCGGGCCGGACAAGCCCCGGTGGGTAATCAGCATGGGCTCGGCGAAGGCGCGTCCGCCGGCTTCCGCCCGCACGTCGGCGCTGACGCCGCTAAGTTCCGCAAGCCAGGCTTTGTCGGCGGGCTGCAGGGTGAACGGCACCAGCCCGGCGCGGGTGGGCAGCACCCGCAAACCGAACTGCTCCGCCACCCGGTACGCGAAGGGACTGGCACCCAGGCTGGGGATGGAGAGGCCACCGGCGGCGATCACCAGGCGATCACAGCGGATTTCGCCGCCGCCGGTGCGCAACCGGAAACCGCGAGCGCCGGTCGCGGTCCGCGGCGGCGCGCCCTCCCCCACCGGCCGGTCATTGATGTGCGTCACCGAGGTGTTCAGCCGTACCTCCGCGCCGGCCCACTCACACTCGGTGAGCAACACCTGGAGAATCGCTTTGCTGGCACTGTCGCAGAACAACTGCCCCGGCGCTTTTTCCACATGCCCGACGCCATGGCGCTCCACCATCTCGACGAAATGCCAGGGGCTGTAACGGTGCAACGCGGACTTGCAGAAATGCGGGTTGGCGGACACAAAGTGTTCCGGCGTGGTGTTCAGGTTGGTGAAGTTACAGCGCCCGCCGCCGGACATGAGAATCTTCTTGCCGGCCTTGTTGGCGTGGTCCAGCACCAGCACCGAGCGACCGCGATAACCGGCGCTGGCGGCGCACATCAACCCCGCCGCCCCGGCGCCGATAACCACAACGTCGTATTGCTGCATGCGTTTAGCGGGCTTCGGCGAGCATGGCGAGGACAGTGCGCACATCGCTCATGCCGCTGTGCAGCACCGTTTCGATTTCCACCATGGTGATCTCGCGGTCGGCCTTGCCGGCGGCCGGGTTCACCACCAGGGACAGCATGGCGTAGGGGATTGCCAGTTCGCGGGCGAGCACCGCTTCGGGCATGCCGGTCATGCCGACGATGTCGCCGCCGTCACGCTCCAGGCGCAGGATCTCGGCGGCGGTTTCCAGGCGCGGCCCCTGGGTGGCGGCGTAGCAGCCGCCGTCCACCCACGGCAGGCCGGCGCGTTCCAGCGCGCCGCGCAGCCGGCGGCGCAGCACGGCGTCGAACGGCCAGCTGAAATCCACGTGCACCAGCGGATCCTCCGGATCATCGAACAGAGTGCTGTCGCGGCCCCAGGTGTAGTCGATGATCTGTTCGGGCAGCACCAGCGCGCCGGCCGGGGCGGTGATGCCGCCCACCGCGTTGACCGCGACAATGGCGGTGGCGCCGGCGTCCTTGAGGGCCTGCATGTTGGCCCGGTAGTTGACCTGGTGCGGCAGCCACACATGGGGGTCGCCGTGGCGGGCCAGGAACAACACCGGCACGCCGTTGAGCTCGCCTTCCGCCACCGGCGCCGAGGGCTTGCCGTAGCGGGTCTCGATATCGTGCCGCCGATGGATCTCGAGATCGTCCATGCGGGTCAGGCCGGTACCGCCGATAAATGCGAGCACCTTAAACCCCCTCCACCGCGAAGATGCCCGGCGCGTTGCGCCAGTAGCCTTTGTAGTCCATGCCCATGCCGAACAGGTACAGGTCTTCCGCTTCCAGGGCGGTGTAGTCGGCTTTCAGGCCGGGCTGTGCCTTGCGGTCGTGGACTTTGTCCACCAGCACGCAGGTTTTGACGCTGGCGGCGCCCTGGGCCTTGCAGGCCTCGATGATCGACAGCAGCGTGGAGCCCACATCCAGAATGTCGTCCAGAATCACCACGTCGCGGCCGTCCAGATTGGCGGTGGGCGTGACGATCCACTGCACGTCACCGCCGCGGGTTTCACCCAGGTAGCGGCTGGCGTGCAGGTAATCCACTTCCAACGGAATATCCAGGCGGGTGAGCAACTGGCCGGCGAACACGATGCCGCCGTTCATGATGGTGACGAACACCGGAAAGCGTTCGGAATAGTCCTCGGCCAGCTTGATCGCCACCTTGGCCACCGCCTCTTCCACCTGATCGCGGGAATACAGCTCGCGGGCTTCGCGGCGCACCCGCATCAGCTCTTGTTTCAATTCAGTGGCCATCTCAGTCGCCATCGGCGTCCTCCTCGGATTGGTCCTGGTCGCCTTTCCAGGTTTGGTTACGGTCGCGACGATTGCCACGGCGGCGCCGTGAGCGGCGTTGCGCGGCACGCCCTTCGGAGGCTTCCTCGTCGTCCTCGAATTCGTTGTCCTCGAGTTCGTCGTTGGCCGCCATATAGAGCGTGCGGCTGGGGAAGGCGAATTCCGCGCCGTGCTCCTGGACGATGGCCATGATCCGCATCAGCACGTCCTGCTTGATCTCATGGTAGGTGACCCAGTCCGTGGTCTTGGTGAAGGTATAGATGAAAAATTCGATGTGCGACGCGCCGTAGCTGTCGAAGTTGACGATTAACGTGCGGTAGTCGGTTTCCAGATCCTTGTGCTGCTTGGCCATCTGGCGCACCGCGTCAACGATGGCGGGCATTTTTTCCCAGTCGTCGTAACGGATGCCCACTTTTTCATTGATACGGCGGTTGAGCATACGCGATGGGTTTTCCAGGATCACCGTGGTGAACATGGCGTTGGGCACGTACAGCGGGCGCTGATCAAAGGTGCGGATGCGCGTCAGCCGCCAGCCGATGTGCTCCACCGTGCCTTCGATACTGCGGTCCGGCGAGCGCACCCATTCACCGACTTTGAACGGCTTGTCCATGTACACCATGGCGCCGCCGAAAAAGTTGGCGAGCAGATCCTTGGCGGCGAACGCCACCGCCATGGCGCCCAGGCCGCCGAACGCCAACACGCCGGAAATGCTGTAGCCGAGGGTCTGCAGAATGATCAGGAAGGCGGTGATGAATACCGAGATGCGCAACAGCTTGCCCACCGCCGAGGCGGTGGTTTCGTCCATGGGGTTGCTCATGCGCTCGGGATCGACCAGGTTTTTTTCCACGTTGCCGACCAGCTTGGTCAGGAACAGGGCGACGATAAAAATGAACGCCACGCGGCGGACTTCGCCGACGTAGTCGAACACCGCCGCCTCGGACACCGCCTGCATCATCTCCGCGGCCACCGACAGGCCGCCAACCCAGATCAATAACCGGATGGGGATACGCAGGGCGCCGAGCAGAGCGTCATCCCAGAGGTTGTGGGTTTCGCGGCTAAAGTGGTCGATGATGTCGATCGCGCGCATCAGAACGAAGTTTACTGTCATGGTACACAGCACCACGGCAAACACCTGGCTGACCCAAACCGCCGGTTCGGTGTCCGGGCCGGGCCAGACCAGAAGTTGTCGCCAATCGGTCAGGGCTTCCCAATTCATTACAGGTCCTTACTAAGCAGATCCGCCACGTCACCGGCCTGGCGGCGACGGCTCAGGTGCATGGGCGCGCGCGGCTTACCGCGCAGGGCGGCGGCGCCGACCCGGTGTTCGAAGCGGCGTCCTTCCAGCCATTGCGCCACGGCCACGGCGCCGGCGCGGTCGTTGCACACCAGCACCATGTCGCAGCCGGCCCCCAGCGCGGCGTCCGCCCGTTGGGAGAAGTCACCGGCACCGGCGGCGCCGGCCATGCCCAGGTCGTCGGAGAAGATCACACCGCGATAGCCGTAATCACCGCGCAGCACCTTGCCCAGCCAGTGGCGGGAGAAGCCCGCCGGCTCGCTGTCCACCGCCTGGTAGCGGACATGGGCGGGCATGATGCCGTCCAGGCGCGGCGCCAGCGCCTTGAACGGCGCCAGATCATCCTGCAGTTGCGCCCAGGAACGCGGGTCTTCCGGCAGCTCCAGATGGGAATCCGCCGCCACGTGACCGTGGCCGGGAAAGTGCTTGCCGGTGGCGGCCATGCCGGCCCGCGCCATGCCGTCGATAAAAGCGCCGGCCAGATCGATGAGGGCTTGCGGGTCGGCGTTGAAGCTGCGGTCGCCGATCACGCTGCTGGTGCCGAAATCCAGATCCAGCACCGGCGCGAAACTGATGTCGATGTCGTAGGCACGCAGTTCGTCCGCCATCAACTCGCCGAGCAGATCGGCGGCGTGACGGGCGGCCAGCGGGTCGCGGCCGTGGTAGCGGCCCAGCGCGGCCATCGGCGGCAGACGGGTGAACTCGGTGCGAAAGCGCTGCACCCGGCCGCCTTCCTGGTCCACGGCGATCAGCAAGTCCGGGCGTGCCGCCCGCACCTGATGAATCAGCTCGTAAAGCTGATCCGGTTCCTGGTAGTTGCGGCTGAACAGAATCAGGCCGCCCACCGCCGGGTGACGCAGCAGGTCCTGCTCTTCCGGTGTGACGGCGAGGCCTTCCAGGTCCAGCATCAGCAGCGGCTGGGTATCGGTTTGGTTCGACATAAGCGGGGTGTCTTACTCGACGATGGTCACCGGTGTGGCCACCGGTACCCGTTCAAAAAGAGTGATCACATCCGTGTTGCGCATGCGGATGCAGCCATGCGAAGCCGGCTCGCCCATGGGCTGGTCGTCCGGCGTGCCGTGAATATAAATAAAGCGGCGGAAACTATCCACGTCGCCGCCCTGATTGACGCCCGGCTCCAGACCGCCAAGCCACAGAATGCGGCTGAGAATCCAGTCCCGCTCCGGTGCAAGCCGTGCTTGCTCCAGGTCGTAGAACTCGCCGTGGAACCGGCGGCCGTTGAACACCGCCCCAGCGGGCAGGCCGGCGCCGAAACGGGCGCGCACCAGATGCCGGCCGCGCGGCGTGGCACCGCTGCCGTGGCGCTCACCGGCGCCCACGGCGGCGGTGGACACCGGGAAGCGAAGCGTGTCAGCGGGGCTTTTCAGGGTCAGGATTTGATCGCTGAGCGAGACGTGAATAGGCATAGCGAGAAGATACAGGATGGACGCCGGTGGCCGCCACATAAGAGCAAGTTGAAAGTTGCAACTTTGTCAGCCGCCGCCGCGAATGCCGCCGGCCACGAACGGCAGCAGTTGCTGGGTAATGTGCGTGGCGGTGACGGTCTGGTTGAAGTCTTTCTTGCTGATCGCCTGCAGCGACTCCATGCCCGACAGCGTGAAGATCACGGCGCCCAGGCTGAAGTGGACCCGCCAGAACAGTTCCATCGGCGGCACGTCGGGCACCGCCCGGCGCAGCAGCGCCAGGAAGCGGCGGAACACCGGGCCGTAGTGCTCGCGCAGCCAGGCGCGCAAATGGTCCTGCGGCTGACTGTAGGCCTGGCCGGAAAGGCGGAAGAAGATCATCGCCCGGCGCGGCTCGTCGCCATGGGAGCCCAGCGCCAGCCGGGACGCCAGCAGGAGCAGTTTCTCCAGGGGCACCTCGCCGCCGTTGCGGCTTTCGCCTTCCAGCTCCTCCAGCTTGGCGTCCAGGGCCTGGCAGAACGGCGTCAGATAGCGCTCGAACACCGCCTGGATCAGCGCTTCCTTGGAACCGAAGTGGTAGTTGACCGCCGCCAGGTTGACCCCGGCCCGGCTGGTGATGGCGCGCAGGCTGGTCTCGGCGAAACCCTTTTCAGCGAACAGGACTTCCGCCGCGTCGAGAATACGTTTCACGGTATCGGATTGGGACATGCCGGCCTCACGCCTGAAAACAGACGTTTTAAACTAGCGTTTGAGGCACAGCAGGTCAATTGTGGCAGCGGGTCTTATTGACCCGCATCGGTGCGTTTCTTCAGCCGCCGACTCCAGCGCTGCTTGGCATAGCGGCGCAGGTTGGAGACATTATCGGTCTCGTCCATGATCTCGTGGCCGAGCAGGGTTTCGATGACGTCTTCCATGGTGATCAGCCCTACCCAGGTGCCCAGGTCGTCGTAGACCATGCCCAGGTGCTGACGCTCGCGCAGCATTTCGCCGAACACGAACTCGATGTTCATGGTGGCCCGGAACGGCGTCATGCCACGGGCCAAAGCACCAACGGTTTGACTCCCCTCGGTATCCAGGAGGTCGCTTTTGTGAACGTACCCCAAGGCCTCGTCGTGCTCGTTGACCACCGGATAGCGGGAAAACGGCGAACGGACAACCCGATGGCGAACGTCTTCCACGGTCTCATCGGGCCGCAATGTCTTCACAACAGTGCGTGGCGTCATAACCTTCGACACTTTGATTTCATGAAGGTTAAGGATATTGGTGATCACACGGCGTTCGTCTTCGTCCAGGGCCTGCTGATCACGGCCAATATCAGCCATGGCTTTGATTTCCGAGCGAATATCCGTATCCATCTCGCCGGCCCCAAACTGCCGGGTTATGATCTTGGACAGCCACACGAACGGCTTAAGGACCAGAACCATCCCATTCAGCAGGGGCGGTAAAAACGGGGCCAGGGAGCGCCAATACTTGGCGCCGATGGTCTTGGGGATGATCTCGGATAAAATCAGAATCGCCAGCGTCATTACCGCGGACGCCACCCCCAGATAAGCCTCGCCGAAAATAACCGCGACCTGGGCGCCGACCCCGGTCGCCCCCGCCGTATGCGCGACGGTATTGAGAGTCAAAATGGCGGCCAGCGGATCGTCGATATCATCCTTTAGCTGGCGTAGCTTTTCGAAGAGCTTGGGCCGTTCTTCCTTCACGCTTGCGATATAGCTCGGAGTAATGGAAAGCAACGACGCCTCAAGCACGGAGCAAAGGAAGGAAAAGAAAATGGAAACAAAAGCGAAAACAGTCAGTAATATCATCAGGAACGCAAGTTGGCCACGGGGTGCCGCAATTCTGCCTGGCGACGCGGTGTTGGACGAATACTCTCGAGATTTAAACCTTCATTACCACTCTTCCATATAGGCGCCGCAGTGTTCTATCAAGGCCTCGACACGGCGGCCGGCCTGCTCCAGGCGTTCCAGGTCGCCGTGGGCGAGCGGCGCGTAGGGGTCCTCGGCGCGCATCGCCAGATCATTGCCCTCGCCCGGCGGGGTCGCCCGGCGTGCCAGCCCGGCGGCGCCCACCGCGGCGCGCATCTCCTGATCCAGCCAGAACACCAGATCGCCGCGATCCGCCCGCGCCGCCGCCAGCACCTGCATTTCCTGGGCACGGACCTCGGCGCGCTGAAACGCCTGCTCCAACGCCGCCAGGCTGATCAAATCCTCATAGCCGGCCACCTGATAGTTCTTGGCCGCCTGCCGGGCCAGGCCTACCAGCACCGAATACAAATGAAACACCACCGCGCCGCGCAACGCCAGACGCTGGCCCACGGCGGCGCTCTCGTCGCTGTACAGTTGCTTGAGCAAACTGCGGGCGAAGAACAGCCGCTCGCGCAGGCCGCTGACTTCGCTTTCTCGAACCATTCGGGACATGGGGAACCTCGTGGATACAGGATTCAGGATGCAGGATACAGCGCGAACACAGGCGTGGCAGTGCGATCAGCACCACTCGCCGCGCTCCAGGGTGCGAACGCGGGCAAGGCCCTGGAGCAAGCCTCCACCCCGTCCGCGCTGTATCCTGCATCCTGAATCGCGGCGCCTGCGCGCCGCCTTCATCGCCGCGTAGCGGCCTTCTTCTTGGCCGGCGCTTTTTTCTTCGCGGCGGCTTTTTTCTTGGCGGCTTTTTTCTTGGGCGCGGTTTTCTTCTCTTCCACCTGCCATTCGCCGTCGCGGTAGAAGGCGTACCAGCCGGTGGGCTTGCCGTCTTCCTCGGTCATCACGTACTGCTCCTTGGCCTTACGGCTGTAGCGCAGTACCGCCTTGCGACCTTTGGAATCCTCGGCGGGGGCGTCGGCGATGTACTTGTGCTTGGGGTCCAGCGCCTTGGCCACCGACTGCACCTCTTCCACCAACGGCGCCCGGGTTTCCCGGTTCTTGGGGAATTGGCTGGCGGCGAGGAACAGGCCCGAAGCGCCGTCGCGCAGCAGGTAGTGATCGTCCACTTTCTCGCATTTGAGATGCGGCATGGGCACCGGGTCGGCGCGCGGCGGCGCCGGCTCGCCGCTTTTAAGCAGCTTGCGGGTGTTGCCGCAGTCGTCGTTGGTGCATTTGAAGAACTTACCGAAACGACCGGTGCGCAGCTGCATTTCGTTGCCGCACTTTTCGCATTCCAGGGTCGGGCCGTCGTAGCCCTTGATGCGGAATTCGCCCTTTTCCACCACGTAGCCGTCGCAGTCCGGGTTGTTGCCGCAAATGTGCAGCTTGCGCTTCTCGTCGATCAGATAGTTTTCCATCGCCGTGCCGCACTTCGGGCAACGCTTCTTGCGACGCAGCTCCTGGGTTTCCGCTTCCTCGTCATCGGCGCGCACCGCTTCTTCGCCGGGCAGCAGATTGAGGGTGGCGGTGCAGCGTTCCTTGGGCGGCAGGCTGTAGCCCGAGCAACCAAGGAAAACACCGGTGGAGCCGGTACGAATCTGCATCGGCCGGCCGCATTTGGGGCACTCGATATCGGTGTCGGTGGGCAGGTTGGCGCGCATGCCGCCCTTGGCCTGCTTACCGCTGCCTTCGCCCTGGGCGGCTTCCAGCTTGGCGAGAAAGTCCCGGTAGAACTCGTCGAGCACGTCGCGCCAGCCGCGCTTGCCCTCGGCGACCTGATCCAGGGTTTCTTCCATCTGGGCGGTGAAGTTGTAGTCCATCAGGTCGGGGAAGCTTTCCGCCAACCGGTCGGTGACGATGTCGCCCATTTTCTCGGCGTAGAACCGGCGGCTGTCCTGGCGCACGTAACCGCGGTCCTGAATGGTGGAAATAATCGACGCGTAGGTGGAGGGCCGGCCGATGCCGCGCTTTTCCAGTTCTTTCACCAGGCTGGCTTCGGTGTAGCGCGCCGGCGGCTTGGTGAAGTGCTGGTTGGCGTCCACCTGGTCGATATCGAGCACGTCGCCCTGCTTGAGGTCGGGCAGCTCGGTGTCCTCGGCGCCCTTGCGGGACGCCTGGGGCTGGATGCGGGTCCAACCGTCGAATTTGACGATGCGGCCGCGCGCCTTGAGCTCGTAGCCGTCCGCTTCCGCGGTGATGGTGGTACTCAGGTACTCCGCCGGCGGCATCTGGCAGGCGATGAACTGGCGGCGGATCAGCTCGTAAAGACGCTGGGCGTCGCGTTCCATGTCCTTGAGGTTGTTGGCGTCGCGCTTCACGTCCGAGGGGCGGATCGCCTCGTGGGCTTCCTGGGCGCCGTCCCGGTTGGAGTACCGCAGCGGCTGCTCGGGCAGATACTTGTCGCCCATCTGATCGCGGATCCAAGCGCGGCAATCGTTGACCGCGTCGGCGCTCAGGTTGGTGGAATCGGTACGCATATAGGTGATGTGGCCGGCCTCGTAGAGACGCTGGGCCATCATCATGGTCTTCTTCACCCCGAAGCCCAGGCGCGTGCTGGCGGCCTGCTGCAGGGTGGAGGTAATAAAGGGCGGCGGCGCCTTGGAGCGGGTCGGCCGCTCCTCGCGCTGGCTGATGGTGAGCTTGCCGGCGGCCACCAGGGCGGCGCGGTGCTTTTCCGCGTCCTCGCCGTTGTTGGGGCGGAAGTTTTCGCCCCGGTAACGGGCCACCTGCATGCGGATGGCGTCCGCCGCGTTGGCCGCGTTATGGGTGTCGGCGTGCAGCTCCCAATACTCTTCCGGGGTGAAGGCGCGGATTTCCCGCTCGCGCTCGACCACCAGTTCCACGGCCACGGACTGCACGCGGCCGGCGGACAGGCCCCGGGCGATCTTCTCCCACAGCAGCGGCGAGATCATGAACCCCACCACCCGGTCCAGGAAACGCCGCGCCTGCTGGGCTTCCACCCGGCTCATGTCGAGCTTGCCCGGCTCCTCGAAAGCGGCCTGGATGGCTTTCTTGGTGATCTCGTTGAACACCACCCGGTCGAACCGCTGGTCGTCGCCGCCGATCACTTCCCGCAGGTGCCAGGCAATCGCCTCCCCTTCGCGGTCCAAGTCAGTGGCCAGGTAGATGCGGTCGGCGGTGCTGGCCAGCCGTTTGAGCTCGTCGATCACCTTTTCCTTGCCCGGCAGTATCTGATAGTGCGCCTGCCAGCCGTGGTCCGGGTCCACGCCCATGCGGTTGATCAATTGCGCCCGGGACTTCTTCTTTTTATAGGCTTCGCGCTCCTCCTTGGGCAGCGAGCGTGTATAGGCCGCTTCCTTGGCCCGCTCCTTGGGGGTGCTTGTCTTGGCGCCGCCGCTTACCGGCAGGTCACGCACATGGCCGACACTGGATTTGACCACGAAATCATCGCCCAGATAGCGATTAATGGTCTTGGCCTTGGCCGGCGATTCCACGATTACAAGGGATTTACCCATTCGTTGCTCACCCGATCATGAGAAGCTGCGTCATAAGAAACCTCTGAGGCCTGACCGCCGCGGCGGTGAAAATTCACCGGGCAGGACACGCCTCAGAGGTCGGGCCGGGGCCATTGCGGACCCCGACGGGCGCCTATTTAGACAGCGCCGGTATCGTCCGGTCAAGCACCGGGGTCGCCGCCGGGGCCGTACGGCGGCCCTGCAGGCCACGGCCATCAAGGCCCCGGGGCCGGTTTCACGGTGGGCTGGCAGAGCCCGCCGAGAAGGCTATACTCGGCGTGAAGGTACTGAAAACAACCTCTGCCGGTTAAGGGAGAACACCATGACCTCACCCTATCGCAAGGTACTGGTGGCGATTGATTGCAGCGACGAATCCGCCGAGGTTCTATCCCGCGCGGCGGGGGTCCAGGAGGGCACCGACGGGGAATTGCATCTGATTCATGTGATCGAACCGCTGGCGCTGGCCTACGGCGCCGACGTGCCGATGGACGTCACCGATCTGCAAAGCGGCCTGGTCAAACAGGCCCGTGACACCGCGCTGGAGTACGCCCGGCGCTACCACATCCCGGAAAGCCGCATCCATGTGGAACTGGGCTCGATCGAGAAGACCATCCTCGACAAGGCCGACGACATCGACGCGGATCTGATCGTGGTGGGCAGCCACACCCGCAGCGGCCTGGCGCTGCTGCTCGGCTCCACCGCCCGCGGCCTGGTGCCCGGCGCCCACTGCGACGTGCTCGCCGTGAAGATGGACAAGCGCAAGAAGGAGAGCTCGTAGGTCGGGTTAGGCCGAAGGCCGTAACCCGACGTCAGAGGTCGTGGTACCCCCCCGACGCTCAATGTCGGGTTACGCTTCGCTAACCCGACCTACGTCAGTTGGGCGTTGCCGGTGGCGCTGGGGGGTTTCGCGTTCCAGCGGTAGAGCAGGCCGGCGAGCTCGCGGGCCTGGGTCTTGAGCGCGGCCAGTTCCTCGTCGCTGTCGCGGGGGCCGGTGAAGATCGGCACCTTGCGCAGCGCCGCCAGCAGTTCCTGGTCCGGCGCCTGCATGCGCTGCACTTCCACCGCCCAGCGAATCTGATGCACCAGCATATGGAAGAACGCCAGCCGGGTGGCCAGGGTGTAGGGTGAATCCGGGCGGTCGAAATCGGTGAACTCGAGCTTCGCCATCACCGCTTCGCGGGCCGCGTCGGCGACCTGGATGGTGGCGCTGCGGGCGGTGCCCAGCAGCATCGACAGCGTGCCGAACACTTCCCCGGGGGACACATAGTACAGCACCGCCGAGGGCTCGCCGGCGGGGTTGTCCTCGTGCACCACCAGTTGGCCGCGCAGCAAAAAATACAGCGACGACTCCACTTCTCCGGCGCGGATCACCCGGTCACCGGGGCCGGCCTCGATGATCTCGGTGCGCGCCAACAGCAGCGCCCGTTGGTCCGCGTCATCGCGCGCCACTTCATTGAAAAACGGCACGCCGGAGAGCAATGCCTCCACCCGCGCGTGATCCGATTCCTGCCACTGGGCGTGCTTCATGTCTCCCCTCTTCCCCGT
>DASUNW010000029.1:0-11862 GCA_036276955.1 Alcanivorax sp. | reverse complement strand
GGGGGCAAAAGGCAAGACCTGACCCCATCCCGCTATTTCTTTTTGAGTTTGGCCTTGAGGTTCTTGTCCATGCGGCGGAAGAACGGCTGGGTGAATTTCACCGCCGGGCCGGGCGCGGCGGCGAGTACCAGGCTGCCGAGGGTGCCGAGCGGCTTGCCGACGCGGGCGGGGCGGTCGCGCAGGGCTTTGATGATCCAGCCGGCGGCGTCTTCCACACTCATCATGCGCATGTGTTTGTAGATTTCCGTTCGGTTGGACATGGGTGTGCGCACCATGGGGAAGTAGACCATGGTGGCCTGGATGCCCTTGTGGCCGAGCTCCGCGTTGAGCGAGCGGGCGTAGGAGTCCAGCGCCGCCTTGCTGGCCAGGTAGGCAGAGAACAGCGGAATCGGCACCTGGGCGGACAGGGTGGAGGCGTTCACCACCTGGCCGCGGCCTTGCTCTAGAAAGCGCGGTAGCAGCCCCATGGTCATGCGCACCGCGCCGATGTAGTTGAGCTGCATGGTGCGTTCGTAGTCGTGAATGCGGTCCAGCGCCTCGACGATCGGGCGGCGGATCGAGTGGGCGGCGTTGTTGACCAGGGCGTCCACCCGGGGGTGTTCGTGGAGGATGGCGTCCAGACTGGTGGTGATGCTGTCCGCGTGGGTCAGGTCGGTGGGGTAGATCCAGGCCTGGCCGCCTTTGCGGTGGATGTCGTCCTGTACCCGTTCCAGTTCCTGTTCCCGGCGGGCCACCAGGCACAGCCGGGCGCCTCTCGCGGCCAGCTGCTTGGCCGCTTCCTCGCCGATGCCGCTGGAGGCACCGGTGAGCACGATGGTCATACCGTTCAAGCTCATCGAAGGTCGTCTCTGATCGCAAACAAAGGCCCATAGTGCCTTGCCGGAACAGGCCGTGCATCTCGGAAGGTTCGCTTGTCAAATCGATAATGTTATATTATAACATTTCGACTTTGCGCATGAGCCCCGCACGGGCCGCTATCAGGGAGAACCACCATGCAAGACATCGCCGCGGACAACCGTCTGCCGGTCACGGTGCTGTCCGGGTTTCTGGGCGCCGGCAAGACCACGGTTCTCAACCATATTCTTAATAATCGGGACGGCCGCCGGGTGGCGGTGATCGTCAACGATATGAGCGAGATCAACATCGACGCCAGCCTGGTCAGCGAGCAGGTTAGCCTGAACCGCGCCGAGGAAAAGCTGGTGGAGATGAGCAACGGCTGCATTTGCTGCACGCTGCGCGAGGATCTGCTGGAGGAGGTGAAGCGGCTCGCCGGGGAGGGACGCTTCGATTATCTGGTGATTGAGTCCACCGGGATTTCCGAGCCGTTGCCGGTGGCGGAGACCTTTACCTTCGAGGACGAAACCGGTGAGAGCCTGTCGTCGGTGGCCCGTTTGGATACCCTGGTGACCGTGGTCGACGGGGTCAATTTCCCTCGGGATTTGCGCGAAGCGGCGGACCTGCGCGAGAGGGGCGAGCACCTGGGTGAGGACGACCAGCGCAACGTGGCCGACCTGCTGGTGGATCAGATCGAGTTCTGCGACGTCCTGCTGGTGAGCAAGACCGATCTGCTCGACGACGCGGAGCGTCAGGATGTGATCGGCATGTTGCGGGCGTTGAATCCGGACGCGGTGATTCTGCCCATCACCCAAGGTCGGGTGCCGCTGGATCAGGTGCTGGACACCGGGCGTTTTGATTTCGAACGTGCCAGCCTGGCGCCGGGCTGGCTGAAGGAAATGCGCGGCGAGCATGCTCCGGAAACCGAGGAGTACGGCATCAGCAGCTTTACCTACACCGCGCGCCGCCCGTTTCATCCCGCCCGCTTCCACGCCTTCCTCAACAGCGATTGGGAGAACGGCAAGCTGCTGCGTTCCAAGGGGTACTTCTGGCTGGCCACGCGGCCCCGTTTGGCGGGCACCTGGAGCCAGGCCGGTGGCATCGCCCACCATGGCGTGGCCGGCTTTTTCTGGAAAGCGGTGCCGGAGCACAACTGGCCGGAGGACGCGGAAACGCGCGCTTTCATTCGTGAAAAATGGCACGAACCCTTTGGCGACATGCGCCAGGAGCTGGTGTTTATAGGCCAGGGCATGGATCCGGCGCAGACGCGGCGGGCGCTGGACGCCTGTCTGCTCAGCGAGGACGAGACTCGCGCCGGGCCGGAATACTGGCGCACCCTGCGGGACCCGTTCCCGGACTGGGGCCTGGAGGAAGCGTCCTGATACCGGGATAATAGCGGCGCGGCCAGGTTCGGTCGCGGCAGCAGGGAGACCCCATGGCGCCAAGCCCGCAAGCCAAGCTGGAAATCGCCGAACGCCGTTGTCTGGAACAGGGCCTGAAACTGACTCCCCAGCGGCGTCAGGTCATGGCACTGTTGCTGGAGCAGGACGACCCGGCCAGCGCCTACGATTTGCTGGACGCCTTGCAGCGCCGTCATCAGCCCGGCGCCAAGCCGCCCACCATTTACCGGGCGCTGGATTTTCTGGTGGCGGCGGGGCTGGCCCACCGGCTGGCGTCCACCAACCGCTACATGGCCTGCGGCCATCTTGCCTGCGACCACGGCCATGAGGCCGGCACCCTGTTTCTGGTGTGCGAGGGATGCGGCGCGGTGCGGGAAGCGCCCATGGACAGCCCGCTGCGGCGGCAATTGCAGCGCAGCCTTAAGAGCGAAGGCTTCCTCGCCGGCACCCAGCCTTTGGAGATGCACGGCCGCTGCGAACGCTGCGCGTAACCCGACAAAAGCGGCGCTTTTAAAACAAGCCTTTTTCGCGGGCGGCGCGCATTACCAGCTCGCCGGTACTGCCCACCGGCCGCGCGAAGGAGCGGTCGTAGTGCGCCTGGTTGAGGGCGTGGCATTCCTTGCTGATGCGGTCGTAGAGCTCACGGGGCGCCAGGCCCTCGGCGGCGGGCAGCGGCGCCAGGCCGAACACCCGGTAGTCGATGCGCTGGCGGCCGGCGGCCTTGAGCAGCTCCGGCACCCAGCCGGTGGGCGAGAGCTGGGTCTGGTAGCGCAGGTTCTGGTAGTCGAGCTGGGCGGCCAGGGCGTCGGCGTCGACGACCTCGAAGTAATTGCTTACCACCAGGCCGAGAAGCTCGTCGAGACGCTCCCAGACGATGCGTTTCTGGTCGTCGGAGTAGGCGTTCCAGTCCACCACTTCGTGGCTGAAGCGGCGGCAGCCGCGACAGACGGTGTCGCCGAAGACGGTGGAACAAACGCCGATGCAGGGGGTGCCGATGCGGGGTTTGGACATGCCGGGATTGTAACGCAAGCGCTCCGGGTTAGGTAATATCGCGGGCCGGTTCCGGGTCGGTCTCGGTGAGGCGCTTCTTGCTCTGCAACAGGGTTTTCCAATCCTGTACGTAGGCGGGCAGCGGCGGCGACACCTTGTTCAGGCCGGTCATCTCCTGGAACGCCTGCGGGCTGATGGTCTTACCGCCGTACATGTGTGCCAGGCGCAGCAGGGCGTGGGTGTGCAGTTTGCGCTGGGAATCGAAGCGCTGGTCGTAGTAGGTGTACTTGTCGTCCCAGCCGAGGATGCGGGTGTGCACCATGAAGCGCTGGTAGGGGCGCAGCTCGCGGACATAGGCGATTTCGCTGTTGGCTACCACGGCGCTGGCGCGGGCTTCGATCATGCGGTTGAGCAGGCCGGTGACCACCGCGTGCTCCAGCCGGCAACGGTCCATGATCTTGGTGTACTTGCCGTTGTTCAGATGCATGTTGAGATCGATGTCCAGCAGGCCCACCCGGAATTCCATGGACACCACATCGAACAATGAATAGGTGGGCGTGCGTTTGCGGCGCCGGGCGGCGCTGATCAATTCCAACATAGTATTTTCCCTTCCCCAGGGCGTTCGCCTGCGGCCAACGCGGTACAGGATGCAGGATACAGGATACAGGCGCATCCTGAATCCTGTATCGGCGGCCATCAGGCCGCCTTGGCCAGATGAATACTGAACAGGCCCTCGTCGTCCACCCAGCTGGATAGCGGCGCGAAGCCGGCGTTGACCAGTTCCCGGGTAAAGGCTTCCACGGTGAATTTATAGGAGTTTTCGGTGTGGATGCGACTGCCCGGCGCCAGCTCGATGGTGTGGCCGTTGATCCGTACGGATTGCGCTTTTTTGCATTCGAGATGCATTTCAATGCGCCCCAGCGTGTCGTTGTAGAACGCCCGGTGTTCGAAGGCGGCGACGTCGAAGCCGCATTCCAACCGGGCGTTGAGATGATGCAGGGCGTTGAGGTTGAAGGCGGCGGTGTGGCCGGCGCTGTCGTTGTAGGCGGCGTTGAGCCGGGCCGGGTCTTTCTGCAGGTCGGCGCCGATCAGCAGGTAGCCGTGGTCGCCGGCCAGGCGGCGCAGGCCGGCCAGGAAGTCGGCCCGCGCGGCGGGCTCGAAGTTGCCGATGGTGGAGCCGGGGAAAAACACCAGCCGGGGCACGCCCTTGGGGTAGCCGGGCAGATCGGCGGGGAAATCCAGCGCCTGGGAGTAGTCGGCGCACACCGCGTCGAAGCGCACCGAGGGGTATTCGCCGGCCAGCGCGCGGCTGGCGTCGAGCAGGCATTCCCGGGAGATCTCCAGCGGCATGTAGCCGTGGGGGCGCCACTGATCCAACAGAATGCGCACCTTGTCGCAGCCGCCGGCGCCGGGCTCGGCGATCACCAGATCATCGCCCAGTTGCGCGGCCATGTCGGCGGCGTGCTCGCGCAGCAGCGCCGCTTCGGTGCGGGTAGGGTAATACTCCGGCGTGCGGGTGATGGCGTCGAACAGCGACGAGCCGCGTTCGTCGTAGAAGTACTTCGGGTCCAGGGTGGGGCGCGCCGCCGACAGCGACGCGGCCACTTCCCGGGCCGCGTCCGCCACCGGCGGGCGCAGGTCCATGAAAGTCAGGTTAGGCAATAATTGTTGGGGTCGGGGCACGGCTTGCCTCCATGCTTTGTGCCAGACGTACACCGCTGAACTGCCAGCGGAGATGGGGATAGAAAAAGTTGCGGTAGCTGGCACGCAGATGGCCCGGCGGGCTGGCGCAGGAGCCGCCGCGCAACACCATCTGGTTGCACATGAATTTGCCGTTGTACTCGCCCACGGCGCCGGCGGCGGGCGCGAAACCGGGGTAGGGCAGGTAGGCGCTGGCGGTCCATTCCCAGACCTCGCCGAACATCTGCGCCGGCCCGTCTTCGTCGACGCCGGCCACGGCGGGGTGGAAACGCCGGTTGTCGACGAAACCGCCGGCCCGCGCCATGGCCGGCAGGCGCGCGGCGGCGTGCTCCCACTCCATCTCCGTGGGCAGGCGTTTGCCGCACCAGCGGGCGAACGCCTCGGCTTCGTAATAGTTCAGGTGGGCCACCGGCTCTTCCCGGTGCAGCGGTTGCTGGCCGGCCAGGGTGTAGTGGCTCGGCGCGTCGCCGTCCAGGTCCCAGTAGAGTGGGGCGCGGGCGCCCTGTTCCTTGAGCCAGGCCCAGCCGTCGGACAGCCACAGTTCCGGGCGTTGGTAGCCGCCGTCGTTGATGAACGCCAGGTATTCGCCGCAGGTGGCCGGGCGGCTGGCCAGGGCGAAGGGCTCCAGCCACTGGCGGTGGCGGGGTGTTTCATTGTCGAAGCAGAAGCCGTCGGCGGGGTCGGCGCCGATTTCGATCAGGCCGCCGTCGTATTCATGCCAGTGCAACGGTGGCGCGGTCTCGGCGTGATCCTGGCGGGGCCGGTACACCGGCGCCAACGGGTTGTGCGAGAAGCTGAATTTCAGGTCGGTGACCAGCAATTCCTGGTGCTGCTGCTCGTGCTCGATGCCCAGTGCCACCAGGCTCAGCACCTGGCTGTCCACCCGTGGCCCGGCGAGCAGCGCCTGCAGGGCCTGGTCGACGCTGGCGCGCCAGGCGCGCACCGTGTCGTTGCCCGGCCGTGACAGCAGATGCCGCCGCGGGCGCGGGTACTGTTCGCCGACGCCGTTGTAGTAGCTGTTGAACAGGTATTCGAAGCGCTCGTCCGAGGGTTTGTACCCGGGGGCGTAAGGCTTGAGGATAAAGGTCTCGAAAAACCAGGTGGTATGGGCCAGATGCCAGCGCGGCGGGCTTACCTCCGGGCAGGCCTGCAGCCCCATGTCCTCGGCGGTGAGCGGCTCGCACAGCACCTCGCTGAACGCGCGGGTTTCGGCCAATCGCCGGGCCAAGCGGGCATGCCGTGGTTGCTTCTCTGGCTGGCTCATAGGGTGATCCCTCTCGCTTCTTATTAACAAGAATGCGTATCTCCCTGAGCGGAAGCAACAATGTAGCCCCGGGTTTGCGTGGTTATACTCAAGTTTTACACAAGGAGACAGTATGAACATCCAAGGTAAAGTCGCCGTGATTACCGGTGGAGCCTCGGGCCTCGGCCAGGCCACCGCCGAAGCGATCATCGCCAAGGGCGGCAAGGTGATGATCCTCGACCGGGACGAGAAGAAAGGCCCGGAAGTGGCCGCCGAACTGGGCGAGAACGCCGCTTTCGTGCAGACCGACGTGACCGATGAAGCCTCGGTGCAGGCGGCCATCGACGCGACCAAGGAAAAGTTCGGCGCCATCCATGTGTGCGTCAACTGCGCCGGCGTGGGCTCGGCGATGAAAACCGTGGGCCGCGAGAACAAGCCCCACGACCTGGGTGTGTTCAACATGGTGGTGCAGATCAACCTGATCGGCACCTTCAACGTGGCGCGTTTGGCGGCGGCGGTGATGGCCGAGAACGAGCCCGGCGAGGACAATGAACGCGGCCTGATCGTCAACACCGCGTCCGTGGCCGCGTTCGACGGCCAGGTGGGCCAAGTGGCCTACGCCGCCACCAAGGGCGGCGTGGTCGGCATGACCCTGCCCATAGCCCGTGACCTGGCGCCGCTGGGCATCCGCTGCAACACCATCGCCCCGGGCATCTTCAACACGCCGTTGATGAACGCCGCGCCGGACAAGGTGAAAATGCCGCTGATCGAAATGACCCAGTTCCCCAAGCGTCTCGGCAACCCGCCGGAATACGCCGCCATGGTCTGCCACATGGTGGAAAACACCTTCCTCAACGGCGAGACCATTCGCCTGGACGGCGGCATCCGCATGCAGCCCCGGTAGGCGGCCTTTGGCCGCCGATTCAGGATACAGGATACAGGAAGTGGCACCGGGCCAACCCTTCACCCTGTATCCTGCATCCTGTATCGGGCGGCGAAAGCCGCCCTCAGCCTTCCAGTTTGTAGCAGGGCTCGTAGTGGCTGCCGGGTAGCTTCATGCGGCTCTGCGCCACGAACGACTGTAACAGCACATCCATCTGCGCCATCAGGCCCTTTTCGGCGGTAAGCCGGTAGGGGCCGTGCTCCTCGATGGCGCGGATGCCTGCTTCCTTGACGTTGCCGGCGACGATGCCGGAGAACGCCCGCCGCAGGTTGGCGGCCAGGTCATACACCGGCAGGTCGGTGCGCAGGGCCAGGGCGGCCATGGCCTCGTGGCTGGGCTCGAACGGCCGCTGGAAGTCGTCGGGGATGGTGAGGCGCCAGTTGTAGTAGAAGGCGTCGTCGTGTTCGCGGCGGAAATCGGTCAGCTCGCGCACGCCGTCGCGCATCGCCAGGGCCACCGCCTCCGGGTCGTCGACGATGATCCGGTAGCGCTTGGCGGCGTCGTCGCCCAGCGCGTAGCGGATAAAAGTGTCCACCTGACGGAAGTATTCGGCGCTGTCCGCCGGCCCGGTGAACACCACCGGCAGCGGAATGTCCTGGTTGGCCGGATGCAGTAACACCCCCAGCAAATAGAGAATTTCCTCGGTGGTGCCGACGCCGCCGGGGAACACGATGATGCCGTGGGCGACACGCAGAAACGCCTCCAGGCGCTTCTCGATGTCCGGCATGATGACCAGCTCGTTAACGATCGGGTTGGGCGCTTCGGCGGCGATAATGCCCGGCTCGGAAATACCCAGATAACGACCCTGGCGGCGGCGCTGTTTGGCGTGCGCCACGTGGGCGCCTTTCATCGGGCCCTTCATGGCGCCGGGCCCGCAGCCGGTGCAGATGTCCAGCTCCCGCAGCCCGAGCTGGTAGCCGACGCTTTTGGCGTAGTCGTATTCTTCCCGGGAGATGGAATGCCCGCCCCAGCACACCACCAGGTTGGGCAGCTCGCCGGCATGCAGCACCCCGGCGTTGCGCAGGATGTGGAACACCGCGTTGGAAATGCCGCTGCTGTCTTCCAGGTCGAAGCGCCCGCCATGCTGGATCTCATTGGCCACGTAGACAATGTCACGCAGCACCGCCGACAGGTGCTCGCGGATACCACGAATCATGCGTCCGTCCACGAACGCCCCGGCCGGGGCGTTTTCCAGTTTGAGCATCATGCCGCGGTCTTCCTGGATCACCTGGATATCGAAATCCTTGTAGGTCTCCAGCACCTGGCGGCTGTCGTCGGTGGGGGTGCCGGCGTTCAGCACCGCCAGCGCGCAGCGGCGCAGCAGCTCGTGAAGGCCCTTGGAGGAGGTGTCGCGCAGACGCTCCACTTCCTGTTGGCTGAGTACTTCCAGGCTGCCCTCGGGGGCGACGATGGTCGATACCGTGTCGGTCATTGATAATCCAGTTGCAAGGAGCAAGTTGAAAGTTGAAAGGGGCAGTATAAGCCCGTGCCCGTCGCCAAGCGTAATGGCTTGAAGCTGTTCCTGGCGTTGTAATTTTTTACATCATTTCATGGCCGTGGAGGCCGCGTGACGATGCGCGCCGGGCCGGAGTAGGCCACTATGTGGGCTTCGGGCCGGGCCGACGGGCACCCGGTGACGGTGGTCACCGAACCGTCACGGTCGTCGCCTAGCCTACCCGCGAGTATGAGCCAATCCTGGAGTGCGGCATGCTGCTCAAATATTTGAATCAATTGGACCAGGCGGTACGTGAACTGGACCGCCACCCGGGCCCCGAGTCCCTGGCGCGTTGCGCCGAATGCGTACGGGTACTGGAAGAGTACCTGGATTCCCAGATGGAGCCGGTGGCCCGGCGCGGCCGTGAAATCATGGCCGGGATGGTGCCCGCGTCCCTGTACGCCCGCCTGCATGCCCCGGCCCGCCCGACCCTTACTGCCGTCTAGAACGCAGGGCGCGTTCCCGTTCTTCCGGGAACAGGTCCGGCTGGCGGGGTGATTTCAGGTCGCGCAGCCGCAGGCCGACGCCCAGCAGTCGCGCCGGCGCCGGGTGGCGCTCCCAGAGTTGGGTCAGCAGCCGCTCGAACACCTCCCGGTCCAGATGCTCGCCGCTCTGGTCGGCGCTGACGATGCGGAAGTCGCTGTAGCGCACCTTCACCGTCAGGCCCTGGATGATGTAGTTCGCGTCCAGCCGGTCCACGCGCTTTCCCAGCCGTTCCATCAAATCGTCCAGCTCCTGCAGCCAGTGGGTCAGCGTCGGCTTGTCCTCGTGGTAGGTCTTTTCCGCGCTCACCGACTTACGCCGGCGGCTGGTCTGCACCGGCCGGTCGTCTTCGCCCCGCGCCAGGTGGTACAAACGCTCGCCGAAGCTGCCGAAATGGTGGGCCAGCTCCAGGCGGGGCAGGCTTTGCAGGTCGCCGCAGGTCTTGATGCCCAGCGCCGTCAGCTTGTCCTCGGTGACCCGGCCGACGCCGGAGATGCGCTTCACCGGCAGCTCGGCGACGAACCCGGCGACCTGGTCCGGGGTGATCACGAACAGCCCGTCGGGCTTGCGCCAGTCGCTGGCCACCTTGGCCAGGAACTTGTTCGGCGCCACCCCGGCGGACACGGTGATGTTGACGGTTTCACGCACCTTGCGGCGGATCGCCTCGGCGATGCGCGTGGCGCTGTTGGCGTGCAGCGGGCTCTCGCTCACGTCCAGGAAGGCTTCATCCAACGACAACGGTTCGATGATATTGGTAAAGGTGCGAAAAATGTCCTGAATTTGTCCGGACACACGCCGGTATTTATCGAAGTCAGGCGGTAGAATCACCAGCTCGGGACACAGCCGCAGGGCCTGGGACGACGCCATGGCGCTGTGCACGCCAAACTCGCGGGCCGGATAATTGCAGGTGGCGATCACGCCGCGCCGCTGCGGGTCTCCGCCCACCGCCACCGGCCGGCCACGCAGGCGCGGGTCGTCGCGCATTTCCACGGCGGCGTAGAAACAGTCGCAGTCCACATGGATAATTTTGCGGCTCACGGCGGCTCGCGGCTCCATTGGCAGGGCACAGGAGATGAAACACCTATGGTAGCACCACGACCATGATCACGGGATCCAACGCCCCCAAAGTATTGATTGTCGGCGCCGGCCCCACCGGGCTGACCCTGGGTATCAACCTGTTGCGCGGCGGCGTGCCGTGCCGGGTGATCGACAAGCTGCCCGGCCGGCTGCCCTGGTCGCGGGCGCTGGGCCTGCACGCGCGCAGCCAGGAAATCTTCGACGCCATGGGCGTGCTCGACGCGGTGCGCCGCGAGGCGTTGGCGTTCGAGGCGATCCACGTCTACGGCGACAAGGGCCGCGACAAGGGGCCGCTGCTGAGCCTCCCCATGGGCGAGCTGCCGTCGCCGTTCCCGCGCCTGCTGTGCTGCCCCCAGCCCCGCGTGGAGGCGGCCCTGGAAGAGCGCTTCCGGACCCTGGGCGGTGAGCTTTGGTGGGACACCGAACTGCTCGATTTTCAGCAGGACGGCTCCGGCGTGCAGGCCCGGGTGCGGCATCGCGGCGACGAGCGTCCGTTGCAGGCGGACGTGCTGGTGGGGACCGACGGCGCCCACTCGCGGGTGCGCCAGCTGTTGGGCCTGCCGTTCGTCGGCAACGACTACCACGAGCGCTTTCTGCTCGCTGATGTGGACTGGGCCCCGGACCTGGAAGACGACGCCTTTCACGGCTTTCTACTCGCCGACGGCAACCTGATCGCCATCCCCATGCCCGAAGGCTGGCGCCTGGTGGTGACCGAGGAACCGGGCGAAGAGGGCGAAGGCGGTGAACAGGACGACGAGGCCGAGCCGGACATGGCGCTGTTCCATCAGCGCATCCGCGAGGCGCTCGGCGAGCAATCGCCGTTGCCCGGGGAACCCCGCTGGCTGAGCCGCTTCACCATCCAGCGGCGGCTGGTCAGCCACTACCGGCGCAACCGGATTCTGCTCGCCGGCGACGCCTGCCACGTGCAGAGCCCGCTGGGCGCCCAGGGCATGAACACCGGCATCGCCGACGCCTTCAACCTGGCCTGGAAACTGGTGCTGTTCTGCCGTGGGCACGGCGGCGGTGCCTTGTTGGACAGCTATCAGCGCGAGCGGCGGCCGGTGGCCGAGGACATGCTGCGCGGCGTGGACGCCCTGTCCCGCGCCTCGTTCGTGCGCGCCAAGGTGCTGCGCGGCGCCCGCGATTCGCTGCTGCGCCTGGCCGGCAACCGCCCGCAACTGGGGCGGCGGCTGGTGCGCCGCGCCAGCCAGTTGGACGTGCACTACCGGCATTCGCCGCTGGTCGACGCCGGGCCGGATGCCGATCTCGGTTGGCGCCACCAGGGGCCGCTGCCCGGCGACCGGGTGCCGGACGCTCACCTGCAGTCCCAGCGCGACGGCTCCCCGCGCCGGATCCAGGCGCTGCTACGCCAGCCGGTGCATCATCTGCTGCTGCAGCTGGGCGGCGAGCCGGACCACCGCGCCCGGGTGATCCTGCACGCGCTGCTGTCACGGCTGCCCGACGAATACCTCAACGAGTTGCGCGTTACCGTGATCAGCCGCGACGGCTTCGATCTGGACCGCTCGGATACCGGCGCCGGCCGCGCGCACCTGTGGCGCGACCACGACGGCGAATTCGAGCGCGCGTTCGGCGCCGGCAGCCGGCTATGGCTGATGCGCCCCGACGGCCACCTCGGCTACCGCGCGCCGCTCACCGACGCCGACTACCTGTTCGCCTACCTCGAGCGCCTCTTCCA
>DASUNW010000028.1:0-15321 GCA_036276955.1 Alcanivorax sp. | reverse complement strand
GCCGCATCCCGCTTGGCAATAGCCCGCAGCACCAGCCGGCACTGGTTGTCGCCGTATTCGCGGATGTCGGCGGCGGCCTGCTCGGCGTTGCGGGCGAGCACGTTTTCCAGCAGCCGCTGGAAGATCTTCAGTGACATGTCGAATTCGGTGGTGTCTTCCTGCAGGGCGATGAACGAGAAGCGCTTGAGCAGGGGCACCAGGTCTTCGATGTCGTCGGCCAGGTAGCGGTTGCGGGCGAAGCGCGCCGTGGCGGTCTCTACGAAACGGAAGGCCACCTGGTGGGCGCCGGGCATGTCGGCGTTGCGGTAGTGGCGTTCCAGCTCCGGCAGCATCATCGCCAGATCTTCAATCTCCCCCGGTTTCCAGTCCCGGGCGGCCTGGGCGGCCAGATGGGAGAGCAGTAGAAACAGGAAGTCGTAGAGGTCGCGTACTTCGCTTTCCGTGACGTCGCACACCCGTGCGCCCCGCCTCGGCTGCAGCTGGATCAGGTGGCGCTTCTCCAGCAGTCTGAAGGCCTCTCGGAGTGAGTTAGTGCTCACATCCAGCTCTTTCGCCAGCTCCGCTTCCGGCAGTTTCTCGCCGGGCGCCAGGTCTCCCCGCACGATCCGTTCGCTCAGGTGCTCGGCAATCTGTTCACTCAGACTTACTGCTTTCAGCGACATGGGTTCCTCCCGGTTGCGGTGGCTATTATCCGCGCACTTTCCTTCTGTGTCACGAATTGAGTTGTTTGACAATTCAAGAATTGCTGTTAATGTTGCCATCGAAGAATGACAAAGTGACGGCTGAGACGGTCGGGTCGCGTGCCCGGCCAACACAGATCCTGGCGAGGACCACGCCCAGGGAGGAGACGAACCATGTTCGCTACAATGCATTCCGATACCATGCTGAAGCTTAAGAAGTGGGGTTATCTGGCCTTCTGGGCGGCGGTGCTGCCGTTGCTGCCCCTGAGCGCCTTCATCGGCCGCGAGTCGGGCACCCAGGACTATTGGGCCTGGTTCCTGTACTTCGTCGTGTTCGGCATCATTCCGGTGCTCGATTACATGATCGGCAAGGACCCTTCCAACCCGGACGAGCACCAGCAGGTGCCTTCCATGAGCCAGGAGCGCATCTACACCAGCGCGCTGTTCCTGATGGGCTTTATCTGGTTGGGCGTGCTGTTCTTCGCCGGCTGGGTGTTCGTGAATAACGATTATTCCCTGCTCGGCCAGCTGGGCTGGATCGTCTCCATCGGTACCGTGGGCGGCATCATCGCCATCAACCTGGGCCATGAGTTCGTGCACAAGGATCCCAAGCTGGAGAACTGGATGGGCGGCCTGCTGCTGTCCTCGGTGACCTACGCCGGCTTCAAGGTGGAGCACGTGCGCGGCCACCACGTGCATGTGTCCACGCCGGAAGACGCGTCCTCGTCCCAGTACAATCAGGGCCTGTACGAATTCCTGCCGCGCGCCTTCAAGCACAACTTCCTGAACGCCTGGAAGCTGGAAAAGCAGTATCTGGAGCGCAAGGGTAAGAAGAACATCAGCCGGCACAACGAGCTGATCTGGTGGTATTCGATTTCCGCGCTGTTCGCGGTGGCGTTCGGTCTCGCGTTCGGCTGGATGGGCGTGCTGTTCTTCGTGGCGCAGAGCTTCGTGGCCGCCTTTACCCTGGAAGTGATTAACTACATCGAGCACTACGGCCTGCACCGCCGGGTCACCGACAAGGGCCGCTACGAGCGCGTGACCCCGGCGCACAGTTGGAACTCCAACTACCTGCTTACCAACCTGGCGCTGTTCCAGCTGCAGCGTCACAGCGACCACCACGCCTACGCCAAGCGCCGCTATCAGGTGCTGCGCCATTACGAAGAGAGCCCGCAGTTGCCGGGCGGGTACGCCGCCATGTACGTGCTGGCGTTGGTGCCGCCGCTGTGGAAGAAAGTAATGAACCCCCGTGTGGCGGCCTACTACGAGGGTGAGATGGACCAGCTGTTCCGTGGCGAACGGCGGATCAACAACATCGCCTGATTCCAGCTCGGGATGGGCTGTAAAACCCCTTTTGCCCCGCCTCCCCGCGGGGCTTCTTTTATGGGCCGTCTATTCGCCGGTGAAGTCCGGCGCGCGCTTATCGATAAACGCCTGCACCGCTTCCTGGTGATCCGAGGTGGAATGGGCCAGCGCCTGCATGGCGGCGGACATTTCCAGCAGCGCGTCCAGGCGCAGGGAGCGCCCAGCCCACAGCAGGCGTTTGGTCATGCGCACCGCCTGGGTGGGGTTCACGGCGATGCGTTGTGCCAGCGCCCGGGCTTCCTCAAGCAGCTGGTCGTCCGGCACCACCCGGGACACCAGGCCGCAGGCCAGCGCTTCGTTGGCGTTGACGCGGTCGCCGGTGAGCGCCATTTCCGCCGCCTTGGAAAAGCCCACCACCCGCTGCAGTAGCCAGGCGCCGCCGTCGCCGGGGATGATGCCCAGTTTCACGAAGCTCTCCGCGAACCAGGCGCTCTCGCCGGCGATGCGCAGGTCGCACATGCAGGCCAGGTCGCAGCCGGCGCCCACCGCCGGGCCGTTCACCGCGGCGATCACCGGCACTTCCAGTTTCTCGAACGCCAGCGGAATCCGCTGGATGCCCTGTTTGTAGTTGAGCCGGGTCTTGGCGGGCCGGGCGTCGTTGAGGCCGCCGGCGGCGCCCATCTTCTTAACGTTGCCGCCGCTGGAGAAGGCACTGCCGGCCCCGGTGAGAATCGCCACGCGGGCGTCCGGGTCGGTTTCCAGCCGCGCCAGGGCGGCCAGCAGCGCCTCGATCATGTCGTCGTCGGAGATCGGATTGCGGGTTTCCGGGCTGTTCAGGGTGAGGGTGACGATGCCGTCGTCGCGCTGGTACTGGATCAATTCGCTCATGGGAACTCCATGCTAATGTTGGATAGGTAAATAATAACGACCCATCGGGAGAGCCTAATTCAATGAGCCACGACACGTCTTCATCCTCCTCCGGTCGGGTGATACTGCCCGCTCCGGATCTCGACTGGCTGGCCCTGCACCAGGAGCCGATACTGGAACCGGAGCGGGCGATCATCGACCCGCACCACCATCTTTGGGACGCGCCGCGCCCCCGCTACCTGCGCGACGACATCGAGCGCGACCTGGCCGCCGGCCACGACGTGCGCGCCACGGTGTTCGTGGAGTGCTCGGAAGGGTACTACACTGACGGCGACGAGGCGTTGCGCCCGGTGGGCGAAACCGTGTTCGCGGAGGGCGTGGCCGCCGCCACCGGCGGGCGGGTGTGCACCGGCATCGTCGGCTATACGGACCTGCGCCAGGGCGCGGCGGTGAAAGAGGTGTTGGAAGCGCACCTGGAAGCCGGCAAGGGCCGTTTCCGGGGCATTCGCCAGTCCAGTGTCTGGGACCCGGACCCGAATATCCGCACCACCCGCCGGGTGCTGCCTGCCGGTCTGCTGCTGGACCAGGATCTGCGCCGGGGCTTCGCCGAGCTGGCGCCGCTGGGATTAAGCTTCGATTGCTGGAATTACTTCCACCAGATCGACGACCTTACCGACCTGGCGCGGGCCTTTCCGGAAACCAGTATCGTGCTCGACCATGTCGGCGGCGTGCTGGGCGTGGGTGAGTACGCCGGCCGCGCGGAGCAGGTATTCAGCGAATGGCGCCGCGCCATCGAGGCGCTGGCCGCTTGCCCCAATGTGTCGGTGAAGCTGGGCGGGCTGGGCATGCACAGTTGCGGCTTCGAGCTGGACCGGCGCCCCCGGCCGCCCTCTTCTCGGGAATTGGCGGACCTGTGGCGGCCCTGGTTCAAGGTCTGCGTGGACGCTTTTGGCGTCGAGCGCGCCATGTTCGAAAGCAATTTCCCGGTGGACCAGTTGTCCTGTTCCTACGCGGTGCTGTGGAACGCCTTCAAGCGGCTGGCCGGAGAATGCTCCGAGGCGGAGAAGCAGGCGCTGTTTTACGACACCGCGGCGCGGGTCTACCGGCTGGACGTGCCCTGATCTACTGACGCCAGAACATGGGCGTGAACAGTATCAGGAAAGTGAAGATCTCCAGGCGGCCGAGCAGCATCAGTACGGTCATCATCCATTTGGCGGCGGGGGTGATGTTGGCGAAGCCGCCGCCCACCTGGCCGATGCCCACGCCCAGGTTGTTGATCGACGCGGCCACCGCGCTCACCGCGGTGGTCAGGTCCATGCCGGTCATGGTGAACAGCAAGGTGAAGATCACCGACAGCGTGATGTACACGCCGACAAATCCCCACACCGCCTGTAGCACTCGGTCGTTGACCACATGTTTGCCGAAGCGCAGGACGAACATGCCGTTGGGATAGATCAGCCGGCGCAGTTCGCGGATGCTGTGCTGGGCCACCAGCGCCGCGCGCACCGCTTTCATGCCGCCGCCGGTGGACCCGGCGCAGCCGCCGATAAAGCTGATAAAGATAAGCAGGTAGGGAATGTAGCCCGGCCAGGCCGCCGCGTTGGTGCTGGTCAGGCCGGTGCCGGTGCCGAACGAGGCCACCTGGAAGGCGGCGTGGCGCAGCGCCTGGTCCACCGGCTCATGGATATGGAACAGCATCAATCCGGCGCCCACCAGCGCGATGTAGAGCAACATCAGGCCCATGAAGAAGCGGAATTCCGGATCCCGCAGATACGCGCCCAGGGAACGGCTGCGCCACACCGCGAAGTGCAGCGCGAAGTTCACGCCGCCGACCAGAATAAAAACAGTGCCCACCCAGTCGATGGCGGCGCTGTCCCAGTACGCCATGGACGCGTCGTGGGTGGAGAAGCCGCCGGTGGAGACGGTGCTGAAGCTGTGGCAAATGGCGTCGAACAGCGTCATGCCGGCGGCCCAGTAGGCCAGTGCGCAGGCAATGGTGATGGCCAGGTACACATACCACAGCGCCTTGGCGGTCTCGGCGATGCGCGGCGTCAGCTTGGACTCCTTCATCGGGCCGGGAATTTCCGCCTTGTACAACTGCATGCCGCCGATGCCCAGCATCGGCAGGATCGCCACCGCCAGTACGATAACGCCCATGCCGCCCAGCCACTGCAGCTGCTGGCGGTAGAACAGTATTGATTTGGGCAGATCGTCGAGGCCCGACAGCACCGTGGCGCCGGTGGTGGTCAGGCCGGAAACGGATTCGAACACCGCGTCGGTGAAGCCCACCGGCACCGCGTCGGAAATCAGCATCGGCAGCGCGCCGATTACCCCCAGCACCGACCAGAACAGGGTCACCACCAGGAAGCCGTCGCGTACCTGCAGCTCCGCGCGATGACGGAAAAACGGCAGCCACAGAATCAAGCCGAGCACCATGGAAATGGTGAACGACATCAGGAAGGGGCCTTCGCTGCCGTCCCGATACAAATAGGCCACCGCCACCGGCGGCATCATGGTGAAGCTGAAGACCACCAGCAGCAGGCCCAGAATCTTCGAGATCAGCGCGAAGTGCATGGGCAGGGTCCCCTAGAAGAACGTGAAACCAACTTGGAACAGCTTTTCCACGTCCCGGATGCGGCGTTTGTCGATCAGGAACAGGATCACGTGGTCGTCTGGCTCGATGACGATGTCGTCATGGGCGATCAACACTTTCTCGCCGCGCACCACGGCGCCGATGGTGGTGCCTTCGGGCAGGTCGATGTCCTCGATGGCGCGGCCCACCACCTTGGAGGACTTGGCGTCGCCGTGGGCGATTGCTTCGATGGCCTCGGCGGCGCCCCGGCGCAGGGAATACACGTTGACCACGTCGCCGCGCCGCACATGGGTGAGCAGGCTGCCGATGGTGGACTGCTGCGGCGAGATGGCGATGTCGATGTCGTGGCCCTGCACCAGGTCCACGTAGGCCGGGTTGGCGATCAGCGTCATCACCTTGCGCGCGCCCAGCCGCTTGGCCAGCAGCGAGGCCATGATGTTGGCTTCGTCGTCGTTGGTCAGCGCGCAGAACACATCGGTGTTTTCGATGTTCGCCTTGAGCAGTTCGTCGCGGTCGGTGGCCAGGCCCTGCAGCACCACGGTGTGGCCGAGCCGCTCGCCGAGCCATTCGGCCCGCTGCGGCGAACGCTCGATGATTTTCACGTTGTAGCGGTGCTGGATGCTCTTCGCCAGCCGGTAGCCGATGTTGCCGCCGCCGGCGATCAGCACCCGCTTGTAGTTGTGCTCCAGGCGGCGCAGCTCGCTCATCACCGCGCGGATGTCGTTCTTGGCGGCGATGAAGAACACCTCGTCGTCCGCCTCGATGACGGTGTTGCCTTCCGGGATGATCGGCCGGTTGCGGCGGAAAATGGCCGCCACCCGGGTGTCCACGTTGGGCATGTGCTTGCGCAGCTCGCGCAGTTCGTTGCCCACCAGCGGGCCGCCGTAGTAGGCGCGCACCGCCACCAGCTGCACGCGGCCGGTGGCGAAGTTCACCACCTGCAGGGCGCCGGGGTGTTCGATCAGCCGTTTGATGTAATCGGTGACCACCTGCTCCGGGCTGATGATCACGTCGATGGGGATGGCGTTTTCGTTGAACAGCTTGTCGGCGCGGCTGGTGTAGTGCGCGGTGCGGATGCGGGCGATCTTGGTGGGGGTGCGGAACAGGGAGTAGGCCACCTGGCAGGCGACCATGTTCACCTCATCGGAGTTGGTGACGGCGATCAGCATGTCGGCGTCTTCGGCGCCGGCTTCCTTGAGCACCCAGGGGTAGCAGCCCATGCCGAGCACGGTGCCAATGTCGAGACGGTCCCCCAGTTCCCGCAAGCGCTCGCCGTCGATGTCGATGACGGTGATGTCGTTGCGTTCCCCCGCCAGGTTCTCCGCCAGGGTGCCGCCCACCTGGCCGGCGCCGAGAATGATGATCTTCATGATCGCTGGTCGGTCACCTTATTGTTGTCGGCCGCCTCGCGTTTGTGCAGGCAGGCCAGGTAAAAGCCGTCGGGCCCGTTATCCCGTGTCAGTAGCTGCCAGCCCGCCGCTACCGGCGCGGCGTCCGCCGGCCGTGCCGTGCGATCCTCGGCGTCGGCGGTGCGCGCCAGGAAAGCGGCGATCTGCCGATCGTTCTCGTCGCGCAGTACCGAGCAGGTGGCGTACACCAGCCGGCCGCCGGGGCGCAGAAGCGGCCATAGTGCATCCAGCATGCGCGCTTGTAAATCCACCAAGGGTGGCAGGTCGGTGCGCCGGCGATGCCACTTCACGTCCGGCTGGCGGCGCAGGATGCCGCTGGCGGAACAGGGCGCGTCGAGCAGGATGGCGTCGAAGGGTTCGCCGTCCCACCAAGGCGCCGGCTCGGCGGCGTCGCCTTGCACCAACTCGGCCTCGGCGCCGAGGCGGCGCAGCGCGTCGCGCACCCGGTCCAGGCGGCGCGCGGACAGGTCCAGCGCGGTGACCCGGGCGTCGGGGAACGCCTCAAGGATCTGCCCTGTTTTACCGCCGGGGGCGGCGCAGGCGTCCAGCACCCGGGCGCCGACCGGCGCCGCCAGGTGTTCCACCGGCAACTGGGCGGCTTCGTCCTGCACCGAGAAGCCGCCGCTGTCGAAACCGGGTAGTTGCGACACCGGCCGGGGCGGCGATAAATACAGGCTCCACGGCGACAGCTCGCCGGGCCGGGCGCCGTCACCGAGCTGCGCCAGGGCCTGGTCGCGGCTGTGTTGGCGGCGGTTCACGCGCAGGGTGAACGGCGGTGGTGCCAGGGCGGCCCGGGCCAGGTCGTCGGCCTGTTCCGGCCAGTCCTGCTGGAATTCCCGCCACAGCCAGCTGGGTAGTGAATAGCGCACCGCCGGGTCGTAGTCGGCGAACACCTCCGTCGGGTCCAAGCCGTCGGCTTTGCGCAGCAGGGCGTTGATCAGACCGCTGGCCCAGCCCGCCTTCAACTGACGGCAGAGCTCCGGGTAGGCGTTGACCACCGCGTGGGCGGGGCGCTCCGTGAACCACAGTTCATAGAGGCCGCACAGCACCGCCAGGCGCACCGCCTGGGCCTTGGGTTTAAGGGGCTTGTCGAGCTGGCTGTTGAGCCATTGATTGAGCGGGCGCAGGTGGCGACAGACGCCGAAGCACAGGTCGCGCATCAGGCCGCCGGCGGCGCCGTCGGGCACGCCCCTGGCAAGCACTTCGCGAAGGCTGGCGCCGTCTCCCTCGCCGGGCAGTACCCGCTCCAGGGCGCGCACCGCCGCCAGCCGGGGATCCGGCGCCTTATTCAAGGGAGGCCCCCGGCTGGAACAGCTCCGGGTGGCCGCGTCGGACCTCGGCCACGGTCATGGATCGCTTATTCGGCAGTTGCACCCGGGTCAGGCGCACCGCGCCGTCGCCGCAGGCCACGGTCAGGCCGTCGTCGCTGACGGTGACAATGCGCCCGGGTTCCAGCTCCCCGGCGTCGTCGGCCGGCTCGGCGTCCCAGACGCGCAGCGGCTGGCCGGCGAAGTCCACCCAGGCCACCGGCCAGGGGTTGAAGGCGCGCACCCGGTTGACCAAGGCGGCGCCGGGCAGTCGGAAATCCAGCCGGGCGCCGGCCTTGGTCAGCTTGGAGGCGTAGGTGACGCCCTCTTCCGGCTGCGGGCGGGCCTGTTCCAGATGGCCGGGCAGATCTTCGAGCACGGTGCTCAGCAGCCGGGCACCCTGCTCGGCCAGGCGGTCGTGCAACTCGCCGCCGGTTTCGCGCTCGCCGATGGTCACCGCCTCGCTGAGCAGCATCGGGCCGGTGTCCAGCCCGGCGTCCATCCGCATGATGGTGGTGCCGGTTTCCCGGTCGCCGGCCTGGATCGCCCATTGGATCGGCGCGGCGCCGCGCCAGCGCGGCAGCAGTGAGCCGTGCACGTTGACGCAGCCGAGCCGGGGCAGGGCCAGCACCGCGCGGGGAATAATCAGGCCGTAGGCGACCACGATCAGCGCGTCCAGATCGAGCTCGCGCAGTTGGTTCTGGATTTCGCCGGTTTTCAGGGTGTCCGGCTGCAGCACCGGCAGGTCGTGGTCCAGGGCCAGCTTTTTCACCGGCCCGGGCTGTACTTTCTTGCCGCGGCCGGCGCCGCGATCCGGCTGGGTGAGCACCGCGGCGACGGTGTGGGGGCCGTCGAGCAGCGCTTGCAGGCTGACGGCGGCGAAATCCGGGGTGCCGGCGAAGGCGAGGCGAAGCGGTTTCAAATCAGTTCTCAGGCCTGTTGGCGGTGCACTTTCTGAAGCTTCTTCTTGATCCGATCGCGCTTCAGGCGGGACACATAGTCGACAAAGAGCTTGCCGTCCAGGTGGTCGATCTCGTGCTGGATGCAGGTGGCCAGCAGGCCGTCGGTCTCGATCTCGAACGGCTCGCCGTTACGGTCCAGGGCGCGGATGCGCACCCGCGAGGGCCGCTCCACCTTCTCGTAGAAGCCGGGCACCGACAGGCAGCCCTCTTCGTAGGGCGCCAGATCCTCGGTGAGGGGCGTGATCTCCGGGTTGATGAACACCTGCGGCTGATCGCGGGATTCCGACACGTCGATCACCAAAAGCCGCTTGTGCACGTTCACCTGGGAGGCCGCCAGGCCGATTCCCGACGCCTCGTACATGGTTTCAATCATGTCGTCGATCAGTTTGCGAAGCGCGTCATCCACCGTCTCGACCGGTTTTGCTACCGTGCGAAGGCGTGGGTCTGGGAATTCGAGTATCTCAAGCTTGGCCATGGGGCTCCTGAGTTTTCAAACACTTGGGAAGGTGCTTTAAAGTCGGTTGCTAAATATATGATAGCGTTGCTAATATCCAAAAACGACTGTGCTCGATCCGGGGGTGTGTTCGCCGTTCCGCGGACACCAATAATGATAAAAGGAATCCGCTGATGATGAAATCGCTGCAGCGAATCCTGTACGTGGGGTTGCTGGTGGTGACGTCCGCCGTCATGGCCGACACCATCGCGCTACGAGACGACCATCCTAATGTGTATTACGTCAAAAAGGGCGACACCCTTTGGGACATCAGTGGCCGTTTCCTGGAGAACCCCTGGCAGTGGCCGGAACTTTGGCATGACAACCCGGATATCGACAACCCGCATTTGATCTATCCCGGCGATGAAATCCGCCTATTCTGGCAGGGCGGCGAGCCGCGCCTGGGCGTGAACCGGGATAACGTGAAGCGCACCAAACTGTCCGACGGCACTGTCAAGCTGACGCCGCGGGTGCGCGAAGTGGACCGCGACAGTGCCATCCCCGCGATTCCCATGAGCGCCATCCAGAGCTACCTGAAGGACGCCTTGGTGATGGACCGCGACCAGATTCTCGCCGCGCCCTACCTGGTCGGCGGCCAGGACCGCCGGGTGGTATTCGGCATGGGTGACACCGTCTACGCCCGTGACCCGGAAGACCGCTTCGCCGATCTGCAGCGCCGCTATGGTATCTACCGGGTCGGCGAAGAGTACGTCGATCCGGTCACCCAGGAAGTGCTCGGCTACGAAGCCCGGCGTATCGGCCTGGCCAGCGTCCGCGACCAGGAAGAGGACATGGCCACTCTGGAGGTGATCCGCTCTTCCGAGGATGTCCGCGTGGATGACCGCCTGTTCCCGCAGCCCGATCGGGAGGTGCGCGCGGTGCTGTATCCGCACGCCCCCGACGAGAAAATTACCGGCCACATCATCCGTTTCTTCGACCGCATCAACAGCGTGGCGCGTAACGACGTGGTGGTGATCAACAAAGGCGCGCGCGAAGGTATGGAACCCGGCCATGTGCTGGAAATTTTCCAGCAAGGTGAAATGGTGCGCGACCGCCAGCAGGATGAAATGGTGCGCCTGCCCCGTACCAAGGCCGGCACCCTGGTGCTGTTCCGGGTCTACGACAAGGTCAGCTACGGCTTGATCATGGAGTCCACCCGGCCGATCTACATGAAGGACATCGTGGAGAGCCCGGAAGGCAGCTACTGATTCGTTTCTGAAAACCGTCTTGTACGGCGCACAGGGAGGTGCGCGATGGATGCCCAACTCAAACGGCTGGTGCTGTGCGCCGCCTTTTCACCTCACTCGGCCCGTCTCGGCCGGATACTGCGTGAATGTCCCCCCGACGATACCCCTCTGGACCACTTCCGGTCCCGGCTGCCCAATAACAATCGATTGCCCGCCCGCCGGCTGCGGCATCCGGAGGCCTTGCGCGATACCCTGACAACCTTATCCGCACTGGGTTGGCGCTGGCTGGCCCTGGGCGACGACGACTACCCGCCGCTGCTGGCGGACCTGCCGGACGCGCCGGGAGTGCTGGCGGTGCGCGGTGATCCGGCCATCCTGGCCAGCCCGCAACTGGCCATGGTCGGCGCCCGCGCCGCCTCCGCCGATGGCACTGACAACGCGTTTCGCTTCGCCCGCTCGCTGGCCGCCGCCGGCTTCGCCATCACCAGTGGCCTGGCGTTGGGCGTGGACGCCGCCGCCCACCGGGGCGCGCTGGCGGCCGGCGGCGCCACCGTGGCGGTGCTCGGCAACGGCCCGGACCGGATCTACCCGCCCCACCACCGCAAGCTGGCGCAGCAGATCATCGACGGCGGCGGTGCGCTGGTCACCGAGTTCGCGCCCGGCAGCCAGCCGCGCAAGGAGTACTTCCCGGCCCGCAACCGCGTCATCAGCGGCCTCAGTCTCGGCACCATCGTGGTGGAAGCGGCGCCGCGCAGCGGTTCGTTGATCACCGCGCGCACCGCTGTGGAACAGGGCCGCGAGGTTTTCGCCATCCCCGGTGGCCTGCACAACCCGCTCAGCAAAGGCTGCCACCGGTTGCTGCGCGACGGTGCCAACTGGCTGGAAAGCGTCGACGATGTGCTGCACGCCTTCGGTGAGTTCCGCCGTACCCTGGAGGACAGTCCGGCGCTGGCCGCCGCCGCCCCTGATGACGACAGCGGCCTGCTGGGGCACTTCACCACCGGCATCAACGGTCTGGATGAGCTGGCCCGGCGCAGCGGGCTGCCGATGGCCGATCTCGCGGACCGGCTCGCCGACCTGGAGCTGGAAGGCAAGGTCAAGCGGGTGGCCGGCGGCTACTGCCGCCATCGCGGGCTTGCCTGACCGTCCGGGCTTGGGTACCTTCGCGGCCAGTAACCAGACGAGGAACGGTGATGACCCCGCAAACGCCGGCGTTCGGCCAGCATCTGCTCAGTGCCACGCACATTATTCGCGCCGGCGGTGTGATCGCCTACCCCACCGAGACCGTCTACGGCCTGGGTTGCGACCCCTTCGATGAAGACGCGGTCGACCGGCTGCTGGCGATCAAACAGCGGCCGTTGGAGAAAGGCCTGATTCTGGTCGCCGCGGATCTCGACCAGCTCGACGGTCTGGTGCGGCTTGATGACGCCCAGCGGGAACGGCTGCGCCAGGCCTGGCCGGCGCCGGTGACCTATCTGCTGGACGCCACCGAGCGGGTGCCGGCGTGGATTCGCGGCGCCCATCCCAAGGTGGCGGTGCGGGTCAGCGCCCATCCGCTGGCGCGGGCGCTGGCGGCGGCGGTGGGCACGCCGATCGTTTCCACCAGCGCCAACCGGGCCGGACGACCGCCGGGGCGCAACCGATTCCAGGTCGGCAAGGCGCTGGGCCGCGACCTGGATTTCATCGTCACCGGTGATTGCGATCCGCTCGCGAAACCGTCCACCATTATCGATCTGCAAAGCGGTCGTACCCTGCGAGACTGACATGAATGACGTATCCCCCCAGGCGGTGAAGGACTATCTGCTGGACTTGCAGGACCGCATCTGCGCGGAACTGGAGAGCGAGGACGGCCAGGGCCGCTTCGAGGAAGACGCCTGGGAGCGGGCGGAAGGCGGCGGTGGCCGCAGCCGCGTGCTCACCGAAGGCGCGGTGATCGAAAAAGGCGGGGTTAATTTCTCCCATGTGTTCGGCGAACGGATGCCGCCTTCCGCCACCGCCCACCGGCCGGAGCTGGCCGGGCGTTCGTTCCAGGCCATGGGCGTGTCGCTGGTGATTCACCCGCACAACCCCTATGTGCCCACCAGCCACGCCAATGTCCGTTTCTTCGTCGCCGAGAAAGAGGGCGAAGCGCCGGTCTGGTGGTTCGGCGGCGGCTTTGATCTGACCCCGTTCTACGGTTTCGAGGACGACGCGGTGGCCTGGCACCGGGCCGCGCGGGACGCCTGCGCGCCGTTCGGAGAGGAACTCTACGCGGAGTTCAAGCAGTGGTGCGACGACTATTTCTATATCAAGCACCGTGACGAGCCGCGCGGCGTGGGCGGCTTGTTCTTCGATGACTTCAATCGCCTCGATTTCGAGCAGAGCTTCGCGCTGACGCGCAGCGTCGGCGACGGCTTTATCGGCGCCTACCGGCCGATCGTGGCGCGCCGCAAGGCCCTGCCCTACGGCCAGCGCGAGCGTGACTTCCAGCTTTATCGCCGGGGCCGCTATGTGGAATTCAACCTGGTGTACGACCGGGGCACCTTGTTCGGCCTGCAGTCCGGCGGGCGCACCGAATCGATCCTGATGTCGCTACCGCCGCTGGTGCGCTGGGATTACGACTGGCATCCGGAGCCCGGCTCGCCGGAGGCCGAACTGTATGAGAAATTCCTGATTCACCGGGAGTGGCTATGAGCGATCGGTACGCGGTATTCGGCAACCCGGTGAGCCACAGCCGTTCGCCGGACATCCATCATGCCTTCGCTGCCCAGCGTGGCGAGGACCTGGTCTATGAACGCATCGAGGCGCCGGTGGACGGCTTCCCGGCGGCGGTGGCGGCGTTCTTCGACGCTGGCGGACGCGGCGCCAACGTCACCGTGCCCTTCAAAGAGCAGGCGTTCGGTCTGTGCCAGCGGCTCACCGAGCGCGCCCGTCAGGCCGGCGCCGTGAACACCCTGTGGCGGGTCGACGGCGAGCTGCATGGCGACAACACCGACGGCGCCGGCCTGGTGGCTGATCTGCGCGGCAATCAAGGCTGGGCCCTGGCGCACCGCCGGGTGCTGGTGCTCGGTGCCGGCGGCGCCGTGCGCGGCGTGCTCGGCCCGCTGTTGGCGCAGGGCCCCGCGGAAGTGGTGATCGCCAACCGCACCCTGGCGCGCGCGGAAGGGTTGGTGGAGGATTTCGCCGGCCAGGGCGTGCCTCTGCACGCCGCCGCCCTGGACCAACTGCACCAGCCGTTCGAGGTGCTGATCAACGCCATTTCAGCCGGACTGCACGGCGACATGCCGGCGCTGGACCCGGCCCTGGTGGGCCTGGGGGCGGTGGCCTACGACATGGTCTACGGCGCCGAACCCACGCCGTTCATGCGCTGGGCGGAGCGCCTCGACGCGGCGGCGGTGTGCGACGGCCTGGGCATGCTGGTGGAGCAGGCCGCCGAAGCCTTCCAGGTGTGGCGGGGCTGGCGCCCGGACACCGCGCCGGTGCGGGCCCGACTGCGGCGCGCCTGAGTCGCCCCACGCATCCTGTCGCCATTTTACAAACTTTGCCGCGCTGCCGCTGGCGGCGGCGGGCGAAAGCCAGTCAAATATTCGCCATTGTTGCCTGCTGCCTGGGGCGGCCCTTTTCTTTTTTGCGCTGAGGAAAACCATGTTTTTGCCACGCCTGGTGGTATTGCTGGCCGCAAGTCTGGGTTCTGCCCTGACACACGCCAATACGTTCGGTTTCTCCTGGGATAATGATGCTTTCCTGGGCCAGGATAAAAACTACACCAACGGCGTCCGATTCAGTTGGGTCGGCGATGGCCATGCGGACTGTCAGGCCAAAGGCGGTCTGACCTGCGGCGTGGCCCGGGCGCTCGACCCGCTGCCTGGCATTTCCGCCTCCGATGAGCGGCACGCGCTCACCGTCAGTCTTCAACAAATCATGATCACCCCTTCCGACATCACGCGCTCGACGCCGGATTACAACGACCTGCCCTATGTGGGTTACTCCAATCTGGAGGTGGGGCTGTTCAGCTGGGATCAGAAAAACCTGTTCGGCTACGGCGTGCGCGCCGGCATCGTCGGGCCGGACTCCGGCGCCGAGCAGTCGCAGAAGTTCGTGCATAAAGTGGTCGGTGCCAATGAGCCCCAGGGCTGGGACGACCAGCTTGGCCATGACGCCATCGGCGGGGTTTACTTTTTGCACGCCCACCGTGTGTTCCGCACCACCAATGACGCCGGCTACCAGACCGAGCTGGGCGCCGCCTGGGGTATCGATGCCAACAACTTCGACGGTGGCGTCCAGGTGGGTGGCTTTATCCGTTTCGGCCGCAATCTGCCGGGTAATTTCATTCCTGATTACGCCGGTCTCGGCACCGCCGGCTCGCTGGTGGGGCTGTTCGATACGCCTGGATTCGGTTGGGAGGTGTTCCTCGGTTTAAGCGGCAAGTACGTGGGGTATTCCTATCTGGAAGAGAACGCCGGCATGTATGACATCGAGGCCCGCGATGGCGTCGGCGCGGTGATCACCGGGTTCGGGGTGCGCACCGGCGGCGGTTTC
>DASUNW010000027.1:0-2448 GCA_036276955.1 Alcanivorax sp. | reverse complement strand
TGAAAGTTACAAGTTTCAAGCGCGGGCACGGCCTTGCCATCAGCAAGGCTTGCTCCGCGTTTCAACTTTCAACTTGTAACTTGCAGCCGCTTTAAGGAAATCGAAAATGTCTGATTTGCCCAACATCGATAAAGAGAGCTTCCAGGCGCCGGACGCGGCGTCGGTATTCCAGGATCAACCGGCGTCCCATAAGCCACGTATCCTGCTGCTGTACGGCTCCCTGCGGGAGCGCTCCTTCAGCCGCCTGGCGGTGGAAGAGGCGGCGCGCCTGCTGGAGGCCATGGGCGCCGAAACGCGGATTTTCGATCCGCGCGGGCTGCCGCTGCCGGACGCCGAGCCGGCGGAGCACCCCAAGGTCCAGGAGCTGCGCGAGCTGGCCCAGTGGTCCGAGGGCATGGTGTGGTGCTCGCCGGAGCGCCACGGTGCCATGACCGGCATTATGAAGGCGCAGATCGACTGGATACCGCTGGCGCTGGGCGGCGTGCGCCCCACCCAGGGCAAGACCCTGGCGGTGATGCAGGTGAGCGGCGGTTCGCAGTCGTTCAACACCGTCAATCACCTGCGCGTGCTGGGCCGCTGGATGCGCATGGTCACCATCCCCAACCAATCGTCGGTGCCCAAGGCGTTTCTGGAATTCGACGACCAGGACCGTATGAAACCTTCCCCCTACTACGACCGTATCGTCGACGTCATGGAAGAGTTGGTGAAGTTCACCCTGCTGGTCCGTGACCGCAGCGACTACCTCACCGACCGCTACTCCGAACGCAAGGAAAGCGCCGAAGAGGTGTCTCGCCGGGTCAATCAGCGCGCTATGTAGCCAGCGGGTTCCCCTATAACTGGGATTCCAGCGCCACGGCCACATTGTTCGCATCGTCGCCAAACCAAAGCTGCCCGTCCTGAAGCAGGGCGTTCAGGCGCATCTGACGGTGGGCCAGGGCCGCCAGGGCGGCTTCGGTTTCCGGCATTACCCGCAGCACGGTGAGGTTGTCGAAGCGTTCCAGCTTGCGGCCCAGGGCCTCGCGCCAGGCCAGCGGCGCCTGACGCCCGTAGCTGTACACCACCACCGAATCGGCCAGGCCGCAGGCTTTGCGCAGGCGCTTCTCGTCCGGCATGCCCAGCTCGATCCATTCTTCCAGGGTGCCGTTCGGGTGGTGTCGCCACAGGTCCGGCTCCTCGGTGGACGACAGCCCCCGGGTGAAGCTCAGGTCTTCGTGGGCGTGACGGGCGAAGGCCATCAGCCGCAGCATCATGCGCGCCTCGGTTTCCGAGGGATGCAGCGCCACCGTCAGGTTGTGGGTGGCGTAGTAATCCCGGTCCATATCCGAAACGGTCAGCTCGGCTTTGTAGATGGTGGCGGTGAGGGCCATGGCATAGCTCGCTTGGTTAGATCAATGCCCAGACGCCGAAGGCGATGAACAGGGCCGCGCTGACCCGGTGGGCCCAGGTTTCGAACCGTTCGCTGGCAAGGCGGTGCGCGACCCAGATTACCGGCAGGTTGGCGGCGATCATACCCGCTGTGGTGCCGAGAAGCACCGGCCAGAAATCCGGAAAGCGCACCGCCAGGGCAACCGTGGCGATCTGGGTTTTGTCGCCGATTTCGGCGATGAAGAACAGCACCAGGCTGGTCAGGAAAGGCCCGAACCGGAAGCGGTCGTCGAGGGCCTCTTCCTTATCGGGAATCAGCATCCACAGGCCCAGGGCGATGAAGCTGCCGCCCAGTAGCCAGCGCAGCCAGTCCTGCGGCACCGACGCGGCCAGCCAGTCACCGAACCAGACACTGATGCCGTGGTTGATCAGCGTGGCGATGACGATGCCGGCGAGAATCGGCCAGGGCTTACGGAAACGGCACACCAGCGCCAGCGACAACAGTTGGGTTTTGTCGCCGATTTCGCCGAGCGCGACCAGCAGAGTAGAGGAAAGAAAAGCGTCCAACGCAAAGCCTTACAGGGGCGGGATCCTACGATTACCAGAGACATTGCCCACCGATCCCGCCCCCGCGGAATGCAGACAATGCCTCAGGTCTCGTCGATCCGACTGCCGTGCGCGGCAGAGGACACGGCCACCATGCGCGTTGAGGCGCAATTATGTTGACGACCGTCCAGGGTGGGAACCCGGGTGACTACTCCCCCAAGACGGCGGAAACCTTAGCCGCGGTAAGGATTTAAATCAAGCGCCAAACAACCAGCCGCACATGAGCCGAGTCCGCGGTGCCGCCGCGACCCCTTCGCGGACATCAGCTGCACGGCATCGGAGACCGTGTAGCGGTATACTGGCGGCCCGCGCCAGGAGAGACCCCATGAGCGACGACCGCGTTCTAGATAACCGCTTCCTCGATATCGAAACCAAGCTGGCCTACCAGGAAGACCTGGTCGCCAGCCTCAACCGCATTGTCAGCGACCAGCAACGCAAGCTCGACGAGCTGGAAGCCGCCTACCGAAAACTGGTGGA
>DASUNW010000026.1:0-20191 GCA_036276955.1 Alcanivorax sp. | reverse complement strand
GTTCTGCCCTTCCGGGACCCTGGAGAACAGGACGTTCGACAGGGAGCCCCCAGGGACGGGTTCACGGCGTTCCCGGAAGGGCAGAACACAGACCCGCACCCCCCGATGGAGGAAAAACCGCCGATACGGAGCGACTAACCCGCGTCGGTGGCGACCCGGTATAGCAACGCGTCGTCATAGCCGCTGATCACCGGCCACAGCCCACACAGGGCGCGGTCCAGCGCGGCGTCGCCGGTGTCCACCACCAGCGGGCGCCCATTCAGGGTGCCCAGCTTGGTGCGGCTGGCGAGGATATCGATGCGGTCCTTACCCAAGCGCCGGATCACCGCCGGGCTGAACTGCTGGTTGCCGCGCCCGAACAGATGGCCCTGCCCGCCGATCACCGTCAGCAGGGCCCGGGCGGGGGCGTCGCCGATCACCTCGAGGATTTGCTCGGCGCCCACGTCGGCGGCCACCACCTCCTCGTTACGGACAATATCCACGCCCAACAGGGTATTCGGCAGGCCCAGCTGCTCCATCACCCCCGCTACCGTGGAGCCGGAGCCGACCAGGTAGTAGGTGTCCGCTTCCAGGCTATCGATTACCCAGGCGGCGATCTCGGTGACCACCAGATCCTCCACCTCGCGGCCGCCGCACTTCACCTGCTGCAGGTAGCGGCTCTCGGCGGGCACTTTCAGATCGCCGTAGTGGCGCGCCTGGACCCGTCCGGCCCGGAAGGCGTCTTCGTCGATGTCGCGGACCTCCGCGTCCACCAGCGCCACCAGGCCGCCGTCGACCAGCTCCGCCAGCAGCTCGCCGGCGGCCTCCGGATTGATGGCGTAGACCGCCGAGTGCATCTTGCAGCCCGCCGGCACGCCCAGCACCGGCACACCCTCCCCCAGGGCGTCGACCAGATCGCGGGCGGTGCCGTCGCCGCCGGCGAACAACAGCAACTGAGCCCCGGCATTGACCAGGGCGCGCGCCGCGCGGCGGGTGTCGTCGGGTTCGCTGGGCGACGGCGGCTCGCCCAGCACGCGCGCCGGCAAATCCGCCGCCCGGCAACTGTCCGCGCCCATACGACCGCCCCAGGTAAGCACCTCAAGGCGGTCGGCCCGTGCGGCCAGGCCGCGTAACGCCCGGGTCATGCGTTCCACCGCCATTGGCGTGGCGCCGCGCCGCAGGGCTTCCTCGCGGGTTTCGGTGCCGTCGCTGCCCTTCAGGCCCACGGCGCCGCCCACGCCGGCGAACGGGTTGACCAGCACGCCAACGATGAGACGGTTTTCGGTGTTTGTCATAAAACGATCATGTCTCTTTATAACAATGGCAGGGTCGCAACGCCGGAGACCTTAGCATGAGCTGCCTGTCCTATTCACAAACGCCCCGTGGCGCGGACTTCCACGGCGCCGCCGTCCTCGACGACCAGGGCCGTGAAATTCCCATCACCGAGGCGATGATCCTGCGGGCCTGTAAAGAGCTGGAGCAGGCCTGGCGCTACCCGAAGCGTTCGACTCAAAAAGCAGGTTGACCAGCGCCTGAAGCGACGGCGCCACCTTGCCCTGGTGACGCCAGTGATGCAGTTCATGCCGGGGTGGGTAGCGCTTGCGCAACTGGTCAAAGGCGGCGCCCGGGTCGCTTTCGCGCAGGCTGCGTCGCAGCCGCTGATCGTCCTCGGGCAGCCGGTGGGCGTGGCGCAATAACGCCAGCAACTGGCTCTCGTCTTCCACGTCCTGGGCCACCACCCGGCGCTCCGCCACCAGCGGCGCCGGCGGCGCCGGCTCCCCCTGCCACTGGCACCAGGCCTCATAGAGCATGGCGCTACCCAGGCGTTTGCCTTCCACGCTGTACCCGGCCACATGGGGTGAACCGAGAAACACCCGCTCAAGCAGTGCCGGATCAAGTCGCGGCTCGCCTTCCCACACGTCCAGAAAGGTCAAAGGCCCGTCGCCGCGGGCCAGACGCCGGGCCAGGGCGACGTTATCCACCACCGGTCCCCGGCAGGTATTGATCAGCGTCTGCCGCTCGTGCAGCGCCTGCAGCCGGGTTTTGTCCAACAGATGCACGGTGGCTTCCTCGCCCCGCTTGATCAGCGGCACATGGAGGCTGATGTGATCCGCCGACAGCGCCTCGTCCAGGGACACCGACGGCACCCGGCCGGCACGGGCCAAGGGTGGATCGCAGCCCAGCACCTCCACGCCCAGCGCGCGCAACCAGGCGGCGACCAGCCCGCCCACGTTACCCAGACCGACCACGCCGACGGTGCTGCCGCGCAGAGGCCGATCATAGTGCTGGCTGGCCATCAGCAGCGCCTGCAGCACGTATTCCGCCACCGCCCGGGCATTGCAGCCGGGCGCGCAGGCAAACGCGATCCCCAGCCGATCCAGCGCCGGCAAATCCACATGGTCGGTGCCGATGGTGGCGGAGCCCACGAACCGCACCGGTGTTCCGGCCAGCAACGCTTCGGTGACCGGTGTCACCGAGCGCACCAGCAGGATATCGGCGGCGCGCAAATCGGCGCGCGTCAAACCCCGTCCGTCCACGCGGGTCACCCTCCCAAGGCGCTCAAACTCATCCAGGGCGGGCATATTTTCGTCGGCGACGATGTGCATGGGGTTATCTCAGTAACGCAGCAGGGCGTTGGTACTGTCCGATACGGCACCAAGGTAGCCGCCGCCGAACAGATTAAAGTGGTTGAGCAAATGATACAGGTTGTAAAGCCGGGCGCGATGCTGGAAATCCGCATCCTCCGGGTTTTTCCCATAGGCCTGGTAGAACGCGTCGGGCACCGGGGCGAACAACGACAACTGGGATGGCGGCAGGTCGTGGCGGGCCGCCGGCGCGGTCTGAATCCGTTCAGTGGTGATCATGGCACCATGGTAAGAGAGCGGGGGCGGCGCGCAAACCAAAATCGTTCAGGTCAGTGGCGCCTGTTGGCGACGGTAGGCACCGGGGGCGCAGCCGGTCCAGCGGCGAAACGCATGATAAAAATTAGCGGTGTCGGAAAAGCCCAGCCGACGGGCCAGTTCCGGCATGCCGCAATCACCGTCGCGCAACCGGCGGCAGGCGTACTCCATGCGCACCTGATCGCGCAGCCGGGCGAACTGAACGCCCTCGTCGCGCAACCGACGCTGCAGCGTGCGCGCGGTCATATCCAGCCGATCGGCGACCACCTGCACGGTCAAAGGCCCCCGGCCCAGACCGTCGCGCAATTGCTCGGTCACCTGGCCGGTAACGCCGCCGGCGCGGCGCAGGGCCAGCAGCCGCTGGTCGGCGGCCTGCGCCAGTTGTTGCCGGCGCGCGGCATCGCACCCAGGCAGGCTTTGCCCCAGCAACGCCGGGGAGAACACCAGGGCGTTGACCGGTTGTCCGAACTCAAGCGCGCAACGGAAGAACGACCGGTACTCCGCCAGTTCATCGTCGGACGGACAAGCATGGCGGAACGCCACACGCTGGATCGGCATGTGTCCGCCCAGCAGCGAGCGCCCGAGGGCGGCCAGGGCGGCAACCAGCAGCTCGTTGTGGGCACGGGTGCGGGTCACGGCGAGGGTCTCGCCGCCGCCCACGGTGAGGGCGCAGTGGTGCTCCTCCCGGCGCAGCTCCAACGCCAGGTAAGGCAGCATCAACGCGCGGTAATGGAGCAATACGGACAGCGCCTGCTCCAGAGTGTCGGAGGCAGCCATCAGGTGGCCAAACGGCCCCAGGTCGCGGTAATGGTTGTCGCGCCCGACGCGCAGGCCGACCAGCGGGTCCTCGGCCCGGGCGAAGGCGGTGCCGAGGAGACCGTCCAATTGCGCGAGGGAAATAAACCGGTCTTCAAACGGGGCGTGCTGATCCAGCCGCCCACGCAGAATCCTTGCCAGCAGATGACCCACCATGATGATTCCTTTTGTTCTTTTTTTGTCGACGCTAGGCAGAGCCTTGCCGGTGGTCAAGCAGACCAGCAGCGAATGGCCCGATCCAACCCTCGCCGGAACTGGTGGCGCGGCGCCAGGATGGGTACTCTTACCCTCGGCGCAGTTGCGCCCGACACCGACAGTCACGGCCCGCCCGTCACGAGGATTACATGCTCAAACGTTACTTCATCGACGAAGTCACCGAGACCCGGGCGTCACGGCGCCAGGCGTTTTCCCTGTTCAGCCAAGTGAACGGCTGGGCCGACTGGTGTTCCGTGGTCCGCCACGCGCGCCTGTTCGGCGGCGAGTGGCGCGAGGGCGCGGCGCTGCTGTTCGTCGCCGACCTGCCGCGCCTGCCGCCGGCGCCGGTGGTGGTGCGCATCCAGGAGTACCGCGAGAACGAATCCATCGCCTGGGGACTGGAGCTGCCCATGGCCAGCATCACGCACCGTTTCACTTTTATCGACGATGGTGAAGGTGGCTGCCGGGTGCATCAGGAAGAGTGGTCCGAAGGGCTGATGACCTTGCTCACCCTGCCCGCCGGCCGCTTGATACATCGCTTCGATCAGCGTTTCGCCCGGGAATTCGCCGCCATGTTCTAGGGCCGCCGCCACGCCCCGGTTTTCATTTCAACAACGCACGGATCGCCCATGACATCTCGACTGTTTCGCGCCTACTGCCGACTGGTTCTTCGCCATCCCTTTTTCTGGCTCGCCGCCGTGGGAGTGCTGTGCGCCGTCGCCGCCTGGCAGGCCACCGATTTCAAGCTGGACGCTTCGGCGGAATCCCTAACCCTGGAGAACGACCAGGCGCTGGAGTATTACCGGGAGATCGCCAAACAGTACGGCGGCAGCGACTTCGTGGTGGTCACCTACACACCCAAGAACCGCCCCCTGTTCCAGCCGGACACTCTCAAGCATGTGCAGGCGCTGCAGGACGAACTGAAAGGCGTGGACCGGGTGGGTTCGGTGTACAGCTTCCTGGACGTGCCGCTGCTGTTCAGCCCCAAGGTGGCGTTCACTGATCTGTCCGACGGCTACCGCACCCTGCTCGACCCCGGCGTCGATCTGCAACTGGCGAAACGCGAATTCACCGAGGTGAATCCGCTGTATGAAGACCTGCTGGTCAGCGATGACGGCCGCACCACCGCCCTGCTGCTCACCTTCGAACGCGACCAGCGCTACTACCGGTTGCTCAACCGGCGCAACGCCCTGCGCGATCAGGAGCGTGCCGGCGAGCTGAGCGACCAGGACGCCGAAGAGCTGGAGCGCGTCACCGCCGAGTTCAGTGACTACCACAGCCAGGTGCAAGCGCGCACCCAGGAAGAGATCCGCGAGATTCGCGGCATCATGGACGGTTACCGCGACCAGGCGCAGTTGTTCCTGGGCGGCGTGCCAATGATCGCCTCGGACATGATCCGCTTTATCAGTTCCGACCTGAAAGTGTTCGGCCTCGGCGTTCTTATCTTCCTGGTGCTGACCCTGTTTCTGATTTTCCGCCGCCCGCGCTGGGTGCTGGTACCGCTGGCCTGCTGCGCGGTCACCGCCCTGGTGGTCACCGGCTGGCTGGGCTGGATGGACTGGAAGGTCACCGTGATCAGCAGCAACTATCTCTCGCTGCTGCTGATTATCACCATGTCGATCACCATCCATTTGACAGTGCGCTACCGGGAACTCCATGAAGAGAACCCGGATGCCGACCAGGCCTGGCTGCTCAAGGAAACCGCCGCGCACATGCTGCGCCCGAGCATTTACATGGTGCTCACCACCATGGTCGGGTTCTCGTCGCTGGTGATCAGCGATATCCGTCCGGTGATCGATTTCGGCTGGATGATGACCTTCGGCATCGGCGTCGCCCTGGTCACCTGCTTCCTGCTGTTTCCCGCCCTGCTGGCGCCGCTGGCGGCGGGCCGGCCGCATCAGGGCCGTGATTTCACCCGGCGCATCACCCTTGCCTTCGCCGGTTTCGCCGACCGGGGACGGCTGCCGCTGTTGGCGCTCACCGGCCTGGTGCTGATCGCCGCGGTATGGGGCATGACCCGCCTGACGGTGGAAACCCGCTTTATCGATTACTTCCAGGAAGACACCGAAATCTACCAGGGCATGCTGCAGATTGACCGTAAGCTGGGCGGCACCACGCCGCTGGATATCGTCATCGACGCCCCCAAGGAAACCAGCACGCCCACCCCGCAAGAGGCCGGCGGCGACCGGACGCAAGACGACGACGGCTTCGGCGCGGTGAACGCGGATCCGTTCGCCGCCGACGGGGGCGAATCCGGCCAGGCCGGTTCCAACAACGGCCCGACCCTGCAAGGCGCCTACTGGTACACCCCCCAGCGCCTGGACCGCATCATCGAGATGGAACGCTATCTGGAATCCCTACCGGAGACCGGCAAGGTGTTGTCCATCGCCACCACCTATGAGGTGGCCAAGAAGATCAACGAGGGGCCACTCAGCTACGTGCAACTGATGCTGCTCGCCAGCTTTATCCCCGACGACCTGCGCTCGCAGTTGGTCAGCCCCTATCTGTCCGACGACGGCCGGCAAATCCGCATCAGCGTGCGCGTGGTGGACTCCTATCCCGGCCTCAACCGCAACCAGCTTCTCGAGCAGATCCGCGCCGACATGCTGGACAAGTTTGATCTGCAACCGGAACAACTGCATCTGACCGGCGCCATGGTGCTCTACAACAACATGCTGCAGAGCCTGTTCGATTCGCAGATCAAAACCCTGGGCTATGTGTTCGCGGCGATCATGCTGATGCTGCTGGTGCTGTTCCGCTCCCTGCCGGTGGCCCTGATCAGCATGGTGCCGAGCCTGGTGAGCGCCGCCTCGGTGCTGGGCCTGATGGGCTGGATCGGGCTGCCACTGGATCTGATGACCATCACCATCACCGCGATCACCATTGGCATCGCCGTGGATGACACCATTCACTACGTGCACCGCTTCCACGAGGAGCTGCCCCGCGACGGCGACTACCGCGCCACCGTGCGCCGTTGCCACGGGTCCATCGGCAAGGCGATGTACTACACCTCGCTGGTGATCATCGCCGGCTTCTCGATCCTGGCGTTGTCGAACTTCAACCCGACCGTCTACTTCGGCCTGCTCACCGGCCTCGCCATGCTGGTGGCCCTGCTCAGCAACCTGACCCTGCTGCCGGCGCTGCTGATGAGCGTCAAACCCAAACTCCGCGCCGACCCAACCACCGATATGGCGGAGTAATAGCCCGGCCTGGGGTCTTGGTGGGAGCGGGCCAGGCCCGCTCGCACAATCCGTGCTATGACCCGGGGCGGTGACGCCACCTGTCGAGCGGGTCTGTGTTCTGCCCTTCCGGGACCCTGGAGAACAGGACGTTCGACAGGGAGCCTACAGGGATGTACTCGCGGCGTTCCCGGAAGGGCAGAACACAGACCCGCGTCCCCTGCTGGAGAAAACACCCCCGCTAGCTGCCACAACCGCTAGTCGTGCTCGTCGATGGCAACGTGGGGGCGTTCGGCGACGGGGTCGTGGTGGATGATCACTTCAGCCGCCGGGTAGTGCTGCACGATGCCGGCGCGGATGCGCTCGCCGAGATCGTGGGCGTCGCGCAGGGACAACCTCTCGTCCATATCGACGTGCAGCTGAATGAACTGGGTACGACCGGACTGGCGCGTGCGCAGGTCGTGGAAGCCCAGCGCCTGCTCATGCTCGGCCACCACCATGCTGATCACGTCGCGCACCTCGCCGGGCAGCTCCCGGTCGAGCAGCAACTGGGTGGAGTCCCAGCCGATCTTCCAGGCGGAGCGAAGGATGTAGAGCGCGATCGCCAGCCCGACGATGCCGTCGGCCTCCTCGAAGCCGTAGCTCGCTACGATCAGGGTAAAAATAATACCCACGTTGACAGCCAGATCGGACAGGTAGTGCAGCGCGTCGGCGTCGATGGCGGTGGAGCCGGTGCGCCGCACCACGTAGCGCTGCAGCACCAGTAACAGGGCGGTGAGCACGATCGAGAACAGCATCACCCCGACGCCCAGGGTGGTGGCCTCCAACGGGGTCGGGTCGAGCAATTTGAGCACCGCTTCCTTGAGAAGAAACAGCGCCGAGCCGCCGATCAGCACCGCCTGGCCCAGCCCGGCCAACGCCTCGGCCTTGCCGTGGCCGAAACGGTGCTCGGCATCGGCGGGCACCAGCGAGTAGCGGATCGCGGCGAAGTTCATCAGCGACGCCAGGGAATCCATCACCGAGTCCACCAGCGACGCCAACAGACTCACCGACCCGGTCATCATCCAGGCCACGCTTTTCACCGCGATCAACACCAGAGCCGTGGCCACCGAGGCACTGGCGGCCAGAGTAAGAAGACGGCGTTGCTGGCGTTCGGTACCGGCATTCATATCAGTGGCCACCTTGTCAGGAGCGCCGCGGCAGCAGGGTGAGCGGGTCCACCGGCTGGCCGTCCTTGCGGATCTCGAAGTGCAACTGAGTGCGGAAGGTGCCGCTGGCGCCCATGGTGGCGATCTTGTCGCCAGCGCTGACCCGGTCGCCCTCTTTCACCAGCAGGCTGCTGTTATGCGCGTAGGCGCTCAGCCAGCGGTCGTTGTGTTTAACGATCAACAGATTCCCGTAGCCGGTCAGGCCACTGCCCCGATACACGACGCGGCCGTCGGCGGCGGCGCGTACCGGGCTGCCCTGACGGTCGCCGATGGTGATGCCACGGCGCCCGCCGTAGGCCTGGGAAAAGCGCTCCAGCACCTCGCCGGAGGCCGGCCACTGCCAATCCACCGGGCCGGTACTGGCGGTGCTTGTCGGCTTCGGAGGGGGCGGCGGTTCCGGCTTGGCCACACTGGAGGAGGAGGACGATTTTTTGGGCGGACTGGACGAAGACGCCGCCGGCCGGGAAGGCCGGGTGGCCTGCTTCGGGCCGCCAGCGAACGACAGGGTCTGCCCCGGGTAGATAGTGTACGGCGCGCCGATGTCATTGACCTCGGCCAGGGCCCGGTAATCCCAGCCGTAACGCCAGGCAATCGAATACAGAGTTTCACCGGGCGCCACTGTATGGCTGCCGGAAGTCACCTTGGTGGCTTTGCTGTCGCGCTGATAGATGTCCACCACCGGCGGCGGATTACCGACCGCGCAGCCGCACAGACACAGCGACAACAATGTGGAGAGCAAAACACGCAAAAGGTTACTCGTCCCTTTCAGTGACCTCATTATGCCCGGGCGCGGCGAGAGAAAGTAACCACACCAACACCAGACCCACCGCCATCATCACCAGCGCCGCGAGCAGGTCGCTGGAACCCTGCACCGCGCGGGCGTACTCCGCCGGCCACAGCCAGCGGTCGCCGACACCACCTTCCACGCTCAGCCGCCAGGGCCAGAGCTTCACCAGCGAGCCGGCCATGAAACCGCCCAGCAGCGCCATCACGGTATCGTGGTGCCGGTCCAGCAGCCATTTCAAAAGCCGCACGAACGCCAGCAAACCGCAGCCGCAGCCAGCCATGAACGCCAGCAACAGGGGCCAGTCGCCCTGCTCCACCGCGGCCAGCACCGAGGGGTAAAGCCCCAACAGCAGGAGGATAAAACTGCCGGAGATACCGGGCAGAATCATCGCGCAAATCGCCAGGGCGCCACCCAGGAAAAAAATCAGCGGCGACACTGGGTAAGCGCCCAGCCCCGGAGCCAGCGCGATCAGCACCGCCGATACGGTGCCGGCCAGAAACGCGGCGCCTTGCCAGGGTCCGCGCCGGCGCAGCGGCTTTAGTACCATCACGATGCTGGCCAGGATCAGGCCGCAGAAAAACGCCCACACCGGTACCGGGTGGTGCGCCAACAGCCAGCCGATCAGCCGTGCCAATAGCGCAATGCTAGTGAGGATTCCCGCTAAAAGCGTGCAAAGGAAGGTAAAATTGCCGGCCTGCCAGAACGCGACGAAACCCTGGCGCCGCCACACACCCAACAGACGCGGGCCGATACCGCTGAGGCTATCGATCAGTTCCTGATAAATACCGGTGATCAACGCCAGCGTGCCGCCGGACACGCCGGGCACCACATCCGCGGCGCCCATCGCCATGCCTCGCAGGAACAGGCCGGGACGCCAGGCGCCGCTCATTGCACGCCCCGTTGGAACGGCACGAAGCGCACCGTATCCAGGGCCCGGGTGCTGATCTCGTCACCGTGACGTTCCACCACGGTGAGCTTCTGCACCCGGTCGCCCACCGGCATCACCAGGCGGCCGCCGTCGGCCAGTTGGCCGAGCAGTTCATCGGGAATATCCGGGCGCGCGCACGCCACCAAAATGCCGTCGAAGGGCGCCGCCGCTTTCCAGCCAAAACCGCCGTCGGCGTGCTTAAGTTGCACCCGGGCCATGCCCAGGCTGATCAAGCGGCGACGGGCCTGGTCCTGCAACGGGCGGATCCGCTCCACCGAATGCACCTGCTCGCAGAGCGCCGCCAGAACCGCGGTCTGGTAGCCGCACCCGGTGCCGATCTCCAACACCTTCGGCGGCACCCGATCGGCGATCAGCAGCTCGGTCATGCGCGCCACCACCCAGGGCTGGGAGATGGTCTGGCCGTAACCAATCGGCAAGGCGGTATCGTCATAGGCCTGGTGCGCCAGCGCCTCGTCGATAAACAGATGGCGGGGCGTATTACGGATCACTTCGAGGACGCGCTCGTCCTCGATACCGACGTCCCGCAGACGGCTGATCAGCCGTTCCCGCGTCCGTGCCGACGTCATGCCAATACCGCGCAGCTCTGTGTTCATGTGTGTGAATGCATCCCCAATATCCAATACGCCGGAAGAATAATTATTGATTGGCCGGCGTGCGTGTTTCCACCAACTCGGCGAGCACGGTGGTGGCGAACGCGCCGGTGGGCAGATCGAACCCCAGCGTCAGCACGTTGCCGCCGCTCCAGGCCCATTGTAAGCCATCCACCGGCAACCGCGTCGCCCGACGCGCCGCGTCCACCCCTTCCCCGGCGAGCGCGTCGATCAGGCGGTCGCAGCCGCTCAGCGCCCGCGTTTCCAATTGCCGACAAGCCGCCGATGATGCCATGCCCGCCTTGCCCGGCAAAGGGGCGGTGGGCTGCACCTCGCCGGCGGCCACCCGCTCGGCGGCGGTGGCGTCGCTATCGGCTTCGAACAGACCCCGGCTGTCGCGCGGCTGCAGAATGTCGCCGTCCATGGGCCGGTCCCAGACGCCCTCGCGCACGCGCTCCGCCAGAACCCGATTAAACAGGCCGCTGCGCACCGCCGACAACCAGATACCGCGCAGCGCCCGTTTGCGCGGCGCCTCGCCACCCAGCAGCCAGTCCTGACCGCGCTGCCAGTTGGAACCGCCGCGGCCGAAGCGCTGTTCGCCGAAGTAATTGGGTACGCCGCACTCGGCCAGGGTTTGCAAGGTGCGTTCCAGGGCGTCCCGGTCACCGTCCAGCTCGCGCAGCACGATCTCGAAGCGGTTGCCCCGGTGGGTGCCCCGGTTGAGCTTGCGCCGGTGACGGCGTGCCTGGTGACAGACCAGCCCGCCGGGCCAGGGGAACTCCGGGTCCGGTTTGCCGGGCAGGTGCAGGCTGAACCACTGGCGCGTCACCGCGCGACGGTCCTTGAGGCCGCTGTAGCCCACGGAAAGGCGGTGGATGCCGGCCTGTTTGGCCAGCCAGAGGGCCACATCCTCGGTGTTCCAATCGGTTTTATCGATCTCCAGCCAGAGGTGCTCGCCCTCGCCTTCCGGCACCACGTTCATGATCTCGGTGACACGGAAATCCTCGACGCCGGCGCGCAGCAGCGCGGTGCCGAACGGACCGCCATGGGCGGTCGGCGTGGCCGGCAAACTGATGGCGGTGTCGTCGCTCATTAGCCCTCGTGGGTGAGCAGCACCACCGCTTGCACGGCGATGCCCTCGCCCCGGCCAGTGAAACCGAGCCGCTCGGTGGTGGTGGCTTTCACGGACACCTGCTCCATGCTGCAATCCAGCAGACCGGCAATGCGACGCCGCATGGGGGCGATATGGTCGGCCAGCTTGGGCGCCTGGCAGATCACCGTCAGGTCCAGGTTGCCGATGCGCCAGCCGGCGGTGCTGACGCCGTCCATCACCGCCCGCAACAAACCTGCGGAATCGGCGCCCCGCCAGCGCTCGTCGTGGTCGGGAAAGTAGTGGCCAATGTCACCCAGAGCCAAGGCGCCAAGCAAGGCGTCGGCGAGCGCGTGCAGCGCCACGTCGCCGTCGGAGTGCGCCTTCAGGCCGCGCTCGAAAGGAATGCGCACACCACCCAGCATCACATGGTCGCCGTCGCAAAAGGCATGCACATCGAACCCCTGGCCTATACGAATTGCCATGCCAGCCCTTCCTCTTCCTGGGCCCGGAGGTAAAAGCGCGCCAGCGCCAGATCCTCGGGGACGGTGATTTTGATGTTGTCGGCGTGGCCGGTGATCAGCGCCGGCCGGGCGCCGGCGGCTTCCAGCGCCGAGGCCTCGTCGGTGATCGCTTCGGGGGCGTCGCGCAAGGCGCTGTGCAGGGCATCATGCAGCCGTTGGGCGTCGAACAGCTGGGGCGTGAGCGCCCGCCAGATCGTCGCCCGGTCCAGGGTGGCGCGGATACGGCTGTCGGCGTCCGCCTGCTTGACGGTGTCGGTAACCGGCCGCGCCAGGATGGCGCCGTCGCCCTGATCGGGGTGGTTGATCAGCGCCTGGATGTCGGACAGGCGCACCAGCGGCCGGGCCATGTCGTGCACCAGCACCCGGGCGTCGGGCGCCCGATCCAGCACCGCCACCACCCCGGCGAGCACCGACCGCGCCCGGCTGTCGCCGCCGGTCACCGTGCTCACCCGCGAGTGGCGGGCCACCGGCAACTCCGGCCACCAGGGGTCGCCCTCGGCCACCGCCACCACCACCGCCTGGATCGGCGCGAAGGCGAGCAGGCGCCCGAGAGTATGTTCGACCAAGGTGCGGCCCTGCAGGGTCAGGTACTGCTTGGGCAAACCGGCGCCCATGCGCGCGCCGACCCCGGCGGCCGGCACCACGGCGAACAGCGGTCGGCGGTCAGTCACGGTCTTGGTCCTGCGGGGGTTCCACGATCAAAAAGAAGGTTTCGCCGTCACGGATCATGCCGAGATCCTTGCGGGCGATCTCTTCCACCGCTTCGGTGCCTTCTTTCAGGTCACGCACGTCGGCGGCCAACAGGCGATTGCGCTCGGCCAGTTCGGCGTTCTTTTCATGGAGCACTTCTACCTGCCGCTTCAGGCTCGCCACATGGCGCAGGCTGCCCTCGCCGAACCACAGCCGTACCTGTAGCACCAGCAACACCAGCGCCAGCACGGCCAGCACCACCTGACGCGCGGGAGACACTTTCATCGCGGGCCCCGCGGCGCCTGACAACCGCCGGGGGCCGCAACGCAACGGCCGGCCATGCGGGCGTCAGCCCAGCAACCGGAACTCTTTGCGCCCGTTGTAGGCGGCACGGCCCAGCTCCTCCTCGATGCGGATCAACCGGTTGTACTTGGCCACTCGGTCGGAACGGCACAGGGAACCGGTTTTGATCTGACCAGCGGCGGTGGCCACCGCCAGGTCGGCGATGGTGGTGTCGGCGGTCTCGCCGCTGCGGTGGGAAATCACCGCCGTATAGCCGGCGTCCTTGGCCATCTTGATGGCGTCCAGGGTCTCCGACAGGGAGCCGATCTGATTGAACTTGATCAGGATCGAGTTGGCGATGTGCTCGTCGATACCGCGCTGGAGAATCCTGGTGTTGGTGACGAACAGATCGTCGCCCACCAGTTGGACTCTATCACCGAGTTTGTCGGTGAGTGTTTTCCAGCCGTCCCAGTCGGATTCGTCCATGCCGTCTTCGATGGAAATGATCGGGTAACGGTCGCACAGCTCGGCCAGATAATCGGCGAAGCCGGCGGCGTCCATGCTGCGGCCCTCACCGGCCAGCACGTACTTGCCGTCCTTGTAGAACTCACTGGAGGCGCAGTCCAGCGCCAGGGTGATGTCGTCACCGGCCTTGTAACCGGCGATCTCGATGGCTTCCATGATCGCTTCCAGCGCCGCCTCGTTGCTGGGCAGGTCCGGGGCGAAACCGCCTTCGTCGCCCACCGCCGTGTTCAGGCCGCGTTTCTTGAGCACCTCTTTGAGGGCGTGGAACACCTCGGCGCCGTAACGGATCGCCTCGGCCACGGTGGGCGCGCCCACCGGCTGGATCATGAATTCCTGGATGTCGACGTTGTTATCGGCGTGCTCGCCGCCGTTGATGATGTTCATCATCGGCACCGGCAGGGAGTATTCGTTGTCGTCGTCTTGCAGATCGGAAATGTACTCGTAGAGCGGTTTGCCCTGGGCCTCGGCCTCGGCCTTGGCGGCGGCCAGGGACACCGCCAGGATCGCGTTGGCGCCCAGGTTGCCTTTGTTTTCGGTGCCGTCGGCGTCGATCATCGCCTTATCCAGGCCGCGCTGGTCGGCGGCGTCGCGGCCCACCAGCAGCTCGCGGATCTGCGAATTGACGTTGCCCACGGCGCGGGTCACGCCCTTGCCCAGGTAGCGGTTCTTGTCGCCGTCGCGCAGCTCCAGCGCCTCGCGGGAACCGGTGGACGCACCGCTGGGCGCGCAGGCGCTGCCGCGCTCGCCGTTCTCCAGAATCACATCGGCTTCGATGGTGGGGTTGCCACGGGAATCAAGAATCTCGCGGGCCTTGACGTCAACGATCTTGGACATGGGAGACGGTCTCCAGAAACGAAATCGGGTTCAATGGTTGTCGAAGGCGGGAAACGCCTTAACGGTATTATCCAGGCTCTGCATCTGCGTGAGGAATGGCTCCAGACGGTCCAGACGCAGGGCGCAGGGGCCATCGCATTTGGCGTTGTCCGGATCCGGGTGGGCCTCCAGGAACAGCCCGGCGATGCCCTGGCTGATGCCGGCGCGGCCCAGCTCGGCCACCTGCTGGCGGCGCCCGCCGGCGGAATCGGAACGGCCGCCGGGCATCTGCAAGGCGTGGGTGACGTCGAAGAACACCGGGTAGCCGAACTGCTTCATGATGCCGAAGCCGAGCATGTCCACCACCAGGTTGTTGTAGCCGAACGACGAGCCGCGCTCGCACAGGATCAAGCGGTCGTTACCGGCTTCCTCGCACTTGTGCAGAATATGCTTCATTTCCTGCGGGGCCAGGAACTGCGGTTTTTTGATATTGATGATGGCGCCGGTGCGCGCCATCGCCACCACCAGGTCGGTCTGCCGCGCCAGGAACGCGGGCAACTGGATGATGTCCGCCACTTCGGCCACCGGCGCCGCCTGATAAGGCTCGTGCACATCGGTGATCACCGGGCAGCCGAAAGTGTCCTTGATCTCCTGGAAGATTTTCAGGCCCTCGTCCATGCCCGGGCCCCGGTAGGAATGCAGCGACGACCGGTTGGCCTTGTCGAAGCTGGCCTTGAACACCCAGGGCATGCCCAGGCGGGTGGTGATCTCGGCGTAGGCCTCGGCCACCCGCAGGGCGGTATCTCGGGATTCCAGCACGTTCATGCCGCCGAACAGGGCCATGGGCCGGTCGTTGGCGAACGCCAGATCACCCAGCTCGATGGTGGTGTGCCGCATGCTCTACTCCTTAGATGGCGGACGACGTCCGGTGCGCCGCCAGGGCCGCTTCCACGTAGCCCTTGAACAAACCATGGCCGTCACGCGGCGTGGAGGTGAATTCCGGGTGGAACTGACAGGCCACGAACCAGGGGTGGTCGCCCACCTCGATCACTTCCACCAATTCACCGTCATGGGAGCGGCCGACGATTTTCAGACCGGCGCCTTCCAGCTTGTCCAGATAATTGTTGTTCACCTCGTAGCGGTGACGGTGACGCTCAACAATATGCGTGGTGCCGTAACAACGGGCCGCCTGGCTGCCTTCCACCAGCACGCACTCCTGGCCGCCCAGGCGCATGGTACCACCCAGGTCCGACGCTGCCGACCGCAGCTCCTTGCTGCCGTCCTCGCGGGTCCACTCGGTGATCAGCGCCACCACCGGGTCCGGCGTGTCCTGCTTGAGCTCGGTGGAATGGGCGCCGCTCAGGCCGGCCACGTGGCGGGCGTACTCGATCACCGCCAGTTGCATGCCCAGGCAGATGCCCAGATACGGCACCTTGTTCTCACGGGCGTAACGGATCGCCGCGATCTTGCCCTCGGTGCCCCGGTCGCCGAAGCCGCCGGGAACCAGGATCGCGTCCACCTTGCCCAGCTCGCCGGTGCCATCACGCTCGATGTCCTCGGCATCGATATAGCGGATGTTGACCTTCGCCCGGGTGGCGATGCCGGCGTGCATCAGCGCTTCATTCAGCGACTTGTAGGCGTCCGCCAGATCAATGTACTTGCCGACCATACCGATGGTGACTTCGCGATCCGGGTTGAGCTGCGCTTCCACCACTCGGTCCCACTCGCTCAGGTCCGGTGCTGGCAGTTCGAGGTGGAATTTCTCGACGATGATGTCGTCCATGCCCTGCTCGTGCAGCACCCGCGGCACCTGATAGATGGTTTTACAGTCCGGCGCGGAAATCACCGCGCGCGCTTCCACGTTGGTGAACAGGGAGATTTTCTCGCGCGCCCCCCGCGGCACCGGCTGATCGGCCCGGCACACCAGAATGTCCGGCTGCAGGCCAATGGACCGCAGCTCCTTCACGGAATGCTGGGTAGGCTTGGTCTTGATCTCGCCGGCGGAGGCGATGTACGGCACCAGGGTCAGATGCACCAGCAACGAACGGCTGGAACCCAGCTCCACACGCAACTGACGCACCGCTTCCAGGAACGGCAGCGATTCGATGTCACCGGCGGTGCCGCCGATCTCGACGATCGCCACGTCGGCGTCACCGGCACCCTGCTCGATCTTGAGTTTGATTTCATCGGTGATGTGCGGGATCACCTGTACGGTGGCCCCCAGGTACTCGCCGCGACGCTCTTTATCCAGCACATCCTGATAGACGCGCCCGGTAGTGAAGCTGTTGCGACGGGAGAGACGGGTGCGAATAAACCGCTCGTAGTGACCCAGATCCAGGTCGGTCTCGGCACCGTCCTCGGTGACGAACACCTCGCCGTGCTGATAGGGGCTCATGGTGCCCGGATCCACGTTGATGTAGGGGTCCATCTTGATCAGGGTGACCTTCAGACCACGGGCTTCCAACAAGGATGCCAGCGACGCCGCGGTGATTCCCTTTCCGAGGGAGGACACCACCCCGCCGGTGACAAAAATAAAACGTGCCATGCACCCACCAGTAAGTCATGGATTGAACGCGCCCGCTTGCGGGAGCCCGAACGCCTTCCAAAAAAATACCCTTGCCCGCCGGGGTGGGCAAAGGTTCTCTTCGATAAATACGGGATGGCCGAATTTCGGACGCCTGGGCGACGTCAGGATGGCATCAAATGATACCAGAGAGGCGATACCCGGGAAACCAATATCGGGGGGAAGGTCGGGTTTATTGCTCTGGTGCTCCGTATCCGGGACGCGGTGCAATGGTGGTGCCTTCCGGGATCGCTCAAGCCGTCCCTGGGCGCTCTCATTTGGCCATCCATGGCCAAATAGGTCCCTCCAGGCACCACCATTGCCCCGCTCACTGGGCAGCGGAACCGCCACGGGTCATAACACCGCCCGGACCTTCTAGTCGTAGGTCGGGTTAGGCCGAAGGCCGTAACCCGACAAGCGTTGAGTGCGGCACCCACCATTGGTGTCGGGTTACGCTTCGCTAACCCGACCTACGCGGCTACGCGGCATCGTAGAAAGGTCCGGCGCCAGCGATGACCCGTGGCGGTGACGCTACCCGCGACCCCGATGGAGGGAACACCACACCCGGAAGCACCACCACGCCGCGACCCGGATTCACCCCCACAAGTCGGGCGTCTTCAGGTCTCTTGAGGCGGCGCCGGTTCCAGGTGCCAGGTGGTGAGGGGCTGGTCGCGCCAGGGGTCGGCGACGGCGACGCCGGGCACGGCGACCAACTCGTCGCCGGCGTAGGCCAGCGGCCACTGGCGGCGGCGCCAGGGCGGCACGCCGGCCGCGCGCCACAGCTCGGCGACGCGCTGGTGGCAGCCGTTAAGCGCCAGCCGCTCGCCGCCCTCGGCGGGCGTCAGGCGTAGTGACAGCTCCGCCGGCAGGCGCAGCGCCGGCTGGTCGGCGCTGCCGTCGCCGGCACCGGCGACCAGCCGCCAGGCGCCCAGTGACGGCGGCGGCGCGCCCACGGGCCAGTCCCGGGCCGCCTCCAGCGGCGCCAGCTCCGCGTCGGCGAGCAAGTGCAGGTGGTCCTGGAAGCGGCGTAGCTGCCAGCCACCCCAGGCGACGCGCACCGCACGGTCAGAGGGCGCCGACGGTAGCGCCAGAATCTCCGCCAGTACCGCCGCCGACGGCGTTGCCGCGCCGGCGGCGGCCAGCCACCAGCGCAGCAGGTTGCGCAGCCGGGGCGGGTCGAGCCGCTGCCAGGCGACCAGCGGCAGCCGGCGTGCCGCCACCGCCAGGCGACGGGCGTCCTCTTCGGCGCGCTCGGCGAGCAAGGCGGCGGCGTCAGCCTGGTGGCCGGCGGCCCGCGCCAGGGCCGCGTCGGCGCCGGGCCAGCGCAGCCGCAGGCGCGGCAGGATTTCAGCGCGCAGGTAGTTACGGTCCAGGTGCAGCGCGCGGTTGCTGGGGTCCTCGATCCACGACCAATCGCCCTGCTCCGCCAGGCCACGCAGGGCCTCCCGGGGCACGCCGAGCAACGGCCGCCACAGCCGGGTGGCGCCGCGCCGGCTGTGTTCACTGATCGCCGCCAGGCCGGTGGCGCCGGCGCCGCGCAATAGACGCAGCAACAGCGTTTCGGCTTGATCCTCGCGGTGGTGGGCGGTAATCAGGGTGCCGTCACCGGCCAGCCGGCAGAGCGCGGCGTAACGGGCGGCGCGGGCGTTGGCTTCCAGGCCGTCGCGGCCGGCCACACGCACGCTTTCCTGAAAAAACGGCAGATCCAGGGCCCGCACCGCGCTTTCGCAGTGCGCCGCCCAGCGCCCGCTGTCCGGGTGCAGCCCGTGATCCACATGCACCACCGACAGTCGCGAACCAAGCCCGGCACCGACCAGCAGGTGCAGCAAGGCGGTGGAATCCAGGCCGCCGCTGAACGCCAGCCACAGCGGGCCGGCCGGCGCGCGGCGGGCGATATTCTGCACGGTGATGCCGGAATCGGAGGGGTCGACGGGGGTCATGGCGCGGGCCGCCGGCACGGGGCCGGCGGTTTATTCGTCGGCGGGGTCGGTGAGCACGTTGCCGTAGCTCATCAGGCGCTGGTAGCGGCGCTCGACCAAATCCGGCACCGACAGCTCACGGAGCTCGTTGAGATGGTCGCTGATGTTACGGCGCACGACGTCGGCGGCCTGATCGTAATCGCGGTGGGCGCCGCCCAGGGGTTCCTTGATCACCCGGTCGACGATGCCCAGCTCGTGCAGGCGTCCGGCGGTCAGGCCCATGGCGGCGGCGGCCTCCGGCGCCTTGTCGGCGCTGCGCCATAGAATCGACGCGCAGCCTTCCGGAGAGATCACCGAGTAGGTGGAGAACTCCAGCATCTGCAGGTGATCGCAAACGCCGATGGCGAGCGCGCCGCCGGAGCCGCCCTCGCCGATCACCGTGGCGATGATCGGCACTTTCAATTGCGACATCACCCGCAGATTGCGGGCGATCGCCTCGGACTGGCCGCGCTCTTCGGCGTCGATGCCCGGGAAGGCGCCGGGGGTGTCGATAAAGGTGAGCACCGGCATCTTGAAGCGTTCCGCCGTCTCCATCAGCCGCAGCGCCTTGCGGTAGCCCTCGGGCTTGGGCATGCCGAAGTTGCGGCGCACCTTCTCCTTCACCTCGCGGCCTTTCTGGTGGCCGATCACCATCACCGGTTGGTCGTCCAGGCGGGTGACGCCGCCGACGATGGCGGGATCGTCGGAAAACGAACGGTCGCCGTGCATTTCGTCGAAGCCGCCGAACAAACGCTGAATATAATCCAGGGTGTAGGGACGCTTGGGGTGGCGCGCCAGTTGGGAAATCTGCCAGGGGCTGAGGTTGCCGAAAATGGTTTCGGTGAGCGTGATGCTCTTTTCCTGCAGCTTGCCGATTTCGTCCGAGATATTGACGTCACTGCCGCTGCCGACGAGACGCAGTTCCTCGATTTTCGCTTCCAATTCCGCGATGGGTTGTTCAAATTCGAGGAAATTCGGATTCATAGGGCACCCCTTTCTACAGTGCGCTCAAGTGTAGCCCCAAGCACCCGACAGCGTCGAGGCACCGGCGCCGCACGATGGTTGCAAGTTGTTACCGGCTGCAAGCTGCAAGCTGCAAGCTGCAAGCTGCAAGCTGCAAGCTGCAAGCTGCAAGCTGCAAGC
>DASUNW010000025.1:0-2070 GCA_036276955.1 Alcanivorax sp. | reverse complement strand
GTCACGCCACTTCGCTGCGGTGTACTTCTTCGAGATCATAATCCGCCTGCAGGCCCATCCAGAACTTCTCACTGGTTCCAAAATAACGGGCCAATCTGACCGCCGTGTCGGCGCTGACCGAGCGTTTGCCCAGTACAATCTCATTGATTCTGCGCGGCGGCACACCAATCTCTCGCGCGAGCTTATTCTGGCTAAGAGCCATAGGCTTGAGAAACTCTTCAAGCAGGACTTCACCTGGATGAATATTTGCTAACCTGGTCATGCTGCCACCTCAGTGATAGTCGATGATCTCCACTTGCTCCACATGGCCCTTCGTCCATACGAAACAAATTCGCCATTGCCGATTGATGCGAATGCTGTACTGCCCCGCTCGTCCGCCTTTTAGAGCTTCCAGCCTATTGGCAGGGGGGACACGTAAGTCATCCAGCGTGGCTGCATTATCCAGCATCCGCAGCTTGCGACGGGCCGTGCTTTGGATATCCGCCGGTAGCTTTCTGGAGGCTTGACCGCCCCAGATACGCTTGGCTTCAGCGTCTCGAAAATCGCGAATCATGACTGACTATAACGCCACGCGTTATGGTCCGCAAGCCGGTCGCCCACGCGACCCATTTTGAGGTTGTCATCCATGACCTTCCTTTTCGTCCGGGCACGCTACCGCCGCAAGGTTTGCCGTCGGTTCCCTGAGGACGGTCGATCGCCAGTTTGTCGTCGTTGTCGGATTACGGCCTTTGGCCTAATCCGACCTACTTCGTGCTTATGTCTTTCAGGGCCAGGGTGAGGCGGTGCTGCTTGTGGAGCATGCTCAGCAGCACGATGGCGCGTTCCTGGCCGTCGAAGCGGTGGAATACCGCCTCCATGTCCGCGAAGGGGCCGTGTTCGATGCGCAGGCGGTCACCCGGGCGCAACGCGGGGCGGTCGTCGTTGGCGCTGGTCTGGGTTTGTAGCTTGAGGGCATCGATCACGGAGGGCGGCACCGCCGCGGGGCGGTCGCCGAAGGCCACCAGTTTGGTCACGCCCCGGGTGGAGCGGATGGTGTGCCAGCCACTGCCCTGCTCGGACAGTTGAATAAAGAGGTAGCCGGGGAACAGGGGTTCCTGACGCTGCACGCGCCGACCGGCGCGCACTTTTTCCAGGCAGAGCTGGGGCTGAAAGCAGGTAAAGCCTTGATTTTCCAGGTTTTCCTGGGCCCTTTGGTTCTGGTTGGCGCGGCACTGAACCACGTACCAGCCTGAATCGCTCATGCCGTTTGTCCTTTTCGGGGCGTTGCCCGTGCCCGGCCCTTTTGAGGCCGAGTGTCCGTATTCGAGTAGCTTCGCGCGGGGAGGTGACGTTCGCGTGACGGAGCCTACGTTAGCCGGGCGCGGTGCGCCTTGCCGTAGTGCTCAGGTTGTCTTTTGTTGCGATCTTTTACATTCCCCCCGGAATATCAACGCCTGATGCTAGTGCAAATTTTTTATGTGATCAATATCACAATTTGTCTAGGTTTTATCGCTGTCGTAGTGGTAGGCGTAGTAGCCGTATTCGTTGCTGGCGCGGCGTTCGATGGCGTTGAGGATGGCGCCTTTGATTTCCACCTTGTTCTGCTCGAAGCGGTGCACGCTGACGTCCACTTCCTTGGCGGAGTTCACGCCGTAGCGGGCGACGATCAGGCTGGTGCCGGCCTGCTGGCCGATGATGGCGGCGTCGGTGACGGCGAGGATCGGCGGGGTATCCACCAGTACCAGATCGTACTCGGCGGAGAGCCGTTCCATCAGCGTCTTGAAGCGCGGGTGCATGAGCAGCTCCGCCGGGTTGGGCGGGATCTGTCCGCGTGGGATGAAGTGCAGGTTGTCCACTTTGGTGTCGTGAACGATCTGATCTAGTTCCGCCTGGCCGGAGAGCAGATCGGACAGGCCCACGTCGTTCTGGTTTTCGAAGTAGCGGTGCAGATGGCCCTTGCGCATGTCCGCGTCGATCACCACCACTTTCTGGCCGACCTGGGCGAGCACCGCCGCCAGGTTGGCGGAGATAAACGACTTGCCCACCTCCGGGCTGGGGCCGGAGATCATCATTACTTTGTTGGTGGCTTCC
>DASUNW010000024.1:0-4615 GCA_036276955.1 Alcanivorax sp. | reverse complement strand
ACGGCGCCTGGCCGCCAATGGACTGGACTTCTTCATCGCCGAGGCCGGCGAACCCGGGGCGCCGCTGGTGCTGTGCCTGCATGGCTTTCCGGAATGCTGGGCCTCCTGGCGTTATCAATTGCCGGCGCTGGCACAATCCGGGTACCACGCGGTGGCCCCGGACCTGCGTGGCTACGGGGAAACCGGGGGCCCCGACGAGGTCGACGCCTACCGGCAGAGCCGGCTGGTGGCGGATGTGGTGGCGTTGATCGAAGCGCTGGGTGCCGAACAGGCGGTGTTGATCGGTCACGACTGGGGCTGCGCCCTGGCCTGGCAGGTGGCCCGGCGCCATCCGGAGCGGGTCGCCGCCGTGGTGGGGCTGTCGGTCCCGTACGGTGGCCCGTCGCCGAAGCCGCCGACCGAGGCAATGCGCGACCTGTTCCGTGATCACTTCTTCTACATGCTGTACTTCCAGCGCCCGCAGGCCCCGGAGCAGGAGCTGGAAGCCGATGTCGAGGACAGCCTGCGGCGTATGTTCCACAGCCTGTCCGCCGAGGGCATTGAGGATTTCTCCGTGGCGCCGGACAGCACCGGGGTGCTGCAGGCCATGCAACCGCCGCCTTCGCCGCCGCGCTGGATGCGTGACGAGGACATCGCCTACTACGTGGCCCGTTTCAAAAAAACCGGGTTCACCGGTGCCCTTAACTGGTACCGGGCGATGGACGCCTCCTGGGAAGAGAGCCGCGACGACGACAACTGGACCATTACGGCGCCCACTTTGTTTTTGGGCGGCATGCAGGACCCGGTGCTGTTGTTCGGACAAAAAGCCCTGGCGCGCATGCCCGACTATGTGCCGGACCTGCGCACCGTGGTGCTCGATCAATGCGGCCACTGGATCCAGATGGAGCAGGCCTCGGAGGTGAACCGGGAGATACTCGGTTTCCTGGAAGAGATATCGGCTAAACGCTGATCGGCACGCCGTGATCGTCCCGGTCGGTGAGAATCTCGAACGCGGCGCCGTGCTCGCTGTGCAGCACCTCTTCCTTGCCTTGCCGGATCAGTGTAACCCGTGCCCGCGCCAGCTTACTGTTCAAACAGGTTTTGTTGCCGCCGGGCGGGTTGTAGTAGGTGAGGGCGGTGAAGGCCTCGCGCGGTGCCTCGATGTCCACCTGCAGCCGGTTCTCCCCGGCGCGGCTGCGAAGCCGCCACTGAAAGAACCGGTAGCGTCCCCGTGAACGTAGCGCCTGAGCGACACGGTTGAAGGCAAAGCTTCGCCCGTCCAGCCGCAGCACCGCCAGACTCAACCAGGGGGTCGGCACCGGCCCCAGCCAGACTCTGGCGGTGGCGCACTCCAGAAAGGCATCCGGGCGTCCGTCGAAGGCGGCCACCTGACCCCAGGCGTATTGGTCGGTATGGCGTGTCCCCCAGTTATGATTCTCGCTGCCCGGCCAGTGTTCCAGGTGCAGGGTGTCACCATCCACCCGAACGACCCCGGAGACGCGCACCGCCGGCCGGCTCACCAGTGACTTGGCCTTGGGAAAGCCGGCCCGGTAGCGGTCCTCCGGCAATAACAGCAGCGGCTCCTGACCGCCTTGGTAGCGTAGATCCCACTCGATGCGGTGGCCGTTGAGGTCCGCGCCGCCGTACAACTTTCCCGGCTCCAGCCGGTTGCCGCCGATTTCCACGGCCAAGCGATCGGAAGCCACCAGGCATTCGGCCAGGGGGAATTCCTCCTTCACCGCCACCTGATGCTCGCCGTCGAACCACACCGCCCAGATTTCACCCAGGTGCCGCCCGCCGTCGGCGGCGATGAACTGGGTATAACGAATCCACAGGGCGCGCCGGCGGTAGGGGTCGTTGGCGCGCACGAACCAGGATTCGTAGTGGCCGCCGTCGCCCGGGTACTGATTGCCGTGGAAGGGGATCATGAGTCCGCATCCTGGTAGGCGTGACGTTCGTCCACCAGCCGCAGCGCCTTGAAAGGAAACGCCAGCATGCTGTCCCGGTACGCTACCCGGGCGTTACCCACCGGGCGGTCCTCCCGGTAGACAGTGAGCGGGCAGGTGATCAGGGACTGGATCCAACCGCCCTGGCCGTATTGCTTTTCGCCTTCCGCAAAGAGTTCACCCAGCTCCGGGTGCCGGAACCGCAACCAATAGTGCGGCCCGCTCAAACGGATTCTCAGCTCGCCCTCGCACGGGCAATCGTGATCGCCGAGGCGGGCGACACCGCGAAAATAGCGCGGCGCCCCGAGACTGAAGATGCGCGTGGTGAAGGCGCGGATGGTAAAGCGAAAGGGTCGTTGAACGCCGTCGCTGTCCAGCGTCAGCCAGCCGCTCATGGATTCCTTGAGGAGTAGTCCCATTGTCATGCTTGGTGCTCCTGTAGCCGGTCGGCCAGGCGGGCGGCGGCCCGGCTGGCCAGGGCCATGATGGTGACCTGGGGGTTGGCGCCCAGGCTGGAAGGCACCGCCGAGCCGTCCATGACATAGAGGCCCTGGCGGCCATGGACCCGGTGTTGTGGATCGCAGACGCCGTCCGCGGCGTCGCGCCCGAGGCGGGCGGTGCCCAACGGGTGGTAGGCGGTGATCAGGAAATCGCCGGGCTTGAGCGGGCCGGCCAGGAAGTGCTCCAGCTCCGCCACGCTGTGCAGACGGCGCAGGCCCTCCAGCCCCGGCACCAGAACCTCGCGGGCGCCGGCGGCGAAATAAATCCGCGCCAGGGTGTCCACGCCGCGCAGAAACTGCCGAAAGTCCTGCTCATTGAGATGGTAGCGGATCAGCGGCCAATCGCGGTGCGGTCCGCGCCGCACCCGCCCCTGGGAGGTGTCGCGGACCATAAAGCCGAAATAGGCGGTGTGCTGGTAGTCCTCGGTGAAGCGCACCCAATCCTCGCCGTACAGGTTGTTCAGCAGGCTGTGCCCGGCCAGCGGCACGCTGCCGCCCTCGAACATCAGGCCGTCCTTGCCCCAGTCGGTGACGCCGAAGCCCTGCGGAATGCTGCGGCTGTTGGCGAAGTCCCGGTCCGGAAAAAGGGCGTTGACCACGCCCGCCGGATGCAGGGTGAGATGGCGGCCCAGGTGCCGGTTACGAATGCCCTGCTCGCGCAGAAACAGCGGTGTGAAAAAGGTGCCCATGGCGGCCACCACGGCACGGCTTTTCACCGTCAGACGGACGCGGCGTCCGGCCCGGTTACGGCCCCGGGCGGTCAGTCCGGTGACCCGGTCGCCGTGCCAGTGCAGGCGTTCCGCGCGGAAGCCGGAAAACAGGAAAGCGCCACGGTCCAGCGCCCGGGGAATATAGCTCACGTTGGTGGACTGCTTGGCGTCCGTAGGGCAGCCGAACTGGCACAACCCCTGGCCGTCGCAGCCGTCGGCGTTACGGTTGAGCGGGCGCCGTTGCTGGAACCCGAGAGCCGCGGCGCCGCGATCGATGACGTCACCGATGGCCCCCACGTGTTCCGGTTTCGCGGCCTGGACCTTGAGCACCTCTTCCACCTGTTCGAACCAGGGGGCCATCTGCTCCGGGGCGAAATCGCCGAGCCCGCGCGCCTGCCAGTCGACCAGTACCTCCTCCGGGGTGCGCATGCAGGTACCGGAATTAATCGTGGTGGTACCGCCCACGTTGCGGCCCACCGGCACCGGAATAATCGCGTTGCCAGTGGCGCAGTTGCTGCCCAAAGCCCGGTACAGTTTGGGGATCACCTCGGTGAGCCGGCCGCTGAAGTGGGACCGGTCGTAGTACTGGCCTTCTTCCACGATCACTACCGCCAGGCCGCGGCTGGCCAGTTCGTAAGCGGCCGCCGCGCCGCCGGCGCCGCTGCCGATCACCACCACGTCCGCTTCCAGTGTCATATCCTCATCGCAATCCGCGGCGGCGGTGATTTGCTGCTGCCAGCGGAAATGTTCCACCTGGCTGGGCAGTTGCACCGGCGGGCGGCAGCCGGTGCCGGCTTCCACATCCCGGTCAAACACATAGTGAGCTTTGAGCGGCAGGCTCACGGCGCGGAGCAGTTTGCCGGAGATCGGGGTTCGCGATAGCCGCTCCAGAAAGCGCGCCCGGTGGGGCGCGGCGCCGCGGTGGAAACGCCGGCCATGGCGGATCAGATGGCGCGCGTCCAGCCACAGCAGGCCGAACCCGAGAGCCCGCGCCAGCAGAGCGTGCTCGCCGACCCGGGAGAGCAGGGCGTCGACGTCCATCGCCGGCAGCCGGCGCCCGGCGGGAAACAGCGACGCGGTCAGCGCCCGGGCGGTGCGGTTGCGTGTTAGAGAGGTTTGATCAGCCATGCAGGCAGTGTAGGGGTTCCCCCGCACGGCGCTTGACCCGCACCACAGTGGCGCGCTGCGGTCCGGGTCAAGCGCGCCGAACCTTTTCGGTTCAGCGCGGTTTGTCGCGGAGCAACTGGAAGGTGGTGTTAACAATCAGCTCGGAGGTCTTCGGCAGTATCTGGTACATCACCTGGGACGCCAGCCCGAACGCCGGCACCTTGCGCTTAGGGCGGGTGACGATGGCCTCGCACAGCCAGTCCACGGCGCGCTCCTCACTCATCGCCGGCACGTAGCGGTAAATGGCGGTGGGCGCGATCATCGGCGTACGCACCAGCGGATAGTTCATCAGGGTGAATTCCACGCCGGTGTG
>DASUNW010000023.1:0-10951 GCA_036276955.1 Alcanivorax sp. | reverse complement strand
CGAGGTGGCGGACCAGGGCATTGGCGTGTTGATGGTGTACCCGAGCTTTCTCGCCACGCCGATCGAAACCAACGCCCTCGGCTTCGACGGCAAGCCCGCCGCCCACGCCCGCTCTTCGGTGGGCAAGGTGCGCAGCGCCGAGTGGATGGCCGATCGCATTCTTGAAGCGCTGGCGCGCGGTGAGAAGCGGCTGTTCCCGGATCGCTTCACGGTATTCGCCAGCCTGTTGTGGCGGCTGGCGCCGAACACCTACCACCGTTTGATGCGTCGCCGTTTCGCCGTGGAATTGGATTCCTGAATGGCGGACCTGCTGCTTAGCGGCTACCTGTCGCTACGCTACCGGCGGCTGGTTCACCCTCAACGGCCTGCTGACCTTGGGCTATGCGGCGCAGGGCGCGTTGCTGCCGGTATGGCCGCAACTGGCGGCGCTGGCGCCGGTGGTGCTGGCGGGCATCGTGCTCGGCGAGGCGCTGCATCACCGTGTCGACGAGCACCGTTTCCGCCAGGTGCTGTTTGTGGTCTTGTTGCTGGCTGGAATAGCGCTGGTGTTCTAGCATCAAGAAGTAGCAACAAGGAGGGCGCCATGTCCGCAGTGGAAATTCGACCGGTGAGCGGCATTGCCGTGGAGCCGTGGCTGGACGAGCTCGCGGAACTGCGTATTCGCATCTTTCGCGATTATCCCTACCTGTACGATGGCTCGGCGGAGTACGAACGGGATTATCTCGACCGCTACGCCCGCTCCAAACAGAGCGTGGTGGTGCTGGCGATGGAGTACAACCGGCTGATCGGCGCCGCCACCGGCCTGCCGCTCAGCGATGCCGACCCGGAATTCGTGGCACCCTTCGAGCGCCACGGCCCCTCCCCGGAGCAGGTCTTTTACTTCGGCGAATCGGTGCTGCTGCCGGATTATCGCGGTGAGGGCGTGGGGCATCGCTTCTTTGATCTGCGCGAGCTCTATGCCCAGGACTTCGGTTATACGCTGACCGCGTTCTGCACGGTGGTGCGTGACCCGCGGCATCCGCGGCGCCCGTCGGATTACCGCTCGCTGGAGCCGTTCTGGCGGGGCCGCGGCTACCGGCCGGAGCCGGCGCTCACCGCCCGTTTCCCCTGGAAAGACCTGGGCGATGACCACGAAACCGAGAAGACTATGCAATTCTGGATGCGTGACGCCGCTCAGGCGGAAGTTGAAATGTAAAATGTGAACATCTAGTACGTTCGCCTCATGAAGAGCGCGTCAAGGCCGGTCTATAGTCGAAACCCATTGGAGGGGGTAACTATGGATTGGTCTTACCTTAGAGGGCGGCTTCTGCGCGGCCTGCTTATTATCGTTCCGCTGGCCCTGCTGGCGGCGTTGATCGCCATGGCGGTGGCCGGGTAACGAGCGTTAGCGCCGGCGCAACAGCGCCACCGGATTGTTCGCCGCCACCAGCTCCCAACCTTGCTCCCGCGCCAGCCATTTGAACGTGGCGGGCTGCCAAAAACACACATGGGTGGGGTCGCGCCGATAATGCCAGCGGGGAAAGTGCCCGTCGTCGGTGAGAAAACGCGTCATTACCCCCAGCCAGCCCCCCGGTTTGACCAACGCCCCGAAGCGCCGCCATTCCCGCTCCGGCCAGTGCAGGTGCTCGAGCACCTCGGTACAGGTGACGAAATCATACTGTTGGTCGAGCACCGCCGGATCCGGCGCGTAAATCGGATCGTAGACGCGCATCGGGTGGCCGCGTTCCTCCAGCATGCGCGCCAGGGCCGGGCCCGGGCCGCAGCCGAAATCCAACCCCCGCGCCCCCGCCTCCAGGCGCTCGCACAAAGGCGCGCCCAACTGGTCCAGGAAACGCCGGTACCCGGGGTCTTCCGGTTCGTTGCGGTGCAAATCGTATTGGGCTTTCTCTTCGGCGCGGTCCGGTAGCTGGGCGGCGCCGAGGAAGGTCAGGTGGCAGCGCGGGCAGCGCAGATAGCGGCGCCCCTCCACGCTGGCGAACAGTTCGGCATTGGGTTGTCCGCACAGGCGGCAGTCGTTCATCGCGTGGTGAGCCACTCGCGCAGGCTGTCGTAGGTGCGCGGGTCCTCCAGCATCGCCATGTGGCCCATGCGGTGGAACAGCCGCCGGCTGAGATTGTCGGCGTCGGGGTAGAGCCGCTTGGCCAGGGCGCTGTCCACCCGCACCAGCCAGTCCCCCAGCGGGTTGTCGGTGCCTTCGTCACTGAGCGAGCCGGCCAGGAACAGTTGCTTGACGTGTGGGTCCAGCGGCACCTTGCCGCTGGGCCGGGCTTCATCCAGAGGTCGGTCGCGCCATTGCTTCTCCAGCACGTAGCCGAAACGCAGGTCGCGGATGCCGTCGGAGCGCAGATTGCCCAACCGCATCAGGGGGCGGGAGTAGGGCGTGACGCCCAGCAGGCGGTTGGCCTGGTTGCCGACCCGTTCCAGGACCGCGCCCTGGTGGGGGGCGCCGAGACAGGCCAGATGGCTGATACGGTCGACCCAGGCATCACCCCGTTCGCGGCCCTGGTGCAAGGCGCTGCGCGACACCAGGCCGCCCATGCTGTGGCCGATCAGGATCACGCGCGAGGGCAGGGCGATGTCCGCCAGCAGGTCGGCGAGTGCACGGCCGTTCTCTGAAATATGCAGGCCGGTGTTGTAGCGCAGGGTGCGGGTCTGGGCATTCAACTTCGGCCCGGCCCAGTCGCTGAAGGCGCGGGCGGCGTCATTGTTCCAGCAGCCTTCGTTCAGACACAGCCCGTGCACGAACAGGATCAGGGTGTCGCGTTCCAGGGACGGCGGCTGGGGCAGCATCGTCATGGGCAGCGCGTAGCCGCTTTCCTGGCGATGCAGCAATTGCCCGAACACGCCGTTAAGGACGCTGCGCAGATCCAGATTGTCCCGTAATTCCTGTTCCGGATCGGCGGCCAGGTGGGCGAAAGCCGCCAGATTGCCGGCCTGACGAAATCCGTAACGGACCAGGTCATACACAATCGGCGCGGCGGTATAGCCTTCGCCGCGTATCTTGAATGGGTTGGCGATGGTGCCGTGCATGTCCTGCACCACCTGCGTGACCTCTCCGCCCATTGTTGTTAGTAGCTGGGCGAGCCCGCCCAGTTGTTGGCTCAGTCGTGTCATCCCCGGCTCCTCATGCCCTTATCGATCATAGCAGGGTTGTCGCGGGGCCCCAACGCCGCGTCGAACCGCTCCCGGGCGGCCTCGCGGAACGTAAAATAGAGGAAAATCAAAGGGCTGGCCCCTGTTCAGTGGCCAAGCAGAACGCTAGATTGCCATTCAACGATCACGATACGTCGAGGAGTGACTATGCGTACATTCAGTAAAGGACTGTTAGTAGTAGTATTTGGTGGCCTGTTGGGTCTGGCCGGTTGCGATCAGCAGGGTCCGATGGAAAAAGCCGGCGAAAACGTTGATGAGGCCGTTGAAGATGTCACCGAAGATCAGGGTCCCATGGAAGAGGCCGGTGAAGAAATGGGCGAAGCCTGGGACGAAACCAAGGAAGCCGGCAAAGAAATGGGCGAAGCCATCGACGGTGACGGGAACCAGTAAGGCTCCGTCAGAGAGAAAAAAAACCGCCGGCCCTCCGGCGGTTTTTTTGTGTGCGGGCATCGCTGGCCCCTGGCTTGAAAAGATACATTCGACTACATCCGTTCACCCAAACGGGACGCATTGTGTCTTTGGTGCTCCCCCCGGTCTGGCTAAAGTAAATGCGTATTGGGTGGCCTTTTGCCACCCGTGATCAGGGGCGAACATTGCGGGCCGCCAGGCCTGCTAATCAGGAGTGATCCGATGGCTTCCGAGGGACAAAAGGCGGTGTCTGAATCGCCATTGCGGCTCGCCATCGAGGCGCTTCACGGCCGCGCCCGGGCCCTTTCCGAGTACTACTCCGTCTATCGTTCCGGCGCGGGCCCCCGCGCCCGTGGCCGCCGTCATCAACGGGTCCGCGAACTGCGTCACGATATTGTCCGCTTGCAGGCCTGGGCCTGGTTCTTATCGGTCGCCGATCGCCGGCCCTGGTGGTGGCGGGTGCTCTATCGGCTGAGTGGCGTGTTCGGCCATGATCGGCGGGAACGGGCCGGCCGGCGCCGCCAGCGTCGCGCCGGCATCCAGCGCTTGAGCAGCTTCAGCGTGGTGGATCGGGCCTATGTGGCGCATATGGAGGATTTCCAGGGGCGCCTGTTGACCTTGCAACTGGCCCAGCAGGGCCGGCCCGACCGGCGTCGCGCGGTGTGCCAGCAACGTCTGGAAGACGCCGTGCGGAGGCTGTCCGAGCACCGTCGCTGTCTGGCCGAAAACGCCGGCCGGGTGGCGGTGATCTGTTGGGCGCTGGCGCGGGTGCTGCGGGTACGTGGCTGGCTCGGTCTGGACGGCGGCGAACCCTGCGTGGTGGATTCATGAGCGCGTTGCCCCGCGACATTGATACCCGTTTGCCGGTGGTGTTCACCCTGGCCGATTTAAAGCAGCAGGTGCCCGGCGACGAACAAAGCGCCATGGAGCTGGCCCTGCGTTGGCTGGAAAGCGGCCAGGTGCGTCAGGTGGCGCCGCCGCGACCGGTCTTCATTCGGCTGGGCAGCGGTGAAACGCCCGCCGAGGCGGATCTTTGCCTGGCCCTGCGGCGGGCCTTTCCGTCGCTGGTGGTGGTGGGCGGCTCCGCGCTTTGGCGCCAGGGCATCAGCCGCGAGCGGGACGCGTTGCTGGACTGTGCGGTGAGCGAGCCCGTCGACCGCTGCCCGCTCCCCGGCGTGCGCCTGCACCAGCGTCCGGCGGGCTGGCTGGACGCGGTGTCCCGGGCCGGAGGTTTGCACGGCCACCTGCATGAGGTGCCGCTATTGAGTGCCGAAATGGCGGTGGCCGACGCCGCCCGCTTCACCGATGTCTGGGTGCCCGACCGGGACCACCTGGACTGGCGGACTCTCAGCGCGGAACGCATTACCGCCGCCCAGGACGCCATGAACTCTTTGTGATTCCCCCTCTATTCAGGGCACGGCGCATTGACCCGTTACCGTCCGGCGGGTATAAATGCGAATCGTTATCAGGATCACTTTGAGTACCCTATGCTGTTCCTCCTCAGTGCGGTGTTATTGGCCGGCACGGCCTTACTGTATTTTTCCGATCGGCAACAGCGCGCGCTGGCCCAACCGTTGCCCGCCGCCGCCCGCCTGGCCGGTGTGATTCTGGTGGTGGGCGGTTTCGCCGGCTGGGGCTGGCGTTTGGGTCCCGGCGTGGGGTTGTTCACCGCCTGCTGGGTGTTCGCCCTGGGCGCCATGCTGCTGCCCATGCTGGTGGGTCACCGGGTCGACAGTTATCGGCCCGCCGGCCGCCGAGCCTCCAGGGAGGCCGCATGAGGGCGCTATTGGGCACGCTGCTCGGCCTGCCGCTGGCGGTCATGCTGTGCGGGTTGCTGGCCGCCGTGGTCCCGGCGGATTGGCATGATTGGCTGGTGCTGATGATGCTGTTGTGCCTGGTGTTCTGGGCCGCGTTGATCGTGCTCGCCGGGGTCGCGTCCAGTCACTGGCGTGCCGGCCTGACGTTGCTGGTCGCCAACGGCCTGGCCTGGTTGTTGCTGCAAACCACCACGCTCTACGGGGGTGCCTGATGCGCGTCGAGACCATGAAACGGCAGATCGACCTGCACGCCTGGGTGGGGATCGTCTCCGGGCTGGCGCTGTTCGTGGCGTTCTTCGCCGGCGCCATCAATATGTTCCACCACGAGCTGCATCACTGGCAGGAGCCCTACCAGGCCGAGGCCGAGCACGGTGACGCCAATATGCAGGCGCTGCTGGATACGGTGATCGCCAGGAATGCCGACGCCGGCAACTGGATGTTCCTGATTCCCGGCGACGAACCCGCCGCGATCTGGCGGGAAATGGTGGACGGCGAAGCGGTCTGGCACACCGAACATGCCAGCGACTTCAACGACGCCGGGGAAGCCGTCGAGCGGCCGCATTCGGAGCTGGCCGGCTTTATCAACGAGCTGCATTTCCGGCTCGGCATACCGGTGGTGGGGCTGTACCTGATGGGCGTGATCTCGGTGCTGTACGGCGCCGCGCTGATCGGTGGCCTGGTGATTCACTGGCCCAAACTGAAAAAAGAATTCTTCGCCCTCAAGCACCAGGGCAATCTGCGCCGCTACTGGAAGAACCTGCACAATCTGGTGGGCGTGATCAGCTTCCCGTTCCATCTGATCTTCGCGGTCACCGGCGCCGCCATGGGCTGCTTCGCGCTGATCACCCTGACCATGGGGGCGCTGGTGTTCGGGCCGCAATTCCAAGGCGCGGCCACCGACGCCATGGAAGCCTGGCCGACCCCGCAAGCGAGCGGTAATTCGGCCACCATGGCGCCGGTGGACCAGTACCTGGCCACCGCCCGCGAGCAGCTCCCCGAAATGGAAGTGGGCTGGATTGAACTGCAGCAGTACGGAGATGAGAACGGCGTGGTCGATGTGGGCGGCTCCGTGGCGGGCAATGTGGCGCACCACGCCCATGTGGTGATGCGCGCCGACAACGCCGAGCTGCTGACCGTCTCCGCGCCCGGCGCGCGGCCGTTCAACCATTTCCTGCTGTCGCCGGTCTATTCGCTGCACTTCGGTGACTACGGCGGGTTGTTCGTGCGTGTGCTGTATTTCGTGCTGGGCCTGCTCGGCTGCCTGCTGTTCGTGTCCGGTAATATCATGTGGAGCGAACGGCGCACCGACCGCCAGGGGCCGAGCCGGGCGGCGGCGATCATGCTGCGTCTGACCCTGGGGGTGACCTTCGGTGTGATGACCGGCATCGCGTTGTCCTTCATGGCCAACAAGCTGGCCATGTACTCGCCCTGGCCCCACACCACCGTGGTGGCGGAGAAAGCGGCTTTCGTGGCCACCTTGCTGGTGGCGGTGCTGTGCGCGTTCCGGTTCCCGCCGTTAAGCACGGCGCGGGTGTGGCTGCCGCTGTGCGCCGTGCTCTACGTGCTGGTGCCGGTGTTGCAGGGCAGCATCGAGGGCTTCGCCTCCTGGGCGGATCCGGATCGTCTGCTGGTCAACGGCTCGCTGCTGGCGGTGGCCGCCAGTTTGTTCCTGGTCGATCGCCTGCGGGCCCGCCGCCTGCGTCAGGCGGGCCCGCATCCGCTCTGGGAAGGCACCGTCCACCAGGTGTCGGCCAGACCGGCGGACGCGGAGTCAGTCCTGTAGAAGGCGGTCGAGGACGCCGGACACGAGGCCACTCTGATCCCCGGCGCGGCGGGTGATGAAGGGCCTGCTGGCAACGGTCTGAACTTGCTAGTATCGAAGCCTTACACCGTTGCTGAAAGGCTTGGATTCATGGCTGCGAGAAACACTACGCGGGACCCAAAAAGTAAACCTCGGGCACTTAAAGGCACCCGACTTGAGCTGACTCTGGCCGCGGAGCGCGTGTTCGCGGTGAAGGGGTTGCAGGGCGCCACGCTCAGGGAGATCCGCGAGCAGGCCGGGCAGAGGAATGAATCAGTGATTCACTATCATTTCGGGTCCCGGGAAGCGATGGTCGAATCCGTATTGCAACTGCGCTCCGTACCTCTGGACGCGCGACGCAGTGAGATGCTCGATCAGGTCCGTGTGGAGAGTGGCGGGTTGCCGCTTAGCGCCGAGCAGATCGCGCGTTGCTGTGTCATGCCGTTGGCCGAACAGCTTTTGGACAGTGCCGATGCCCCGGGGCACTACATGCGCTTTTTAATACAACTGCGTGTGGACCGGACCATGTGGCGCCAGTTTCGTGGGCGTCACGGGCTCGGGTTGGATGCCTGCCTGGCGGCTTTACGCCAATCGAAACCTTACATGCCGGTGGAGATCATCAATCAACGATTCGTCAATGTTATAGACATGCAGCTTAACGGCATGGCCGCCCTTGAGCAGATTCAGCATGCCAAGGGAGAAGCGTTTCGGCATGCCGACGCTCAGGGGCGTATCGAAGACCTGATCACCATGGGCGCGGCGATGATTGACGCGCCGCTCTCGCCGGCGGTGCTGGTGGCGATACAAATCGGCCAGGAGCAGGCCTCCAAGGAAGAGGACGCAGGTCAATGATCAGTGCCGAACAGTTGCAACAACAGTGGGCCGGCATGGACGCGTCGCGGGCCCGACGCATACAGCAGGACACCGCCGCCGAAGTGAGACTTAACGCGGATTTGCCGCCGGTGCGCACCGTGGCCGGGGTCGACGTGGGCTTTGAAAACGGCGACACCGCCAGGGCGGCGGTGGTGGTGCTGGATTACCACACCCTGGCGCCTTTGGATTACGCCCTGGCAAGGCTCCCCGTGGCCTTTCCCTATGTGCCCGGTCTGTTGTCGTTCCGGGAATGCCCGGTGATCCTGCGGGCTCTGGAGCAGCTCCGCGTGCGCCCGGATGTGCTGCTTTGTGACGGGCACGGCATCGCGCACCCGCGCCGGTTGGGCATCGCCGCCCATCTGGGCGTGCTCACCGGCATGCCGACGGTGGGGGTCGCCAAAAAGCGTCTCACCGGCCGCCACGGCGAGGTGCCCGAAGGCCGTGGCGAATGGACGCCCCTGCGTGATCGGGCCGGAGGAACGCTGGGCGCGGTGCTGCGCACCCGTGAGGGCACCCGCCCTTTGATCATTTCGCCGGGCCACCGCACCGATCTGGACACGGCCCTGGAGCTGGTGATGACCTGCACCACCCGCTACCGCCTTCCCGAAACCACCCGCTGGGCGGACGGCCTGGCCTCAAACCGGGGCCAACGATGGCTCGCCCGGCTGGATGCGCTGCGCTAATCTGGATCGACAACAAACAGGGAGAGCGTATATCGACCAGGTTAATAAATGGCGCTGGCCGGGCCGGCAAGCTGTTGGTGATGGAGGTGGGCAAGCAGCGTCTGCTGGAAATCAATCCGGTGGACGGTGCTACCCGCACGCTGGCCAAGGACCTGCGCTCTGGACGGCCTGCCGCGACGCTAACTTCCGCGCGCTACCGCTTACTGCTTGGCGGGCAGTGTGATCCAATGACGGCTGTCCGGTGTTTGGCCGGACACCGTCTTCACCACCGCCAGATAGTCGCCGACGAACTCCACGATTTCCACTTGGCCCACGCTTTGTCCGGGGCGGAATGCCACCACCTGACCGGACGGGGCGCGCACCGCCGTGCCCGGCTCGCGCACGTCCAGTTGCTGGCCCTGGTTAAGGCCATTGACGCGGCTGGCGCTGATGTACAGGCCGCCGTCCTCGCCCTGGAAGGCGCGGGTGGACCACGGCGCCATGGCCACGCGCCGGTTGATCTCCTCCATGAGCGCGGCGGCACCGGCCTCGCTGTTGGCGAAACGGTCGATGCGGTAGTGCGCGTTCAGGCTGGTGTCGTGCAGTTTGGCGCTGAGCCCTGAACCTTCCGCCGCGGGCGCCACTTCCACCAGCATGCGCACGCCGGGGTAGGTCGCCAGGCTGGCCAGGCAGGCGTCGCTGATGGGTGTTTGCTCCTGGCAGGCGTCAGCGCTGCTCAGTGTTTCAGCCACCAGGCCGCCGGGGAGCGGACGCAGGCCTTGCCCCTGGGCATCGCTGTAGAGCGTTTCGATCAGCGCCTGACCGTCCTTAATGGCGGGGTCGAGAACAAGGCCGATGTTCGCCAGAGGCGCTTCGCCGCCGGCGGTATCGGGGCGTTCCGCGTTGCTGGTGCCGGCGTTGGCCCAGCGTTCCCAAAACGGGGTTTCCCAATTGGGGCGGTCGGTATCAAAGGCCGCCTGGGAATCCACCAGGGCGGTGGTGTCTTCGGTGGTCATGTCCTGGGTGGCACAGCCGGCCAGGGTGCCGACGGCCAGCGGGCCGACGAACAAGGCGGCGATCAGCGCGCGCCGGGGGATGATTTGGGTCATGGCGGTGATTCCGGATACGTAACAATGAAGAAAGAGTGTGCGCAACCCGCGGTGGGCTTGTCCAGCGCCGTTTCGGGCTTTTAAAAACGACGAAACCGGAGCGGCTTTCGCCGCCCCGGTTCCGAAGTGGTACGCACTAAGTGGTACTAAGTGGACCTGTTGCTTAGAAGCTCACAGCCAGGTTGACGCTGGCCGCTTGTACGTCGTCCTGGGAGAAGTCAGTACTGGGCAGCGGACCCAGCAGATTGTTGCCGGACAGGGTGCCCGCTTCGTTCTCTTCCAGAATGCCGTAGGTGACCCAGGTCTTGAGGGACTTGTTCACCTGGTAGCTCAACTGCAGGTCGTAGAAGGTGCTGGAGTCGTCAACCTCGTCGCCGGAGGCGGCGGTCCCCGGGTTGTCGATGGACAACTGGCCCACGGCGCCGGTCACGGCGAACTTGGGCGTTACGTTCCAGGTCAGTTTGCCGGCTGCCACGGACTGGTCGTAGTCCTCGACGCCCAGCAGGGCGCCCATGTTGTAGACGCTGGTCGGGTTGGCGGTGTTCTCCGGGTTGTTGTTGATCAGGCTGGAGTAGGTGTCGAAGCCGGAAGCGATCAAACCGCCGTCCTGAGCACCGGCGTACTGCACGCCCCAGTCCAGCACACCCACGGAACCCTCGAAGCGGATGTATTGAGAGAGGGAAGCGTCGGTGAAGAAATCACCTTCGTTGCCGGTGGTGTTGTTTTCCACGCCGCCGTTGGAGAAGTGGTTGAAACCGACGGTGGCTTTTGCCAGCTCGCCCACGTTGCCGCTCACGTAACCGGAGAACAGGTCAGCGCCCGCGATCGCGTAAGGTGCACCTTCACCGGCCAAGATTGGATCGGTCAGATCACCTTCATAGTTGTTCAGGTAGGTGATGTAGAGGGCGCTCACGTCCAGGCCCATCGGCTTAGCGACGAAGCCCAGTACGACCTGGTCGCCGTTGTCGTGGTTGGAGAAGGTCTGGTTGTCCTGACGACGGTCGTAAATGGCCAGAACCTGCAGCTTCTTGCTCAGCGGCTGGATCACCAGCACGCGGTCACGGCGGTCGTCACAAACCAGGAAGCAGTTGTTGTAGCTGGTGGCCTGACGGCCCACGCGGACCACGG
>DASUNW010000022.1:0-4210 GCA_036276955.1 Alcanivorax sp. | reverse complement strand
CTCTGTTCCTGCTCGTCGCCGTCGCCCTTGGGCACGATCACTTCCATTTTCGGCAACACCGCGTAGAAATCGAACTTGGGCTGGTCTTCCTTGCCGGCGCCGTCGTTGTCCTTTTTTTTGGGCTGCGGCTTTTCCGCCGCGATGCGGTCTCCGCCGCCCTGTTCCATCTGCACATGGGCGAGATGAACCAGAAACGCCACGAACAGGCCGGCGATGGCGCCGGTGAACAGCCATACCCAGCCGGGTACCTGGCGCGACTGTTTTTTCGAGCCGCCGCCGCGACTGGCGCCACGGCGCGAGGTGTTCTTCGCCATTACATACGCTCCAGAGGTGTCAGGCCCAACAGCGCCAGGCCCCGCGACAGGGTGCGCGCGGTCAGCGCCGCCAGTTTCAGGCGGCTGGCGCGGATCGCCGGGTCGTCCACGGCGAGAATCGGGCAGTGTTCATAGAAGGCGGAAAACAGGCCGGCGAGGTCGTACAAGTAGGCGCAAAGAAAATGCGGCTGGCCCTTGTCGGCCACCTGGCCGATCACCTCGCCGAACTGCACCAGGCGCGCGGCCAGCGCCTGCTCCGCGTCGTGTTCAAGCTGGAAGTCGCCGCTCACCTGGGTCTGCACCTGATCAAGCGACAGCCCGGCCTTGCGGAACACGCTCACCACCCGGGTGTAGGCGTACAGCAGGTAGGGCGCGGTGTTGCCGTCAAAGCTGAGCATCTGATTGAAGTCGAAGATGTAATCGCTGCTGCGGTTTTTGCTCAGGTCGGCGTATTTGACCGCGCCGATGCCCACCGAGCGGGCGATGTCGCGCAGTTCGCTGTCTTCCAGGTCGGCGTTCTTGGAGCGCACCAGGTCATAGGCGCGCTGCTCCGCCTCGTCGAGCAGGTCGATCAGTTTGACGGTGCCGCCGTCACGGGTCTTGAACGGGCGGCCGTCCGGGCCGTTCATGGTGCCGAAGCCCATGTGCGCGAGGTCCACGCCTTCGCCGACGAAGCCGGCCTGGCGGGCGACGGTGAAGATCTGCTGAAAATGCAGCGCCTGACGCTGATCGACGAAATAAAGGATGCGGTCGGCGCCCAGGGTGCCGGCGCGGTAGCGCAGCGCGGCCAGATCGGTGGTGGCGTACAGGTAGCCGCCGTCGGCCTTGCGCACGATCACCGGCAGGGGGTCGCCTTCCTTGTTCTTGAACTCATCCAGGAATACGCACTGGGCGCCCTTGTCCTCGGTGAGCAGGCCGGCCTTGTCCAGATCGGCGACCACTTGGGCCAGATCGTCGTTGTAGGCGCTTTCGCCGCGCACGTCATCCGGCCCCAGCGTCACACCCAGGCGGCGGTAGACCGCGTCGCAATGGCTCAGTGACACCTGGTTGAACTCGCGCCACAGGGACAGACAGTAGTCGTCGCCGGACTGCAGCTTCACCACCAGCGCGCGGGCCCGGTCGGCGAATTCCGGCGACTCGTCGAAGCGCTGCTTGGCGGCGCGGTAGAAGTTTTCCAGGTCGCCCAGTTCCCGGTTGAGCTGCTCGCCGCTCTCCTGGTCTTTCTGCTCTTCCAGGTAGGCGAGCAGCATGCCGAACTGGGTACCCCAGTCGCCGACGTGGTTCTGCGGGACCACTTTATGGCCGAGGAATTCAAGCGTGCGCACCACGGCGTCGCCGATGATGGTGGAGCGCAGATGGCCGACGTGCATTTCCTTGGCCAGGTTCGGCGAGGAATAGTCCACCACCACGGTTTGCGCGCGCTCCGGGCGCGGCACCGCCAGATAGGGGTCGTCGAGCGCCGCGTCCAGTTGGCTGTTCAGCCACTGGGTCGCCTGGAAGAAATTGATAAAGCCGGGGCCGGCGATTTCGGTTTTGGCCACCGCCGGGTCGTCGGGCAGGGCGTCCACCAGCGCCTGGGCCAGGTCGCGGGGCTTGAGCCCGGCGGGCTTGGCCAGCATCAAGGCGATGTTGGTGGCGAAATCGCCGTGGCTTTTGTCCTTGGTGCGATCAATCTGCACCGGGGGGCGGGCGTCGCCGGGCAAGGTGCCGTTCTCGCGAAGGGTGTCCAGAGCGGTTTCGATCAGGGCGACAAGACGGTCTTTCATGGTCTTCCGGGGCCGTTGCGTGGACCGGCGATTGTACGTGAAACGAAAACGGAATTCCGCCCTTCGGCGACCGTCGGGTCGCTTTAGAGCAGATCGATGGGGTCCACATCCAGATGCCAGCGGCAGCGGCGCCCGGAAGGCAGGGCGCGGGCGTGCTCCATAAGGGCGTCGAGCAGGCCGTGCAGGGGCGGGCGCTGGTTGCTTTGCAGCAGCAGTTGGGCGCGGTAGCGACCGGCCCGCTTCTCCATCGGCGCGGGAACCGGTCCCAGCACGTGGACGCTGTCCAGCGCCGGCAGCCCGGCGGCGCATTCTTCCAGGAAGGTGAGTGCCTCGGCCATGGTCATCGCCTCGCAGCGCAGCAGGGCCAGATGGCCGAACGGCGGCCAGCCGGCGCCGCGCCGTTCGGCCAACAGGGTGTTGGCGAGCGCCTGATAGTCGCCGGCGGCGGCCAGTTGCACCAGGTTGTGGTCGGTGTGACGGCTTTGCATCAGTACCCGCCCGGGGCGGTCCTGGCGGCCGCTGCGCCCGGCCACCTGCAGCAACAGCTGGGCGGCCTGCTCGGGCCCGCGAAAGTCGGCGCTTAGAAAGCCGGCGTCCATATTGGTGATCACCGCCAGGCTGAGGCGCGGGAAATGGTGGCCTTTGGCGAGCATCTGCGTGCCCACCAACACCGCCGGCTCGCCTTTCTGAATCTGCGCCAACTTGGCGTCCAGGCTGCCCTTGCGGCGGGTGGTGTCGCGGTCAATGCGCACCACCGGCGCGCCGCCTTTGACATGCTCGCACTCCTTTTCCAGCAGCGCTTCCAGTTTTTCGGTGCCGGCGCCGGCGTCGGTGAGGTTGGTGGAGCCGCAGTCGCCGCACCGTTGCGGCACCCGGTGCTGGTGGCCGCAATGGTGGCAGCGCAGTTGCTGTTCGCTGCGGTGCCAGGTCATCAGGCTGTCGCAGCGGGGACACTCGTCCTGCCAGCCGCAGTCCCGGCACAGAATGACCGGGGCGAAGCCGCGCCGGTTGAGAAATACCAGCGCCTGCTCGCCGCGCGCCAGGGTGTCGCGGATCGCCTTAAGGGCGGCGGGCAGCAGCGGCCGGTCCGGGGTGGTGTCGCGGGCGTCGAGCAGTTCGATCGGCGGCGCGCCGGCGTCGCCGGCACGGCGCGTCAGGCGCAGCCAGTGGTAGCGCCCGCTACGGGCCAGGTGCAGGGTCTCCAGCGCCGGGGTGGCGCTGCCGTGCACCACCGGCACCGCCAGTTGCTGGGCGCGCCAAGTGGCCAGGTCGCGGGCGTGGTAGCGGAACCCGTCCTGCTGCTTCAGCGAGGCGTCATGGGTTTCGTCGACAATGATCAGCCCCGGGTGGGCGAGCGGGGTGAACACCGCCGAACGGGTACCGATAATGATGCGCGCCCGGCCGTCCCGGGCGGCCACCCAGGCGTCCAGGCGCTCGCGGTCGGTGAGGCCGGAATGCAGCACCGTCACCGGCACCGCGAAGCGCTGGCGGAAGCGGCGCAGGGTCTGTGGTGTGAGGCCGATCTCCGGCACCAGCATCAGCACCTGTTTGCCGGCGGCCAGCACCGGCGCCATGGCCTGCAGGTAGACCTCGGTCTTGCCGCTGCCGGTGACGCCCGCGAGGAGAAAGGTATTGAAGCGGCCAAAGCCTGCGCGGATCGCCTCGGCGGCGGCGCGCTGTTCGGCGTTCAGTGGCAGTTCCGGTTGAGCCAGCCAGTTGGCGTGGCGTTCGCTCGGCGCGTGGCGGCGTACTTCAACCTGCACCAGCTGCTTTTCCAGCAGCAGGTCGAGGCTGTCCTTGTTCAGTTGCAGCTTGCTCAGCAGGGCATGGGCGACGCCATGGGGGTGTTGGGCGAGGGTTTTCAGTGCGTCGCGCTGGCGCGGTGCGCGGCTCAGGCGCGGGTCGTCCAGCTGCGCGCCTTCGGCTATGCACCAGAAGCGCTCTTGCCGCGCCTCTGCCGGCTCGCCCTGGCGCAGCAGCACTGGCAAGGCCCAGCTGAGGGTGTCGCCGAGGCTGTGCTGGTAATACTGGGCGGTCCACAGGCACAGCTTGAACAGCGCGGGCGGCAGCGGCGATTGGGCGTCGAGCAGTTGCAGGGCGGGCTTGAGCTTGTCCGCCGGCACCTCGCTG
>DASUNW010000021.1:0-8075 GCA_036276955.1 Alcanivorax sp. | reverse complement strand
CCGAAGGTGGCCATCCACACCACGGTCACCAGGGTGGGCACCAGCAGTACCGCGGTGAGGAACTCACGGACGGTACGGCCACGGGACACCCGCGCGATGAACATACCCACGAACGGCGACCAGGAAATCCACCAGGCCCAGTAGAACACCGTCCAGTCGTGCAAGAAGCCCTGATCCTCCCGGCCAATCCAGTTACTCAGCGGGATGATGTTGGCCACGTAGTCCACGGCGGTCTGCCCCATGGAGGTGAAGATCAGCAAGGTGGGCCCGGCGATCATCACGAACAACAGCAACAGCGCCGCCAGGCCCATGTTGATATTGCTCAGCAGTTTCACACCGCCGTCGAGACCGCGCATGACCGAGATCACCGCCGCGGCCGTGACACCAATAATAATCGCGATCTGAACATTGATGGCGTTGGGGGTATCGAACAGAAAATGCATGCCGCCGGCGGCCTGCTTGGCGCCCAGGCCCAACGACGTGGCGAGGCCGAAGATGGTGGCCAGTACCGCCAGAATGTCGATGATATGGCCGGCCCAACCCCAGCAACGCTCACCCAGAATCGGGTAGAACGCGGAACGGATGGTGAGCGGCATGCCTTTGTTGTAGGCGAAGAACGCCAGCGACAACGCCACCACGCCGTAAATCGCCCAGGGGTGCAGGCCCCAGTGATACATCACCGCGCCCAGTGCCATGTCCTTCGCTTCCGGGGTGTTGGGCGCCACGTTCAAGGGGGTCCCGAACCAGTTGGTGTAGTAACCCACCGGTTCCGCCACGCTCCAGAACATCAGGCCGATGCCCATGCCAGCGGCGAACAGCATGGCGAACCAGGAAAAGGTGGAGAAGTCCGGTCGCGCGTCATTGCCGCCCAGGCGGATCTTGCCGACGGGAAGAAAAATCAGGGCGATGCAGAACAACACGAAAACATTGGCGGCGAACATAAACAGCCAGTCAAAGTTATCGATGGTCCAGCCCTTGGCGCCGTCGAGGGCCGTTTTGGCCTCGGCGGGAAAGATCAGGGTGCCGATCACGAACGCAAGGATCAGCACCGCACTGATGAAGAAGACCGGATTGTGCATATCCATACCCAGTATCTGCACATTATCCTGACCTACTTCATAGTCTGTTTCGTATTCCACGCTCATCGCATGACTCCATTTTTCGTGTCACGCAGCGCCGGCTAAAAAAAGAAATGCGGCGCCGCGCGGGCGGTTCGGTGTCGCCGAACTGTGAAGCCGGCCCGCGGCCGGCTTAACGGCACTCGGTTTAGAAGTAGAAATCGAAGGCGACGTAGGCCGCATCGAAATTCGATTCGTAGACATCGCCGTAGGCATTGATGTCGCCGTCGGACTGCAGATATTCGAAGTAGATCCAGCCGGGACCGTACTGGTAGCGAATGCCGGGCGCGATGAACTGAACGTCGTCGGCGTTGTTGCCGGTGGTGTCCGTGCTGGCCACACCGGCGTCCACATAGTAGAACCAGTTGTTCTGGTTGTAGCCCACTTCCACCACGTGACGCTGGTTTTCGATCTTGTCGTCTACCGGCGCGTCGGCGGAGGCAAGCAACGCGTCCATGCCGCCGAAATCACGCTCGACACTGATAAAACGGTACTTGGCGGACCAGTTGTTCATCTCGAACATGTAGTGCAGATCGTAGGCCTGATGAACGCCTTCATCGTTGCTGGCGGACGGATTACCGGCCGCCACCGGTACCAGATCCTGCATGCGGCCGTACTGGGCGGACGCCCCCACGGTGTGATGCTCAAGGAAATTCCAGTCGACGTTGACCACGCCGGTCTTGATCTTGCGATAAGTGGCGCTGCTGCCCCAGTGACCGTTGTCGTCAACGGTGTCGGTGCTGTCTTCGCCCCAGTCATCCTGGTGATAGTAGGCCGCGTCATAATGGATGTCGCCGGCATTACCACTCAGCTTCAGGCCCACGTCCATCTGATCGCCGTAGCCGCCTTGCAGGCCGTCGCCGGGCCAGAAGTTAACGGTTTTCCATCCGAACGGTACCTGGCTTTTACCCAGCTTGAGGCTGGCGTCCTCGGTCAGGTCATAACCGATCCAGGCCTTGTGCACGGTAAAATTGTCCCCACTGTTGTTATTAGCGGGACTGGTAAAGGAACCGGTTCCGATACGGGTTTCCGCGCTGAAGTGCCAAGGACCGTGGCTGCCGTCGTCATCGGCATACAGAATCAGCGCCGGATCGGCGAAGTTACCACCGGTTTCGTTGTCGAGGTCTTCATTGAACGAAGTGGCGTTGAAATCAGAATCAGTTACATTCTGGTAGACCCACCAAACACCGGCACTCAGTTCCGCACCAGCGGTGGCGGTGATCGGGGTACATACGGCGGACGCCGCGAACAAGCCCAGAGCGGACTTCGCAAAAATAGACTTTCTCATTATGGTCTCCCCAGCAGAAGTCATGACGCAGCCTAAAGATCACTGAACTGATGTCAAACCGATGATCTTTTTGTTGCTCGGACTTTCGCCGAAAAACCCTGATCGTCGCTGGCTTTCCAGCAATATAAAAAATTGAAAAATCCAGTGAACTTATTGCCGCGGGCTGCCCTTGGATACTTTATGTATCCCTCAATCGGCGTCAAGTTTCAAGGCTGGCGCTTGAGTTCGCCTGTGCAAAAAACAGAAAAGGCGCGGATCTTGCGGCGCCGCGCCTTTCACTGAACGCGCCCATTCACTGAACGCTCACATCATTTTGTCGGGGCTTCACATGTTCTTGACGATGGCGTCGCGAACCGCGTCCAGCTCCGCGTCGATGGTCACCATGCGGGAATCCTTGCACTGATCGATCGCGGTGTCCGGATCCTTGAGACCGTTGCCGGTCAGTGTGCAAACGATGGTGGAGCCTTCGGCGATCTTGCCGGATTTGATATCGCGCATGGCGCCGCCTATGGAAGCCGCGGACGCCGGCTCGCAGAAGATGCCTTCTTTCTCGGCGAGCAATTTCTGGGCGGCGAGGATTTCCTCGTCGCTGAGTTCGTCGAACCAGCCGCCGGACTCTTCCTTGACTTTCCAGGCCTTATCCCAGGATTGCGGATTGCCGATGCGAATGGCGGTGGCCACGGTTTCCGGATCGCTGACCCGCTCACCACGCAAGAACGGCGCCGAGCCCGACGCCTGGTAACCGAGCATCTTGGGCCGGTCGCCGATCATCGGGCCGCCGGCGTAACGGCAATGGCCTTCGCAGAACGCGCACGCTTCGGTGACGATATCGGTCTTGGTGGAAGAGTATTCACAGTAACCGATCCAATGGGCGGTGATGTTGCCCGCATTGCCCACCGGCAAGCAGTGATAATCCGGCGCCCGGCCCAGTTCCTCGATGATCTCGAAGGCGGCGGTCTTCTGCCCCTGCAGGCGATAGGGATTAACCGAGTTCACGATCGTCACCGGCGCTTTCTCGGCTACCTGCTTGACCAGCTCCATGCCCTGATCGAAGTTGCCCCGGATCTGCATGATCACGGCGCCGTACATCATCGCCTGGGCCAGCTTGCCCATGGCGATCTTGCCTTCGGGGATGATCACGAAAGCGGTGATGCCGGCACGGGCGGCGTAGGCCGCCGCCGCCGCCGAGGTGTTGCCGGTCGAGGCGCAGATGATCGCGTTGCTGCCCTCTTCCACCGCCTTGGTGACCGCCATGGTCATGCCCCGGTCCTTGAACGACCCGGTGGGGTTGAGCCCTTCGTATTTGACGTAGATGTCCACGTCCTTGCCGAGCAGGCGGGGAATGTTCTTCAGACGGATCAGCGGCGTGTTGCCCTCGCCCAGGCTGATCAACGGCGTGTCGTCGTTGACCGGCAGGTGGTCACGGTAACGATTGATCAGGCCGGTATAGCGGTCACGAAATGGCATGTCGTCTCTCTCTTAAGCGTCAAGCGTCCAGCGTTTCCACGCGGATGCGCATTATACTGTTGTCGACGGTGTCCAGGGCGGAGATCGCCGCCAGGGCCGCGTTCATGTCCCCTTCCAGCACCTTGTGGGTCATCATCACGATCGGTACCAGGCCTTCCTCGGTTTCCTTCTGCACCATGGCTTCGATGCTGATGTGGTTGTCACTGAGGATGCGCGTGATATTGGCCAGCACGCCGGGCTGGTCCTGAACGTGCAGACGCAGGTAGAAGCTGCAGGACACGTCGTCGATGGTAAGAATCGGATCGTCGGACATCTGGTCGGCGTGGAAGCCGAGATACGGCACCCGCTCGTCGTGGTCCACGGTCAGCGCGCGGCCCATTTCGATGATGTCCGCCACCACCGCCGAGGCGGTGGGTTCGGCGCCGGCGCCAGCGCCGTAGAACATGGTCGGGCCGACCGCGTCGCCGTCAATCATGATCGCGTTCATTACCCCGTTGACCGCCGACAGCATGGTCTCGCGGGGGATCAGGGTGGGGTGCACGCGCAGCTCGATGCCGTGCCCGGTGTCCTTGGCGATGCCCAGATGCTTGATGCGGTAGCCGAACTGGGCGGCGCTTTTCACGTCCTCGATGGTAATGCGGCTGATGCCTTCCATGTACACCTTGGAAAACTGCAGCGGGATACCGAAGGCGATGGAGGCGATGATGGTGAGCTTGTGCGCCGCGTCCACGCCTTCCACGTCGAAGGTCGGGTCCGCTTCCGCGTAGCCGAGGCTCTGTGCTTCTTCCAGCACTTCCTGGAAAGCACGGCCGCCCTGCTCCATCTCGGTGAGGATGTAGTTGCCGGTGCCGTTGATGATACCCGCCACCCAGTTGATGTGGTTCGCCGCCAGCCCCTCGCCCAGGGATTTCAGGATCGGAATGCCGCCGGCCACCGCCGCTTCGAACGCCACATCGACGCCGTTTTGATGGGCGGCCTGGAATATCTCATTACCGTGCTCGGCGATCAGCGCCTTGTTGGCGGTAACGATGTGCTTGCCGTTCTTGATCGCGGTGAGCACCAGCTCGCGGGCGGTGTCGGTGCCGCCGATCAGTTCCACCAGGATGTCGATCTCCGGATCGGTGGCGACCGCGAAAATATCCCGCGACACGCGAATGCCGTTAATGTCGCACGCCGGATTGTCACGGCGGGCGCCGATATGCGCGATCTCAATCGGGCGGCCCACGCGCCGGGCAATCTCCCGCGCGTTACGCTGCAGAACGTTGACCGTGCCGGAGCCTACCGTGCCCAGACCTGCTATGCCGACCTTTACCGCATTCACCTTGGCATCCTCTCTTTTCATTCGCCGGACACGCCGTCGGCACGGAACATCTTCTTGATGCCGCGCAACGCCTGCCGGGTGCGTTGTTCGTTTTCGATCAGGGCGAAGCGCACATGGTCGTCGCCGTATTCACCGAAGCCGATTCCCGGTGATACCGCCACGCCCGCTTCCTGAAGCAACTTCTTGGAAAATTCCAGCGAGCCCATCGCCCGGTACGACTCGGGGATGCGCGCCCAGACAAACATGGTGGCGCGGGGTTTCTCCACCGTCCAGCCCAGTTCGTTAAGGCCATCGCAGAGCACATCGCGGCGCCGCTGGTACATGTCGCGGATCTCGCCGACGCAGCTCTGATCGCCTTCCAGGGCGGCGATGGCGGCCACCTGGATCGGCGTGAAGGTGCCATAGTCCAGGTAGGACTTGATCCGCCCCAGGGCCTGAATCAGTTGCGCGTTGCCGCAACAGAAGCCCACCCGCCAGCCGGGCATGTTATAGCTCTTGGACAGCGAGAAGAACTCGACCGCTACCTCGCGGGCGCCTTCCACCTGCAGAATCGAGGGCGCTTTATAGCCGTCAAAGACAATATCCGCGTAGGCGATGTCGTGGACCACCCAGATGCCGTATTCCCGGGCGATCGCCACCACTTTTTCGAAGAACTCCAGCTCCACGCACTGGGCGGTGGGGTTGCCCGGGAAATTAAGCACCAGCAGTTTCGGCTTGGGCCACGCTTCCTTGATGGCGCGCACCAGCTCTTCGAAAAAATCCACACCCGGCACCAAAGGCACATGGCGGATATCCGCATTGGCGATCACGAAGCCATAGGGGTGGATCGGGTAGCTGGGGTTGGGCACCAGTACGGTGTCGCCGGGGCCCATGGTGGCCAGCGCCAGATGGGCCAGGCCTTCCTTGGAACCGATGGTGACAATGGCTTCCGATTCCGGGTCCAGGTCCACGTCGTAGCGGCGCTGGTACCAGTCGGTGATCGCCTTGCGCAGGCGCGGAATGCCCTTGGACTGGGAATAACGGTGGGTATCGCCGCGCTGGGCGGTCTCGGTGAGCTTGTCGACGATGTGCTTCGGGGTGGGCTGATCCGGATTGCCCATGCCGAAATCGATGATGTCCTCGCCGCGCGCACGGGCCGCCATCTTCAACTCGCCGACGATGTTGAAGACATAGGGGGGCAGGCGCTTGATGCGCTGAAAGTCGGCGTCCACGGCGTCACCTTGGGCGGGTCATCGGAAGCCGGACACATTAACGGCGCAACCCTGCGCCGTCAATGTAAAGAACCGGTGAACGGCGCCGCAAAGCGCCGTATGGCGGGGCCTGGAGCTAGAGACCGAGGCGCTGGCTGAGCTGTTGCGGGGTCACGTAACCACCCAGCTGGGCGCCGTCGGCGGTGTACACCGCCGGGGTGCCGCGCACGCCGAATTCCAGCCCCAGCTGGTACTGCTCGTCCACGGCGGCGGCACACTCGGCCAGCTCGGCGTCGGAGATCTCGTTGTTCAGCTTGGCGGCGGTGAGCGCTTCGCCGGGCTTGGCGTCACACCAGATGTGGCGCATGTCCTCGGCGCTGTCGGCCTCCGGGCCGCCACGCGGGAACGCCAGGTAATGCACGGTGATGCCGGCGCTGGTGTATTCCTCGATGTGGCGGTGCATCTTGCGGCAGTAGCCGCAGGTGATGTCGGTGAAGGCGAAAATCTCGGCCTTTTCCTTGCCCTGGGCCGGATAGGTGATCAAATCGTCCTGATCCAGGTCGGCCAGCCCGGCGGTACGCACTTTCTGGTAACGGGCTTCCTTAAGGTTGACCGGACCACTGTCGCGCAGCTCGATGACGTCGCCGGTGAACACCAGGCGACCGTCCTCGGAGGCGTAGATGATCTCGCGCCCGTTCAGCTCCACTTCCACCAGACCGTCGGCGGCGGGCCGGATAGCGGTGATCTCGGTGCGCGGAAAAGCCTCCTGGAAATTACTCTTGAACGCTTTCTTGTCGATCTCCCCCGCGCCCTGTGCGACCGCCGACACAGCCAGCAAGGTGGCCGCCAGTGTCGCCATCCGGGCACTTAAAATCGCTTTCATCATTGTTCTCCAGTTGTTCGGGGCCCAAGTCCTTTGGAGCCCGGGGCCACACTCAGGTTCCCGAGCGCGGGTGGTGTTGTTGGTACATCTCTTGTAACCGCTGCTGGGCGACGTGAGTGTAAATCTGCGTGGTGGACAGATCACTGTGTCCCAGCAGCATCTGCACCACGCGCAGGTCGGCGCCGTGGTTGAGCAAATGCGTGGCAAAGGCGTGCCGCAGTGTATGGGGCGATAACGGCTTTTGCACCCCGGCACGCACCGCCAGTTGTTTGATCCGGTGCCAGAACGTCTGGCGGGTCATGAAGCCGCCGCGCCGGCTGGGAAACAGCACCTCGCGATGCGCCCCGAGCAGCGCCGGCCGGGCGTCACGCAAATAGCGCTCCAGCCAGTGCAGGGCCTCTTCGCCCAGCGGCACCAGCCGCTCTTTGTCGCCCTTGCCGATCACCCGCACCAGGCCCTGGCGGGGGTTCACCTGGCTGAGCGTCAGCCCCACCAGTTCCGAGACCCGCAACCCGGACGCGTATAACACCTCGAGCATGGCGCGATCACGCAGGCCCAGGGTGTCATCCAGATCCGGCGCCCGCATCAGCGCTTCCACATCGGCTTCGGAAAGCGTCTTCGGCAAGGACCGCCCGATGCGCGGGCGCGTCACGTTCAGGGTCGGGTCTTCGGCGATCCGCCCTTCCCGCTTCATCCAGCGAAAGAAGCTCTTCAAGGCGGACAACTGGCGCGCCACCGAGCGCGCGCCCACGCCCTGGCGGTGGCGGTCGGCGAGAAAGGTGAGCAGGCGCTCCCGGTCACAGCCGCC